>PNBO01000443.1:7287-11720 GCA_003136095.1 Myxococcales bacterium
CTTCACTTCCCTGCTCCGCGAGCGTACGATCGCGACGTCCCGTTCTAGATAACGGGGAGCCGCATGATCATCAACCGATTGCGTTCATGTCTTCTTGCGCTGACGTTGTTCGCGGCGTTTTCAGCGTGCTCCAACTCCTCTCCGTCCACTCATCACGACGATGGCGGATCTGGAGTGGAGAGGAACTCGCAGAAGCGCGGCGTTCCGATCGCGCCCCGGGCGATCGACCCGTATGGTCAAGGTTAACGAAATCGAGTACACGAACAGAAACGGCACCGCGTTCGGCGAGATCTGCAACCCGCGCTTTTCCGAGGTTGTTTCCACCTTGATTAATGCCGACGCACGCAGTGATCAGGCCGTCAGCACTCTGGACACATGCACGTCAGGTTGGTGCTGTACTGGTCCAGGCAGGACAGCGCCCCGAGACAGACGCTCATGCATCCGCAAGAGGGGTAGTCGGAGCACCCCGTGGGCGTTGAGACACAGTGGTAGGAGGTTGGTAGAGTCTGATGTGTCACGCAGGCCAGCCCCGCGGCAACACAGACGGAACACGAGGCCACCTCACTACACTGAGCCACAGGAACGCAGCCTCCCGAAAAGCAGGCACCCTTGACCAGAGGGGCTTGCCCAGCCGGGCACGAAGGTGGGGCAATGTTGCACGAGACCGTGTTCACATTGCACGAGCGGCTGATCACACAGCGGCCTGAGACGCACGCGACCTCGTTGTCGCCGATGCCTCGGGCCGCGCAGGTCGATTGGTCGCAAGTCGTACCACACGATGGCATGAGTGCACCGACCTGTATCACGGTGCATGTGCAGCAATCCGAAAAGAGCGTGCAGTCTAGCGCAGACCCGCACCCGGCACCGTACGGAGTCCCGCCCGTTCCACCGGCGCCTCCCGTGCCGGATGAACCGTCTACGCCCGCTGCTGCATCCCTTCCGGTCATACCACCAGCATCGCCACCGCCAGCGCCACCTGTGCCGCCGGTACCGACAGCTCCACCGTTGCCAATCGTGCCGCCTGTCTGCCCGGCGAACCCGCCGCTACCGGCCGGAGCGTCGACCGCCGAGCGCCCGCCTTCGCCAGCGCCGCCGGTGCCAACCACGCCACCCGTGCCGGCCCCGCCGCTGCCAACTGTCCCGCCTGTGCGCGCGCCGCCTGCGCCCGTGATGGTCCCGCCGCTACCGCCGGTGGTCGGGCCGCCGGTACTGCGCCCACCGGTGCCGCTCGTAGTGCTCCCGCCCGTGCCGGTCGTGCCGCCCAGGGCAGTTCCTCCCGAGCCGCCCGCAGCCGTGGCGCCGCCGGTACCGCGTACGCCCCCCGTTCCGATCGTCCCGCCGGACAAAATCGGAGCATCGAGAGCCTGTGCCGCGTCCTTGTGGGAGCTACCCGCAATGTTCCCGCATCCAATCGGCAGGATTCCTGCTCCGCCCGCCAGAGCGATAACCCAAGTGGTGGCAATCGACATTCGCATGCAGGGAAGAATACCGAAAGACCCGCACCAAGAGCATGCGCGGCTGCACCTTCCGAGCGCGAAATGAGATCTGCCGCACACTCGCCGGTCGCACCCGTCCTGAACCTACGTCCCGAGCCGGCGCCGCAGAACCTCACGTCTGGCGTCGATCAACGCCTTGATCGTCCACGGTGCGCTGCCTTCCAGCCGGTTGTTGATGAAGATGAACGTTCGGGGCTTCTCCGTGCTCGCGCCTTCCTCGATCAAGGCGCCTGCAGCCGAGCGGGCCTCGTCGGTGATCTCCTTGAGGCTGTCGAAGGGCTCAAACCCGATGATCGCGTTCTCGTAGAACCTCCCAGGCGCGAGCAGGAAGCGTGCACCGACCATGGCGGGGTTCGGACGGCTGCCCAGGAGCGCCATCTGCTCGGTAACCGTGGCCGTTCTCATCCAACCAACGGATGCGCCACTTGCCGTGGTGCTTGACGGGCTTGCCCACGCNNCGCGAAATTATAGTAGCGGGGCCAAGATTTGAACTTGGGACCTTCGGGTTATGAGCCCGACGAGCTACCAGGCTGCTCCACCCCGCATCACGTGTGAGAGGCAAGAAGGTGCAGCATCCAGGCCACGCCGTCAAGTCCCAACGCGGGAAAAGCCGGACCCTAGATTGCGACGCGCAGCCCCACCCCGATGTCGAAGAGCGCGGGAGGGAGGACGATGGGGACGCTCGGCGGACATGGTAGGTCGTTGCTGTTGAAGCCCAGGCGGAACTCGCCGTGCTGCTGCCCCCAGTGGACCGCCCCGTAGGCCTCGAAACGGATGTGGGTGAGCAGGGTGTAGGAATAGTCGAGCCGCGTGATGCCGGATCGGTCGCTCAGGTTCGCCAGGGTGGAGAGGGTGAAGGAGTGTAGATCCCAGGAATAGGGTGCCGGCGCGGTCGCGAACACGCCAAGGTACTGGCGCCCCAGATAGAAGAAGGCCGCCGGGTTGGCCATCGTCTGCGAGAGAGCAAACAGCCCGAGGTAGTCCTTCACGTTCGAGTAGCCGAGGCCGTTGTAGAAGTACTCGGCCCCGATCGTGAAGGTGTCCTTGTCGGCGTACTGGCGCGTGTACGACAGCCCGCCCGTCGCCTGCGGCTTCCAGCCTGCGCCGCGCGCGACGGAGTAGTACGGTGAAAGCAGCGACCCGGCCGGGAGCGCACTGCAATCGATCGTCCCATCGCTGCCATGGTAGTGGACGAAGTCGACATCGGCCGCGTTGCGGACCGCGACCTCGCCGTAGAAGTCGAGGTCCCACACGCCGAAGGAAACGTCGCCGGCAAACTTCGCCTTGCTGTTTTGCCGGCCAAAGACCCCGGCCCCCGCCTCGAAGGACCCGAGCACGACCTCCACCCGCGACGCGGCCGCGACCTTGCCCACGGTCGCCGTCGCGTCGAGGTTCTCGGGCAGGGCGTAGGCATAGAAGTTCCAACCGCGCTCCTCCCAGGGCAGGTGAAGCTTCAGCATCGTGACGCCAGAACGCGCGTCGAACGGCAGCAGCGGGTTGCGCGGCTGCATGTGCAGGTAGTCGGTCGGCGTCCAGAAGCGCGCCGTCCCCCACCGCACGTGCTGCTTACCCGCGGTCACGAAGACCGTGTGCAGGAGATCGAACCGCAACCACAGCTGGTCGAGCAGCACGCTCGGGCCACGCGTCGGCTGGGTGAAGAGGTTCGCGCTCGTCGAGTCGCTGCTTTGCACCGAGCTGCCCGAGGTGGAAACGACATTCGTCGGCGTGCCTGAGCCGGAGCTCGCTGCGGTCGTGCCATTCGGCGGTAGCGTGGGATCGTAGAACATGCGGCCGAGCACGAAGGCGCGCACCCGCTCGTTCGGCCGCGCATCCATGTAGACATCGAGCAGCGCCGGCGCCGACAGGCCCCAGTTACGCGGGTTCTGCCCCTGCCCCGCCGTGCTCATCAGCCGCCAGTACAACTGTCCGCCGATGCGTAGCGGATCCTCCGGGGCGATATCGGTCGAGAGCTGAGGACCGGCGGTGGAATTCCCCAGATTCAGCACATCCCGACTGTCCGTGGCCGGAGCCCCAGCCGCAGGCGTGGAGGTGTGCGTGGTCGTAGACGTGGCCGTGGTCGTGGCTGTGGCGGTGGCTGTGGCCGTGGCCGTAGACGTGGTCGTAGACGTGGCCGTCCCCGCCGTCTCCCCCTGCCGCGCCCCCCCGAACATCTCCTCCTCCGCTGGGCGATCCTGCGCGCGCGCGGTGCCGGCCAAGAAAATAGCTAGGGTGAAGAACGCGATGACCCCTGCCCTGAAGGTGGTGCCCCTCACCCTCGCTCTCTCCCCGCGCGAACGCGGGGTGAGGGGACCGGATCCCGCCTCTCCCCTCCGGGGAGAGGCCGGCGCGCACAGCGCGACAGGTGAGGGGTACACTACCACCCCTTCCCGCCTCATCGGCTCTTGCTCTCCAGCCAGGCCTTGGTGAACAGGTTCGCCTCGAGCGGCTTCATGTCCACGGCCTTGACCAGGATCAGCGTCGAGTTCGCCTTCTCGACCTCGTCGTAGAAGCGCATTTCCTCCGGGTACCACACGTCCATCTTCTTCGACTCGCTGTATGCCTTCTTCCACTTGGGATAGTACGACGTGCGCAGCAGGCGTCCTGACAGCGCGAACTCCTGGCGCTTGAGCACGTTCCTGGTTTCCTTGTCGACCCACAGCTTGATGACCGGAAACGCCAGATCGATGTCCGGCTTGCCTTTCAACGTCATCACCTGCGCTGTGTAGGCGCCCAACTTGGCCTCGCCGTTGTCCTCGGGCTCGTATTCCTCGGCCAACCGCGACTCGTCGAAATCCGAGCGCCGTGAGTTGGTGCCGCCGATGCGCTCGCGCTCGGTACGCCGCTCCCACTTGCCCACCGAGGGATCGTAGAACCACAGGTTCTTGTCGATGCGCAGATAGCCCTGGCGCTGGGAAGCCTTGGGTTTGGTGAACAGGA
>PNBO01000202.1 GCA_003136095.1 Myxococcales bacterium
TTCTCAGCAAGCATGCGGCCAAGGCCCATTTCGCCGTGTGGAAGCGCCAGGGCCCGCGCGGCAGCGAGGCGATCCAGGTACGGTTCTGTTCCAGTTTCTGATGGGAACCCTGGGAGGGTTCCCAAACCCTCCCGCGCTCTGGCTGCGGCGGGCAGAGCCCCCCTCCGCCTACGCGTTTGTGATGGGAACCCTGAAAGGGTTCCCAAACCCTCCCGCGCCCTGGCTACGGCGGGCCGAGCCCGCCTCCGCCTACGCGATCAAACCAGATTGCACCTCTAGTTCAGCCGGCACTCCAACACCAGCACCGTGATGTTGTCGACGCCGCCCGCGGCATTGGCGGCGACGACCAACTCGCCCACGGCTGCGTCGAGATCCCCGCCCACCTTCAGGTGTTCGAGCAGGGCGGGGTCTGGGACCATGCCCGACAGGCCATCCGAGCACAAAAGGTAGATGTCGCCGTCCTGGATCTCCTCGGAGCTGATGTCGACCTGTACGGTGTCGCGCATGCCGAGGGCGCGGGTGATGACGTTCTTGTGCGGGAACTTGCGCTGCTCCTCGTCGCTCATGCCGGGGCGCGCTTCCTTGTAGTCCTCGAGCAGTGAGTGGTCGCGGGTGACCTGCTTGATCTGCCCGCCCCGGACGCGGTAGCAGCGCGAATCGCCCACGTGGGCGACGTAGAAGCGATCGTCGGCGATCTGGCCGATGACTACCGTGGTGCCCATGCCATTGAGCCGTACGTCCTTCGCGGCCGACTCGTGGATCTTCTTGTTGGCCAGGCGGATGCCGACGTTCAAGCGATTCTCAAGGACCGAGAGCGTGTGGTCCATCTTGTANNTCCGCCGCCATCTTGGAGGCGACCTCGCCGCAGGCATGTCCACCCATGCCATCCGCCACGAGGAAGAGCTGCTCCTCCTCGATGAGGCAGAAGTAGTCCTCATTGTGGTTTCGCTTGAGTCCTTGATCGGTCTTGGCGGCGTAGCGAATGCGCATGAGCTGCAGGGGACAGTTGACCGTCGGAGGTGGCCCCTTGTCAACCTTGTAAAATGAACGTTCACATTCTGTTCGTGGTTATTGACTGGGGCAAGTGCCCTCGCTAAGGTACTGAACAAATGTCTAAGTTCCGTCGGGGCACCGCCAGCCTAGCGCGCACAAAACCGACCAGCGCTGCGGGCGCTGGTCGCCGCGCCACATCGCCCGCGACCAAGTCCGGCAAGGGCGTGGCCGCGGCGCGGAGCAAGTCCAGCGTCGTTTCAACCAAGGGTGCGGTCTCGCCGGCGAAGGCACCGCCGGGCACGGCCACGCTGCCACCGGGAACGGCAGCTATCCTCGCCATCGGTGACGAGATCCTGCGCGGCGAGATCATGAACACCAACTCCGTGTTTCTCTCGGATCGGTTGTTCGACGCGGGCTACGACGTGCGGGCGCATCGGGTGGTTTCCGATCGCCCGGCCGACATCCGCTCCGCCCTCGAGAGTCTGGCCGGCGAAGTTTCCGTGATCGTGGCCACCGGGGGGCTGGGGCCCACCGAGGACGACCGGACGGTGGAAGTAGTGTGCGACCTCACAGGTGTCGCGGCGGCAGAGCACGCGTCCTCGCTCGAAGCGATGAAGGAGCGCTTTTCCGCCCACGGCTTCGCGCTCACCCCGAACAATCTGCGGCAGGTGCGGGTGCCCGCGGGCGCGCAGGCCTTTCCGAACGCGGCGGGCATTGCGCCCGGCTTCTGCGTGAACATCGGCGGGGCCGAGGCGTACTTCTTGCCCGGCATTCCCCGCGAGATGGAAAGCATTTTCACCGCCCACTGCATGCCCCGCCTGGTCGCGCGTGTGGCCGCGCACGGCCTGCCCAGGGCGGCGGTGCGCTCTTTTCACGTCTACGGCATGGGTGAATCGCACATCGACCATCGTCTGGTCGGGCTGGTCGAGGGCATTCCGGAGGCGACGGTGCATTTCCGCACGGCCGCGCCGGAGAATCACGTCAAGGTCGTCGTTCGCACCGACGACCCCGCGAAGAGCCAGGCCGTGCTCGATCAGATCGACCATGAGCTGCGCAAGCGCATTGGACAGGGCGTCTACGGCACCGACGGGGAGACCTTCCCCATGGTGGTGGGCCGGACGCTGCGCGAGGCCGGCGCGACCCTGGCCCTGGCCGAATCCTGCACCGGCGGCTACGCTGGCGAGCTCATCACCTCCGAGCCCGGGTCGAGCGATTTCTTTCGCGGCGGGGTGGTGGCCTACAGCAACGAGCTCAAGACGAGCTTGCTCTCCGTGCCCGCGGAGGTACTGAGCGAGCACGGGGCGGTCAGTGAGCCCTGCGCCCGCGCCATGGCCGAGGGGGCGCGCAAGGTGGCGAACGCGACCATCGCGGTCGCCATCACGGGTGTCGCGGGCAACCGGATGGACGGCCGGCCGGTTTCGCCAGGCGCTCGCCCGGCGGGTGACAAGGCTGCGGGCACGGTTTGTTTCGCCATTGCCGGGCCGCGCCCCACGAAATCGGTGACCAAGCTCTTTTCCGGCGACCGCGAGCGCATTCGGAGGGCTGCGGCCTACTTCGCGCTCGATCTGGCACGCCGCTATTTCACATAGACCGGGTTATCCGCGTGAGGGACGGCGGGCTTTGCCCGACGGACCTCATCGCGGGAGATGGCAAGAACCCTCCCAGGGTTCTTGCGTACAATTGGAGACAAGACATGCCGATTCAGGAGCGAAGCGAGCACAAGGAAGCCAAGGCGGACGGGGGCAAGGCGCCCGCCGGCCGCGATGCGGGGCGTGATCGGGCCATCGAGCTGGCGGTTTCGACCATCGAGAAGCAGTTCGGCAAGGGCAGCATCATGCGGCTGGGCGAGGACCTCGCGCCACCCGAGGTCCACGTGGTGCCCACTGGCTCGATTGGGCTCGACATCGCGCTGGGCATGGGCGGGCTGCCGCGCGGGCGCATTGTCGAAATCTATGGGCCGGAGTCATCGGGCAAGACCACGCTCGCCCTGCACGTCGTGGCGCAGGCGCAACGCACGGGTGGCATCTGCGCCTTCGTCGACGCCGAGCATGCGCTCGACGTGGGGTACGCGCGCAAGCTGGGGGTGAAGACCGACGACCTCCTGGTGTCGCAGCCCGATCATGGCGAGCAGGCGCTGGAAATCACCGAGATGCTGGTGCGCTCGGGCGCCGTCGACATCGTGGTGGTCGATTCGGTCGCGGCGCTCACGCCGCGCGCGGAGCTGGAAGGCGAGATGGGCGATTCGCACGTCGGATTGCATGCCCGCCTGATGAGCCAGGCCCTGCGCAAGCTGACCGGCACCATCTCCAANNGGCGTGATGTTCGGCAATCCCGAGACTACGACGGGGGGCAACGCGCTGAAATTCTACGCCAGCGTGCGCCTCGATATTCGGCGCGTCGGCGCGCTCAAGGACGGGGAGAAGGTCGTGGGCAATCGCACCCGCGTGAAGGTCGTCAAGAACAAGATGGCGCCGCCCTTTCGCGAGGTCGAGTTCGACATCATGTACGGTGAGGGGATCAGCCACGAGGGTGACCTGGTCGACCTGGGGGCGGAATGCAACGCCGTCGAGAAGTCCGGCGCCTGGTTCGCTTTCGAGGGCGAGCGCATCGGTCAAGGCCGGGAGAACGCCAAGCAGTTCCTCCGCGAGCACCCAGACATCGCCAAGAAGATCGAGGCCAAGCTCCTGGCCCACCACGGCGTGAAGCGCGAGGCGAATACGCCCGGCCATGCCAGCACGGGCGTCGCGGTGCCCAAGCCCAGCCAGCCCGACAAACGGCGGTAGGAGAGGGCGCAGAGGGCGGAGAGGTCACGGAGGGGAGCCCGGTTCAACTCTGTGCTCTCCGGAGCCTCTGTGTCCTCGGCAGCGAAAAGGCCAGCCCTTCTCCCCAGAGAGAACTATTTCGCTGCCGAAACTTGTCGCAGCCGGGTTCGGTGCGTACTACGATCCACACAATGCCGCCGAAGAAGTCCGTCCCCGAAGGGCCCATCGAGATACCCGAGTATCTACCGATCCTGCCCCTGCGCAATTCCGTCCTCTTCCCGAACTCGATCATCCCCATCGACGTCGGGCGCAAGAAGTCGGTGAAGCTCGTCGAGGAGGCGATCGCCAAGGAAAAGCCCATCATCGGCATCGTCACCCAGCGTGACGCCCGCGTCGAGGAGCCGGGGCCGGCGGACCTCTACACCGTGGGTTGCGCCGCGCGGATTCTCAAGGTCATCAAGCTGGCCAAGGACAGCTTCTCCGTCATCCTGCAGGGCGTATCCCGCGTCCGGCTCCTGGAACTGGCCACGCAGGATCCCTACATGACGGCGAAGATCCAGGTGCTGCCCGATCAGTCTGGAAGCTCCACCGAGCTCGATGCCCTGGTCACCAACGTCAAGGATGTCGCCAAGCGGGTCATCAAGCTCATGCCCGAGCTGCCCAAGGAGGCCTCCGCGCTGCTCGACAGCGTGAACGAGCCCGGTCAGATCGCGGATCTCATCACTTCGAACCTGGACGTGCAGGTCGACGAGAAGCAGGAGATCCTCGAGATCTTCGACCTCAAGGCGCGCCTGCGCCGCGTCCTGCAGTTTCTCTCTCGCCAGCACGAAGTGCTGAAAGTCCGCGAGAAGATCAACACCCAGGTGCAGGAAGAAATGGGGCGCAATCAGCGCGAGTACGTCCTGCGCCAGCANNAAGGAGGAGCTGGGCGAGATCGACGAAACCGGTGGCGACCTCGACGATTTCCGGGAGAAGATCGCGGCGGCCAAGATGCCGAGCGACAGCGAGAAGGTCGCGCTCAAGCAGCTCGAGCGTCTCAAGGTGATGCAGCCGTCCTCCGCCGAATACACGGTGACGCGGACCTACCTCGAATGGCTGGTCGAGTTGCCCTGGTCGATCGTCACCGAGGACAAGCTCGACATCCCGGCGGCGCGCGACATCTTGAACGCCGATCACTACGATCTGGAGAAGGTCAAGAAGCGCATCCTCGAGTACCTNNGACGAGGCCGAGATCCGCGGGCACCGACGCACCTACGTCGGCTCGCTGCCCGGCCGCATCATCCAGGGCATGAAGAAGGTCGGGTCGAGCAACCCCGTCTTCATGCTCGACGAGATCGACAAGCTCGGCCACGACTTCCGCGGCGACCCCGCGGCGGCCCTGCTTGAGGTTCTCGATCCCGAGCAGAACCACGCCTTCTCGGATCACTACCTGGAGGTGTCGTTCGATCTGTCGAAGGTCATGTTCATCGCCACGGCGAATATCCTGGACCCCGTGCCGCCGGCCTTGCGCGACCGTCTGGAGGTCCTCGAGATCCCGGGCTACACGCGCGAGGAGAAGCTGAACATCGCCAAGCAGTTCCTCATCAAGAAGCAGGTGGAAGAGCACGGGCTGACCGAGGAGCGTCTGGTCTTCGAGGACAGCGCCGTGGGCGAGATCATCGACAGCTATACGCGCGAGGCGGGTGTGCGCAACCTTGAGCGAGAGGTCGCCAACGTCATTCGCGCGGTCGCCGTGCTGGTGGCCGAGGAGAAGTCCCAACCCAAGGAAATCCTCACCCTGGCGCGCATCCCGGACTTCCTCGGGCCGCAGAAGTTCCTGCCCGAGATCGCAGATCGCACCGCGGAGGCGGGGGTTGCCACCGGACTCGCCTGGACCCCCGTGGGTGGGGAGATCCTCTTCATCGAAGCCACGCGCATGAACGGCAAGGGCAACCTGGTCCTCACCGGGCAGCTCGGCGAGGTGATGAAGGAATCGGCGCAGGCCGCGCTGTCCTTCATTCGCGCGCACAGCAAGTGGCTGGGGCTGGACGACGGTTTGCTCGAGCGCAGCGACATCCACGTGCACATTCCCGCGGGCGCCATTCCCAAGGATGGACCGTCGGCGGGCGTGACCATGTTCGTCTCCATGGTGTCGCTCTTGACCAACAAACCGGTGCGCTCCGACGTGGCCATGACCGGCGAGATCACCCTGCGCGGGCTCATCCTCCCCGTGGGCGGCATCAAGGAGAAGTTCCTGGCCGCCCACCGCGCGGGCATCAAGCGGGTCGTCATGCCCGAGCGCAATCGCAAGGACGTCATCGACATTCCCGAACAGCCGCGCAAGGAGATGGAGATCATCTACGTCAAGCGCATGGATGAGCTTCTACCCCTCGTGCTGACCGAGTTGCCCGATCTCAAGGGCACCATGATCGGCGCGGTCACGCCGCCGCCGGTGCTGCTCACGCCGCCTTCGGTGTGAGACACTGGCTACCGCCGGCGGGGGACGATGGGCTTGCGGCCGGTGCGGTGGCCGCCGGGGCGGGGGCGTTTGGCGGGCGCGGGAACGGCGGTTGGCCCGGGCGGCGCTGTGCCGGGGGAGGACTGGGCCTCGACCTTTTCCAGGCGTTCGCGCAGGCGCACGGATTCCTCCCGCAGGCGCTCGACCTCTTCGCCGAGCTTGCGCAGCTTCTCGCCGCCGGAGCCCTTCTCGCGTAGTTGCATCACGGCGTTGCGGAAACGGCGCTTGGCACGGCCGTCGAGCTCGCCGGCCCGCGCCCGTTCGATGGCGGGAATCGAGCGAACGTCGCCGATCTCGACCAGGGCGGAGGCGGCGTCCATGCGCACGCGGAAATCGGCATCGGCGAGGCAGGCTTCCAGGCGTTCGCGTGCTTGCCGCGCCTTGGCCGTGCCCTCGGCCAGCCGGCCGAGCGCGGTGACCGCGGCTCGCCGCGACTGGAAGGACGCGGATCGAGTGATGGCCCCGTCGACGATCGGGTAGGCCGCCTCGTCGGAGGTCGCCCCCAGCCCTTCCAGCGCGCGCGCGCGGATCATGTCCATGTAGGCGCGTCGTCCGAGCACGGGCGTCAGGATCTCGACCGCGCGGGGCGAATGCACCCGGCCCAGGGACAGGGCCGCGTTGGCCTCGACGAAGCAGCTTGGATCCCCTTCCTGCACCCAGGTCGCGAGGACATCCGCGGCGCGGGCGTTGCCCGGATCGAGGTCGACGCGGAACTCGCCAAGGGCCGCGGCCACCGCCCGGCGCACGCGGGGGTGCGCCTGCGCGCGCGCGGCGAGGATGGCATCGAGGGCGTCCTGGCGCCGAGTCTTGCCGAGCGCGGTGGCGGCCGTGGCCCGCACGGCCCAGAAGGCGTCGGTCTCGAGCGCGGCGCGCAGGGCGGTGACCGCGGCCGCGTCGGGCTTGTCGGCGAGCGCGCGCGCCGCGAGCACACGATCGACCCCCAGGCGCGCGGCGGCAAGCTGCCGCGCCCACAACGGCCGGGGCTTGTCGAACTTCAAGGTCTTGAGGAGCACGTCGCCCGGATCGAAGACGACCTGCATCGGCGCCTCGGGGAGGCGCAACTCGAAGGTATGGCTCCGCTCCGAAATACGGAGGGGCTCGTCACGCTCTTGGCCGCCGACCTCGACGCGCACCGAGGTTGCGAATTCGTAGACCTTGTCGCCCTCCTGCTTCTGCTCCACGCGCAGCGAGCCGACGCGCTTGTCGCCGTCCCACTGCCAGGTGCACTCCAGCTCCGGGTGGCCGGATTGGTCGATCCACTGGTGGAAGAAGCGGTCCAGGTTGCGGCCGGCGGCTTCCTCGACGGCGCGGGCCAGATCGCGGGTTTCCACCGAGCCGCGTGCGTGGCGCTCGGCATAGAGCCGGATGGCGCGCCAGAAGACCGCGTCGCCGAGCTCCTGCCGGAGCATGTGCAGCACGCGGCCGCCCTTCTCGTAGAGATGGCGGTCGAAAAGGTCGATGGGCTCCTCGAACTGGCGGCACACGATGGGCCGCTGGTACTCGCCGGCCTCGTCGAGGTAGCCGTCGAGATCCCCGAGCAGCTCGACGTCGGCCTCGTCGCGGCCGTGCGCATGGGTGCGCCAGACGTATTCGAAATACGTGGCGAAGCCCTCGTTGAGCCAGGCCTCGGGCCATTCGCGGCAGGTGAGGAGGTCACCCCACCACTGGTGCGCCAGCTCGTGCGCCACCAGGTACTCGACGTCNNTGGCTGTAGCGCGAGAACGGGTAACGCACGCCGATGGTCTTGCTGAAGAAGTCGATGATGGCCGGCGTGGCCCGCAGGCTGCGCTCGATGTCGGCCTCGCGGCCCTGCGGCCCGTAGTAGTACACCTCGACGCCGGTCTCGGGCGCGCGTGTCTTGATCTCGGCGAACCGCCCGCACACCAGGGTCACCAGGTACGGCGAGTGGGGAACCTCCAGGGCGTAGTGCCAGAGCACGCGCCCGTCGCCCAGATCGCGCTGCTCGCGCAAATCGCCGTTCGACAGTACGAAGAGCCCGGCGGGCGCCGTGCACAGCACTTCGCTGGTCGATTTCACGAGCGGCGCGTCCATGCAGGGGAAATAGAAACGCGAATCCTCGTCCTGGCCTTGCGTCCAGCACTCGAGCGGCCGGCCGGGATGCGCCTCGTCCGGTCCCACGAAGTAGAGCCCGCGCACCGGCGCGCAGGCGTAGGCCACGGCGAGCCCGAACGTCTCTCCCCGCCGGTAGGTGCGTCCGAGCTCGACGCGCAGGCGCTTGCCGTCGTAGTGGGTGGCTGGCGCCGGGGCGTCGTCGACGGTGACGGCGGCGATGGTCATGTCCACGGCGTCCAGCTCGACCGCGGCTAGCTCGTCCTGGCGGCTGCGCAGGGAAAGCGTCACCCGGCCGCGCAGCTTGCGCCCACCGAGATCCGGCTCGAGATCGAGGCGCGTGTGCGTGATGGCTACCGGGCAATCGGGAGCGAAATGGGTGCGGGTGGCGGGCGTGGCGAAGGGGCGTGGCATGGCTTCCGTGGCTGCAAGCTACCCCGGAACGCGCAAGCCGGCTAGCGGCTCCGTCGAGGCTGTCGCCCGGCACGGAGGGCCTCCCGGCTGGGCCGTGGCATGGGGAAGTCGAACCAGGTGCGCACGTCGCTTTCCAGTCCCACGCCGTGCATGAAGTTGTAGACCGCGCGCCGCAGGCCTTCGCCGAACCGGCCCGGATCGGGGCGGCCAGGCTCGTCGAACGGGATCTCGTTGCGGGCAAACGCGCCTTCCCGGCTGTCGAGGATACGCAGGTGCAGCTTGTCACGACGTTGAAACGCCGGGCTGTGCAGCGTGAGAGCGAAGCGGTGCCAGTAGGCCGAGTGCAGGCAGCCGCGCGCGAACAGGCGGCGTACGAAATCGAGCGCGTCGATGGTTTCCTGCGGCGTCTGCGTCGGATAGCCGTACATGAGGTAGGCGTGGACCAGGATGCCGGCGCCAGCCAAGGCCCGCATGGCCGCGGCCGCCTGACGCGTGGTGAGGCCCTTGTCCATGAGGGCGAGCAGGCGATCATGGGCGCACTCGAGGCCGCCGGTCAGGGCCAGACAGCCGGAACGCCGCATGAGCCGCGCCAGCTCCCTTGTGAGCTGCTTCTCGAAGCGAATGTTGGCCCACCACTCGACGCGCAGGCCGCGTTTGATGAGCAGGCGCGACAGGTTGCCGAGCAGGGCGGGCGGCGCCGCTTCGTCGACGAAGTGAAAGCCCGCAAGCCCGGTGTCGGCCATCGCGCGTTCCATCCAGGCCACGACGGTTTCGGCGTCGGCGGGGTCGTAGCGGCGGATGGTGTCGAGCGAGGTGTCGCAGAAGGCGCAGCGGTGCCAGTAGCAGCCGTGGGCCAGGGCGAGCTTGAGCCAGGGGCGCTCGGACCACAGGCGGTGCATGGGATTCGGGCTTTCGGCCATGGCGAGATAGCCGGCCCGGGCGACCGGCGAGAAGTCTGGCGCCGGACGGTCGCGGTGGCGGAGGGCGGGTGCCGAGGGATCGTCGCAGAACACCACCTTGCCCTGGCGGCGCAGCCGCGTACGTACGTACGCGGGCACGGCCCCGGCGCTGACCTCCACGATGCGTAGGAGCGGAATCTCGCCATCGTCGTAGGTCACGTAGTCGAAGAAACCGAACACGCGCGGGTCGGCGAGAGCGCGCAGCTCGGTGTTGACGTAGCCGCCGCCGAGCACGGTGGCGACGGCCGGCGCCAGCGCCTTGATCCGCCGGGCGATGCGGAACGCGCCATAGAGCGCACCGGGGAAGGGCACGGTCAGACCGACGACGGCGGGNNACGGCGTCCGCGATCTCGTCGAGAAACAGGCTGGCGCGGTGACGGGCCACCACGTCCTCCGCTTCACCGTCGGCGAGCCCACGCATGGCCGCGAAGCGCGGTCCCTCGGGCAGAGCGCCCGGGGCGGCGAGGCGCGCGGCCGCTTCCGGCGACCGGCCTTGCAGGAAAGCGACGGCCTCGGAGATCGACGCCCGGACGCCGCCCGCGTGGGCCAGCAGGTGACGCACCGAGGACGGCCGGCGGCGGCCCGCGTATTTCTTCTGGAGGGCGCGCAGCACGGCGGCCACACCCGCCGGAGAAAACAGGCGCAGCGAGAGCCCGAGCGAGAGATCTTCCTGCGCCACCTCGTGTCCGTTTCGGCGCAGGAACGCCGCGAGCGCGGGCACGGCCGGGTAGGCCGTGTTGAACTGCACCATGGGCGGCGTGACGAGGAGGACGCGCATCTTGACCGGAAGTGGGATGGGCCTCGAATGTTAGTCCGCGCGTCTGGCCCCCGCCAATCAAGCCACTTCCCCCAAGTCGGGCTGATGCCAGATGGAAGGGACCGACTGGCGCATGGCCGGTGACAAACAGCGTGACACCGTGATAGCGGCAAGGGCGCAGTCGGCCACATGAATGTACGGTGCCCCCGGACCTGCCTCGGCAGGATCACCGCGCACGTCGATGATCCTTTCGCTGGTAATCAGCGAGGCAGGATTTCCCATCTCCGGCGTGCAGCCGGTCAGGGGTGAAATGCGAGAAACCTTGATCGATGCATCAGAAGCCGGATCTGCTCCCGTACCAGACCTTTCTGGTTTTCCGCAAACCGCGCCGAGAGTGACCTGGAAGGCTGGAACACCGGGGTGATGAAGAGACCAGAGGGCGCTGATGTCTTCTGCAACTTCGATGTCCAGAAGGACGTAAGGCCGAGTCAAGGCGCGGCCTGGTGCAGGGCCGGGTAGGAACGGCTGGAAAGGGAAGCTCCTTACATAGCGTGTTTACCGCGGGCTTCGGTTTCCAGGCTCGGCCGCGATCGCTATTCCAGCAGTAGCCGCGCCCGATCGATGTGGGCGGCCAGCGGCGCGAGGCGTGCGTCGGCCGTGATGGTTTCGAGCAGGCCCGTCGCGGCCTGCGTGTACGCGGCCCGGTCGAGCAGGCCGGCGAGCAGGCGGTAGCGCAGGAAGAGAAACGCGGTCTGCGCCACGTCCGACAGGCAGTAACCGCGCAGGGCCTCGATCTGGCCGGTCCGGTACAGGGCCTCGACCTGACTGCCGTCGACGCCCTCCTTGCCCGGCAAGCCGACCAAGCGGGCGGCGCCGTGCAGGGAGGTCATGCGCGTGGCCCCATGGTCGGCGAACACGTCGCACAGATCGACGTGCCGATCCGTGCTGTAGCGGTAGCGATAGCCTGACTTGCGGTAATACCAGGGCGCCGACACGCCATAGCGCAGGCTGCGCAGCATGAGCACGGGCAGATCGAAGCCGCGGCCGTTCCAGGTTACGAGGGTCGGCTCCCACTTGGCCATGAATTCCGCGAAGTCGGCCAGCATGCCACCCTCGTCCTTGCCCTCGCCAATGGTGCCGGCCTTCTTGCACACCAGGTTCTCGTCGAGCCACAGGACGCCGATGACCACCGGTTTGCACGCGAAGATGGGCGGGAAGGTGCGCTCGGTGCCTGGGCTGGGTTGGGCCGGCGTGTACAGGTCGGCGTCGGGAATGGTCTCGATGTCCAGCACTAGGAATGTCGCGGTGGCCATGGGGCGCCATTCTAGCAGCCAAAGCCGGGATCTCCGTGCACGCGACGCGAACAGGGGCTAGTGTTTGGCGGGCAGGATGAGCACGGATCGTCTCGACGGGGCTCCGCCTCGCTCCGACATACCCAGCTTTCGAGCGTTGCGCCAGGTGCGCGCTGCCCAGCTTCGTGCGCGGGCGCTCAAGTGGGCCATCGGCAAGTCCGCGCTCGGATCGATCTTTCTGATCGGCGCTCTGGCGTACGCCCTGGCGCCGCAACGACATAGCGAGTTCAGCCACCTCTGGATGGCGTTTCTGCTCGTGCTCTCGACCCTGAACGTGGGGCTTGGGCTGCGCACCTTCTCGCGGGTGCGCCGGCGGGCGGCGCGCTACTGGCCCATCGCCACCGCGCTGTGGGGCGTGCTAGCGACCGCGCTCGTGCGCATGCTCATGTTGAGATGAAGCAACCGCGCTCGCTTGCTCAAAACGCCAGGAAGGCGAGGGCACCCGCGCTGTTCGGACCCACACTAGGCAGCACGATCCAGTCGCTGCGCCGCCCGTTCGAGGCGTTGGCCGACGGGTGGGCGAAATAGCCGCGGTAGAAAAAGACCGCCGAGGTGGCGACCAAGGCACCGCCCACGCCATAGCCCACCCACTGCAGCTTCGTGTAACCGTCGCCCGTGCTCTGCTGGTCATTGACATATTTTTGCGAGGCGGCGTCCAGAGCATGGAGGTCGGTCTTGCCATCGGGGCTGCACGTCGGGGCTCCGCCCCCGGCACAATTGTAGCGGCGATAGGGGTCGAGGTTGCTGTTGACCACGCTGACCTCGTAGCTCGAATAGCCACCCAGCCCGAGGCCCACCAGCCCGAGCCCCAGCAGCGCCCACGCGGCGACCCGTGCGCCAGCGTAAGGGGGTGTGGCCGGCGCTGGGACTTCGGGCGTGCTGACGCGCCCCGCGTTTTCATCGGTGGGGGGCGCCGCATCGCCCTCGCCCGGTTGACCGTTGGACTTCAACTCGACCACGACTTTCTCTGTTGCGCCCGAAGCCACCGTGACCTTGCGCTCGAACTTCTCGTAACCGGGCTTGCTGACCGCGACGTCATGGCTGCCGCCCGCGACACCCGCGAGTGTGAGGCCGTCGGCCCCCAGAATGCCCGCTTGGGCTCCATCGAGCCACACGTTCGCTCCGACCACGCCGCCCGTGATCTTGAGGTTTCCGGGCGCGGTCTGGCCGGTCAGCGCGGCGAACCACTTCTGCGCCGGACCACGCAAGGCCACGAATGCGGTCTGCGCCTTGGCGATCTGCTCGGAGCTCCAGCCCTCGACCACCCCCTTGTCGGCGTCGAGGAGCTTGAGCGTCACGAGGTAGGCGTCGGTGCCCACGGGTTGCAGGTTTCCGAAGATGACCTTGGTCGCGCCGATGCTCTGCGCTGCCTGGGTCATGCAAGGGGGAGCCTCGTCGGGACAGCTAAAGACCAGCTTCACCTCGACCAGATCCCGCCCCGGCACGAGTCGGTAACCCGAGGTCGAGGTTATGCGCTGCCGAATCGCCTCGGTGATGGAGGTCGCCACCGTTTCGGGGGCACCTGCCGCCGGCTCCAGGCCGAGGACCGAAATGGTCACCTCACTGGCCCGAGCCGGCTGGGCCGCGCCCAGCAGGTTGGCGAAAAAAACGAGCGCAAAAACCAAAGACCCCGGGAGCGCGGTGTTTCTCATGGCTTGCAGGATGTTTTCCCAGCCCTTCCCCAAAGTCAATGCGGACGCGAAGTTCGTCGTTCGGCGGGTTCGACGACGCGCGAAACCCGCCCGCCTGCCGCATCGTGCCTGTGTTAGCGTAGGCCGGTCATGCGGCTCGGTGTATCGGCAAAGATCCTCACCGCGTATGCCGTCCTGCTTGGGATGCTGGCCGCGAGCAGCCTTTTCACCCTGTTCTATCTCCGGCGGGGGCGACAGGAGCTGGCCGCGAACCAGCGCCGCCTCGAGGTTCAGGTCGCGGTCGACGCTTCGCTGCGGTCCCTGGAGGATTTCGCCAAGATGCGCGCGGCGGAGGGCACGGGCTCGAGGCTCGGCTTGACCAGCCGCGTAGCCGCGCAGAACGGCATCGCCTCCGCGCGCCAGGATCTGCGCGACGCGCTCGATGCCATCGATCGCTACTTCAAGGAGGAAGTCACGCTTACGCGGCGAGATGAGTTCAGCGGCTACCGGCGCGACATCACCGACCTCGATGCCCGCGTGGTGGGGGCGGCGGCGGCGCTCGGGAGCAGCGAGCTGGCCGCGGGTGACAGCACCGAGGCCGATCGCAGCCTGGCCAACCTGCTCTCCCGCTTCCACGGGCTGAAGAACAATCTGCGCGGGCAGGGCAAGCAGGTCGCCGAGCAGCTCTCCGACAACGAGCGCCGCGCGGTCGAGATCGCCTTCACATTGAGCGGGTTCGGCCTGCTCTTGGCGGTGGGCGCGGCCCTGGTCATGGTGCGCACGCTGCGCCCGCTGCGCGTGCTGCGCGAGCATTCCCGGCAGATCGCGGGTGGCGACTATGCCCGGCGGACCGGCATCGTCTCGCGCGACGAGATTGGCGATCTGGCCCGCGAGTTCGATGCCATGGCCGCGGCTATCGAGGAGCGCGAGCACCGCCTGATTCGCTCCGAGCGGCTGGCCACGGTGGGGCGCATGGCCGCGCACATCACGCACGAGATCCGCAACCCGCTGGCCTCGCTGGGGCTCAACGTCGAGTTGCTCGGCGACGAGGTCGGCCCCGATAATCAGGAGGCACGCAAGCTGGTCACCTCCATCGGCAAGGAGGTCGACCGGCTGAGCGAGATCACCGAGACCTACCTGCGCTTCGTGCGCTTGCCCAAACCCAAGCTGGAACGACTGGACCTCGGCGNNCGCCGGGAATGGCCGAGGTGGTGGCCGACGACAGCCAGCTCCGCCAGGCGCTGCTCAACCTCGTGCGCAACGCCAAGGAGGCGATGGCGGACGGCGGCCACCTGCGCATCGAGGTGAGCCGGTCTGGCGACGGCCAGGTGTGCCTGGCGCTCGCCGACAGCGGGCCCGGCATCGCCCCCGAGAATCTCGCGAACATCTTCGAGCCATTCTTCTCCACCAAGGCCAAGGGCACCGGTCTGGGGCTGGCCCTGGTCCAGCAGATCGTCAGCGAGCATGGCGGGCGCATCGAGGTCGATTGCCCGCCGGGCGGCGGCACCCGGTTCACCATCCTCCTGCCCGCGGCCAAGTCGCTCGCGCCTGGGGCGGAGACGGGGCCGGCGCCGGGCACCGGATCCGCGCTCGCCGGGACCTGAGCCCGGTTGGGGTGTCCTGCGGCTGGTCGAGCGAGGGCAGAGGACCGCTGTGTCCTCTGTGGTGAGAATTGGGCCCCCCGCCACGCTTGAGGTTGGTGCGCGGGGCGACTACGATCCCGAAGTGACCTCGCCGCTGGTTTCGGTTTCCGTCGATCTCGACGCCGTCGAGTGCTACCACCGCATTCACGCGCTGGGCGAGGCACCGACGGGGGAGGCGCGCTTCGCGATCTTGCGGCGGGCGCTGCCGCGATTGGGCGAGCTCTTCGCCAAGCACGGGATTACCGCGACCCTGTTCGTGGTCGGTCGCGATCTGGAGGACGACGACGCGGGCAGGCGCATCGTCGCCGAGCTGGCCAGGGCCGGACACGAGATCGCGAGCCATTCCTACTCGCACCCCTACGATCTGGCGCGCCTGCCGCGCGAAGAGATGGCCGCCGAGCTCGACCGCGCCCATGCGGCCATCGCCGCCGCCGCCGGTCGCCCACCCGTCGGATTTCGGGCGCCCGGCTACGAGATCTCGGCCGAGCTCATCGAGCTGCTCTGCGAGCGCGGGTACCGCTACGACTCGTCGGCCTTCCCGGCGATTCCCTATTATCTCGCCAAGGCGGCGGTGATGGCCGCCATCCGCGTGACCGGCCGCCGATCGGGCAGCATCCTCGGCAGCGCCAAGGTGCTGGGGGCGCCGTGCACGCCCTATCGCCCGGCCGCGGGCGCGCCGTATCGCCGCGGCGACTTGCCCATCATGGAATTGCCCGTAACCGTGACGCCGCTGCTTCGCCTACACGTCATCGGCACGACCCTGGTTATCGCGCCGGAATGGCTGCGCCGGCGGCTGGTGGCCTCGGCCCTTGGCACCGTGCACTTCAATCTGGAGCTGCACGGTATCGATCTCGCCGATGCCGTTTCCGATGGCATCCCGCCCGCGCTCACCCGCCGCCAGCCCGACCTGCGCGTATCTCTCGATTGCAAGCTCGCGGCTCTGAATCGAACCTTGAGTGAGGCCCGCGCGGCCGGGGCGCGCTTCCTGACCCTGGCTGAGGCTGCCCAGGAATTCGCGAAGGGTTGACTCGGTTTGAGCTTCCTGACCTATAGTGGCGCCGATGCTCCTCGCCACGGTGGCCGCGATTCTGGCTGGCGCGATTTCGATCGCGGGAACGAACCCCTGTCCGACGGGCGAGGCGGTCTCCGCCGAGCTGGATCGCCTGGGGGCACTTGCTTTCCGGGGTGCCGTCACTAGATCGTCAAACCCCGAGCGAGGAAAATCATGGACCCCCTAGTTCCGAGCCTAGCCGCCACGAAACTATTCCCCCGCCTTCTTTTCCCGGCCCTCTGTTGCACGATCGTGCCTGCCGGTTGCACGCGCAACGATTCCCTGGGCACCGCCGACAGACACGACGCAAGCCAGAGCGAGACCGCCGGCCCCGGTTCCGAGACCGCGGCCCCGGACGGCAATCCACCCTCCGATACCCGCCTGGTGGTTCCGGCCGAAGTCGGCACTTGCAGCAACTACCCCAGCGCTCCCCGTGTCGACAGCGCAGGCGTAGACCAGTGGTCGTGGTACCTCCACTGGTTCGGCGTCACCGGCGATTTGGCCAGCACCTGCGCGAGCTACGGCGCGGGGGCCAAGATGGTGCTTGAGGTGGATGTTCCGCAGGATCCCGCCGCGAGCAACACCCTGCCGGATTGCTCGGTCGACGAGGTGCTGAACGGAGCCTCGCAGGTGTGCGCCATCGCCGGGGCATACCGATTCGAGGCCGACTGCGCCGCCGGGAAAGTGCTCTTCGAGATGCCGAGCCAGTACACCTTCCACGGCTATTACCACATCGAAGGCCCCTTGGTTTCCGTCGTGTACCGCCAGCTGGTCAGCCAGGACGTGCACTGCACCCGTGACCTCTATCTGCCGACCGGGCTCGCGGCCGCGCCGTCAGTGGGCGACGCGGGCGCGGCGCCAGCGGATGCAACCGCCGACGGCAGCACGTGTCCGAGCCCGGGCGCACTCGCCTACGACACCCCAGGCTGCGGTTTCGATGCAAAGCTCGTGTGCCATCAGTTTGGCGGAGACACCGCCGCCATCGGCATCTACTACTGTGGTTGCAACGGTCGAACCATCATGGGCGGCATCGGGGCCGCCAACGAGCCGTACCAATTCGAGGGCTGCTGCCCAGGCGACAGCGGGTTCGGCCCGCTCGGGTCCTACTCCTGTCCGCTGGACGGTGGCCTTCCGTACTTGACGCCGCCCCACGATGGAGGCACGGACGGCGTCGGCGTGGAGGATACCGGCACATCGCCCGACGGCCAGGGGTGTTCGTTCGATACCAGTGGCTCCCCAGGCAGCTACGACGAGTGCGTGGCAGCCGGCGGGAGGGTCGTGTTGGCGACGACCTTGGCGCCCACCTTCTGTGCGATGGAGTACTCGGGGTATGGCCCGGCCGACTTCAACCGGTGCCGTGCGGCGGGTGGAGACACGTACAGCTGGGACGTGTGGTGCCCGACTGGCACAATCGGCGGCGATACTTGTGCCATCTACTACCCGCACGATGACTGTCCGACCGGCCGGAGACCGGACGGGTATTCCTGGCCACTGCCTTCGTGCAGTTAGCGTTTAGGATCCGACCCATCCGAGCCGAGGCCGACCGGCCGGCCATGACGAACGTGCGCCCGGCGGCCGGCGAGGCTATGCTCGCGCCCCGATGGCCTGGAGCGAGGTCGAGAGTGCCAGCGAGGTGCCGAGCGCCGGGCGGGCGTTTGCCGCCACGGCGTACGACGCCGAGCGCCCGCCGGTGCAGTCCGAGCCGGCGGGCGACGATGCGCTCATCGGCCGCCACATCG
>PNBO01000006.1 GCA_003136095.1 Myxococcales bacterium
CCTGGGAGCTTTCGGCAAACACCGCCCGTGATCTCGTAGAGATTGAGATGTAGTTCCGGTGCCATGGGACACGTCTTTCTCTGGGGTTGATGGTGCATCTACGCGGATTGTGGTCAACCCAAGCAGCTTTCGAGCCACAAACGAAACGCAACAATATCAACTGGTTGCAGCGTGGGTTGCTACAACAGACGGGCCTACTCAATCAAACTGAAGTTGTATCTCAGTCGATTTGGAGAAGTCTCGCCCGACTGGAGCCTAGTGGACCTCTTCCGTCGGGATACCGACGAGATCGTTAATCCGGCGCCGTCTGATATCCGTGGGTCCGCCGTGAAAGTGACGGCGAGGCGCCAATCTGCGAATGGACCTCGGTATGCATTGCAACAGCGCGAGTTGACTAGAGGTCGTTGCAGACGGCTTCGAGACAGCACCCGAACCCTTGCACAGGAGACTCTCATGACCCATTCGGTCGGCAAGCCACTGGCTCTTTTCGTCGTCGGCATCATGGCGGTTGGATGCGGTGGTGCGGGCGGTGACGCCGGCAGCGATGCTGCCGCGAGCTGCCCAAGTGGCAACTGTTCCCCGGTGTGCTCGGATGGCACGTTTCTTTCGGGCGGAGCGTGTGTCGCCACTTCGGCCTGCCCACCCGGCACCTACATCGCGCAAGCGAGCAGCGAAGTCACGGACCGAATCTGCGCCACTTGCCCGTCCGGAACCTTCAGTGCTGCCGCCAACAGCGTGTCCTGCACGAGCTGGAGCGTGTGCAATCCGGGCAACTACGTGAGCGTCGCGCCCTCGGCCACGACGGACCGCGGGTGCGCGCGGTGCCCGGCTGGGACGCTCACCTCGAGCGCGAACCAATCCTCGTGCCTCGCCAGTGAGGACTGCCCGGCTGGCACCGTGCAGACTGGATCCGGCACGGCATCGTCGGCTCCGGTATGTGCTCCCTGCCGTGCGGGACAGTACTGCGCGGGTGCCAGTGCCGCCGCGGCCTCCTGCATGGGTGACACGTGGGACGACGACGGCAACCCCGCAACCGCCTGCGTGGACATGACCATCTGCAATGCTGGCACCTCCATCTCCCAACCCGGCTCCGCGACCGCCAATCGATCGTGCACGATTTGCGCGCCCGGCTCGTTCAGCACGATGAACAACATGACCTCGTGCACGCCGTGGAGCAATTGCCCGGCCGGCACCTTCGTCAGCAACCTGCCGACTGCGGCGGTCGATCGCATCTGCACCCCGTGCGCCGCGGGCACCTCCGCGACGGCTGACAACCAGTCCGCATGCCTGGCCACGACGAGCTGCGCGGCCGGGACCGTTCAGACCGCCGCTGCAACCACGACCGCCGCAAGGCTATGCCGGTCGTGCAGCAGTGGTGAGTTTTGCGCCGGCGGCCTCGCTGCCGCGGTCTCTTGTACGGGAGACACCTGGGACGATGATGGCAATCCCAGCACGGCATGCGCGGTCAAAACGCTCTGTGCGCTCGGGACCTACGTCTCCCAGCCAGGTTCGCCGACCACCGACCGCGCCTGCTCGCCCTGCGCTTCCGGCAGCTTCAGCACAACGACCAATGCGGCAGCCTGTTCGACCTGGAGTACCTGCCCGGCGGGCAGTCAGGTCGTAACCCCGCCGTCAGCGAGCAACGACCGCCTGTGCGCAGCCTGTGCGGCGGCGACCTATTCGAAATCCGAGAACCAGTCCACCTGTCTGGCGGTGGGCGACTGCGCGGCCGGCACCGTGCAGACGAGGGCCGCCACCTCGACCTCCGCACCCGTGTGTGCCCCTTGTAGCGCCGGCGAATACTGCGCGGGCCACCTCGCTCCGGCCGCTCCGTGTGTTGATGACAGCTGGGACAACGACGGCAATCCCGCCACTGCCTGCGTCGGCAAGACCGTGTGCAAGGCCGGCGCCAAGGTCGATAGCCCGGGATCGGCAACGACCGACCGAATCTGCGTGTCTTGCACCTCGGGAAGCTTCAGCACCGTGGACAACGCGGTGACGTGCGCAGCATGGACCGACTGCCCGGCGGGCAGCTACTCCACCTTTCCCTGGCCGACGACCGATAGGGGTTGCGCTCCGTGCGCCGCGGGCACCTACTCCGCCTCGGCCAATCTGTCGTCGTGCCTCCCGGTGGGGGTGTGCCAGGCCGGCACCGTGCAGACGAGGGCTGCCACCCCGACTTCCCCACCCGTGTGTGCCCCTTGTAGCGTCGGTGCATACTGCGCCGGCCACCTCGCTCCGGCTGCTCCGTGCGTTGAGGACAACTGGGACAACGACGGCAATCCCGCCACTGCCTGCGTCGGCAAGACCGTGTGCAAGGCCGGCGCCAAGATCGATAGCCCGGGATCGGCAACGACGGACCAAACCTGCGTGGCTTGCACCTCGGGAAGTTTCAGCACCGTGGACAACGCGGTGACGTGCGCGGCGTGGACCGACTGTCCGGCGGGCAGCTACGCAACCAACCTTCCCTCGACCACGACCGATCGGGCCTGCACCCCGTGCGCCGAGAGCACCTATTCCGCCTCGGCCAATCTGTCGTCGTGCCTCCCGGCGGGGGAGTGCCAGGCCGGAACCGTGCAAACCGCGGCGGCCACCTCGACCTCGCCAACGGTGTGTGCGGCGTGCAGCGCAGGTGAATACTGCGCGGGTGGCACCGAAACTGCCCAGAGCTGCGGCA
>PNBO01000094.1 GCA_003136095.1 Myxococcales bacterium
CACTTCGCGGTGAAGCGCTTGAGCTGGTCACGCGGCTTGTTGGGCGGCTCGGCCTTGTAGCGATCCTGTAGCGCGGGATTCATGAAGAGCCCCGGAATCAGGTAGAGGTGCCGATCCGTGGTGTAGAACGGCTTGAGCTTCTTCACCTCGTCGCCGTTCCACGGCATGTTCTCGTCCGAGAAGCCGCAACGGAACTCGCCGATGCCGGTGGCCGCGGCGCAGTCCACGTCAGCGCGATCCGACGTGATGAGCGTGATGTCGGCCGCGACGGTGCTGCCCGGCGTGCTCGGCTCCTGGGGCGTCCGCTGCATGGCCAGCGCCGCGCCGATGATGACGACTGCCGCGACGCCAAGCCCGATGAAGATCCGGCGGCGAGATACGCCGATGGGCGCCGCGCCCTCGCCCACCGCGGACTCCTCTGGCGCAGCCGTGGCTGCCTCGGCCGCGACCGCTGCGGGCACGGGCCCTTCGCGCCCTGCTTCCGCGGGCTTGGGGGCTTCGGCTTGTGGTTGGGCGTTTTCCTGCTTGTTCTTTTCGCTCTCCACTTTGGCTTGTCCTTTCGTCTACGCGGTTTCGCAAGTCCGTCCGGCTGACCGCAGCCGTCGGACAGGATTACCACCTGCACGACGCATCTGGCAATCCCTTGCGACCCCGTTAGGGTAGCGAGGGACGGCCTTTTTGGGAATGGTCTCTTGCAGGCAAGGCTGGTACGTGCCGCTGGCGCAAGGCATGATGCGCCCTGCCTGATGGACACCCCCACCCCCGCCCCTCGGCCGGCCGCGGACGCCTCCCCGGCCGAACAGGTTCCCGCCCCCTCGCCTGCCCGCCCCGGCGAATCGAGCCGCTACGCAGTCTCGGCGTTGTGCCTCGGCCTGCTCTTCCTGGGGCTCGTCTGGCGGCTGGTCGGCCTCGACTACCCGCGCACCTTCAGCTTCGACGAGCACCATTTCGTCAGCAACGCGCGCAACTACATCGCCCACCGGGCCGACTGGAACGACCATCCTCCGCTCGGCAAGCTGGTGCTGGTTCCGGCCATGCTCGCCTTCGGGGATCGCGGCCTTGGGTGGCGACTGTCCTCGGCTATCTTCGGCCTGGTCATCGTCGGGCTGGCGGGACTGTGCGCCGCCAAGATCTTCGACGACCGCCGCGCCGGCTTGCTGGCCGCCGCTTTCGTCGCCATCGACGGTTTCTTCCTTTCGTACGCGCGCACGGCGCTCATCGACAACCCGCTCACCGCCTTCATCTTCGCCGCGCTGGCCTTGATGCTGTGGGCGCGCTCACTGCGCTGGTTCGCGGCGGCGGCCATCTGTGTGGGTTTGGCGGTCGCGAGCAAGTGGACCGGGGTGTGCGTGCTCCTGCTCGCGCCGATCCTCCTGCTACGGGCGGGCAAGTCGGTGGCGCACACGGTCTGGATGTTCGCCGTCGCCTCGCTGGTCTACCTGGGCATCGGCGCCTTCGCGCTCCACACCACGCGGCAGCCGCTCTCGCTGGCGGGCATGATGCGAACCAACTGGTCGCTCCTGCAGCACCACGCCGGCTTCACGGTCTGGGACAACGCGGCCAGCTCGAAGTGGTACACCTGGCCGCTGCTCACCCATCCCATCGTCATGTACCACGAGAACATCGGGCGCGGCCTGGTGCGCGCGACCTCGACCATCGGCAACATCCTGCTTTGGTTCGCGACCACGGGCTCGATCGTCCTCGCCTGCGCGGGGCTGGGCCGCGCGCTCTATCGCCGGCTCCGCCACCGGGTACCCATCGCCGCCGTGCACTGGCAGGAGGGCCTGGTGCTCGCGGGCATGGTGGCACTCATGCTGCCGTTCATCGCCACACACCGGCAGTCGTACATCTTCCACTACCTCGGCGCCTATGGATTGGGGCTCGGCCTGCTCGCGGGCCGCCTCGTCCGCATCGAGAAACGCGCGGCGGTGGCGGTCCTGGGTTTCGTCGTGTGCGCCGCGGTCGTTTCCATGCTCTACCTGCCGCTCTCGACCTGCGCCACGCAGACCTTGCGCGCCTATTTGCTGCGCCTGCCCTTTGCCGCCTGGCGCTAAGCACCCTGTGGCTTACTCTAGTAAACCTCGACTTCGGCCAGGTGGAAGAAGTTGGGCGGCGTGTTCTTCATCCGGATGTAGCGGCCCTCGGCGTTGAGGCCCCTGGCCGTCCACTTGTCGAAGGTTTCCTTGCGCTCCGCCACCTGCGTGTAGTTCTGGTTGTCCTTGCTGACTTCCACCTTGAGCGGTACCGCCCGCTCCTCGTAACCATCGGGCCGGTTGGAGACGACGATCTTCTTGATCTTCTGAATCTTGCCCAGGTCGATGACGACCCACTGCTGAGCGCCTTCCAGCGTGTGGAAACCGAGGGTATCGGGATCACCGTCGACGAGGAGGGTGTGATCCGTGCCCTGACCAGGAAACTGGCTGCTGGTGGTGACCGCGGCGTGCAGGGCGAGGTTGGGGCCGCTCAGTTTTTTGGACAGCCACCTGCCCCCCAATCCGACCGCCAGAAACAGCACTACGGCCACGGCCAGCATGCGCGACCAGCGCGCGAA
>PNBO01000312.1 GCA_003136095.1 Myxococcales bacterium
GACGGCACGTACGTGGTCATCGTCAGCGAGATCGTTCCCTTCCAGCTCTTCAAGTCGACTTCTCTCGATGGCCCGTGGACGGGTTGTTCACCCCAAAGCGATATCGGTGCGTCCAACATAAGCATGTTTCCGCGCCACGACGGCAAGTACCAAATCGTGGAGCGCCACGGGACTATCGCCATCTCAGACACCCTGTGCGGCCATTACGTGAAGCAGAGCCCCACGTGCGCGTATACACAATCATCAGACGCGGCCGGTACCATCTACCCGAAGCGAACCTCGATACCCGGCGTCTCCAATCCAGCCTTCACTTGGCAAGAGGATCCCCACATTTGGCGCAGCGCTGGGACCTACCACGTCGTCTATTCGGGTTCCGGAGATCGCGTGGGCTGGCACCTGTATTCGTCCGACGGCCTCAGTTGGAAGGATAACGGGTACGCTTGGTCTCCGCGGGATTACCAGAAGATCTTCTGTTACGAGGGAACCACCACATGCACAGCATGGTACAAGATGGAGCGACCGGGCGTCGTGCTGGAAGACGGCCACCCGACCCATATCACTTGGGCCGTATCCGATGTCGACAAGGACAACCAGGTCCTGCCCGGCACCAATCACGGCACCAAGGTCATCGTGGTGCCCTTCGACGGGGTGACGTTCGATAACGACTTTGGTACCGGCGGAAGCAGCGGAGCCGGCGGCAGCAGTGGAACTGGGGGCGCGAGCGGAGCCGGCGGTCGCGACGGCGGGATGGGCGGAAGCGGTTCCGGTGGCGCAACCGGCACTGGCGGTCGCAGTGGGGCCGATGGCGGGCTGGGCGGAAATGGCACCGGCGGCGCCACTGGTGGGCTGGGCGGGAGCGGCTCGGGCGGCGCCACTGGCACCGGCGGGCTGGGGGGAAACGGCGCCGGCGGCGCCACTGGCACCGGCGGCCGCACTGGCGGTGCCGGCGGTACGACCGTAGTTGCTGCCGGCGGCGCAACCGGCCTTGGCGGAGCGGGCACTGGCGGGGTGACCGCTGGCACGGGTGGCATCGGCGGAGCGAGCGGCACCGGAAACACGGCTACGCCCGGCTCGGGCGGACGTGGCACAGGCGGCCTGGGAAGCGGCACTGGCGGTGCGGGGAACGGCAGCGGGGGACAAGGCGGGGCCGGCTCGGGCGGATCGAATTCCACCTCGACCACACACGCCAGCGCCTCGTCGGGCTGCTCGTGCACCACGCAGGGAAGCGGACGGACGAGCGTCGGCGGATGGGCCTTCGTGCTCGGATTCGCCCTCATTTCAATGGTTCGCCGTCGGCGGCGATAAGGTCCGGGCGCTGGCCTCGGCGATGTCGTGCCCTGCCCCGGGCTCCTAGTCCGTGGCGAAGATCCCCCATGGGCGGCATCCCGCCGCCCAGGTTACGGACTCGACGGCACCGCAGCGGGAGTCATGCGTACATCTGGCACGAAGCTTACCTGCAGTCGATCGACCAAGGCGCCCTCGGCCAGCTGGAGGTGGCCTCCACGAAACGCACGGGCAGGAGGCGGGTGGGCGCTTGCCCGTCCGTTGCCAGGCGTAAGCTTTGTCATCGGCGTCCTTGGTGGGCTGGTAGTGCACGGGGAAAAGCGGGCTTGCGTGCGTGTGGAATATAGCGCTGCCGACGGATGGACAGAACCGGCGCTGTCCGCGGCGCGTCGGCGCCAACGCGCTTCGCTTGGCACGGTCTTTTTGACGCGAATAACTTCCGCGCCCTCCAGCTACTTGGCGGTTACGACGGCTTGTGAGCCGTCATAGGTGACCACTTGATCTGGAGTCGCGGTGACGTCGACACCGCTGCCGTGACTGGCGCCTACCCATACGACATTGAAAGTCCTGCTGGCTGGCATTCCGGCGTAGCTTCCTTGCCTTGCGCCGACAGTCAGCGTCCCCGCAGCATCATCCCACGTGAATTGAATCGTAGCGTACTTGCCGGTCTCGTAGTTGTAGCTGTCTCCTTCATCCTCGTAGAGCGTGAAGGATCCGTCCTGGCCCTTGTAGATCCTGATCTCCAACGGATCGACGCTTTGGGTGGCGTACTGGATCATCGGTCCCATCGGGACGATCGATCCGGCTCTGACGAAGATGGGTATCTGGCTGAGAGGTGCGTCCACTGTGCTCTTGCTGCCGCCGGTCACCGTCGCTCCGCTCCAGAAGTTGTACCAGGTCCCTGCCGGAAGATAGACCGACCTGCTTGTGGCCCCGGAGGTAATGACCGGATTCACCAGCAAGGCAGGACCGTACATGAATTGATCCGCGATACCAAACACGTTGGTGTCCTTCGGATAGTCGAAGACCAGGTGCCGCATGATGGTGTAGCCCTCGTTGGTGGTCTTCCAGGCCAGCGAGTAGATGTAGGGCATCAAGCGATAGTGCAGGGTATCGACCGCGAGCATGTTCGCCTTGCCGGTAGCGCTCCACTGGGAGCCATAAAGTTCCTTGGGGGCTTGGCCGTGGATGCGGAAGACGCTGCAGAAGGCCCCGAATTGGAACCAGCGGGTGAACAGCTCCTCCGAGGGCGTGCCGAAGTAGCCGCCGATGTCGGTGGTCCAGTAGGGCATCCCGGAAAGCCCGTAGCTCAGCCCTGCGGGGATCTGCTTCACGAAGGTTGCGAGGTCAGCTTGGATGTCGCCCGACCATTCGGAGGCGGAGTAACGCTGGATACCGGCCCAGGCGCTGCGGGTCAGGATATAGACGCGCTTGGTGCTCGGCCCGACCTTGCGCCACCCTTCGTACAGTGCCTTAGAGTGTTGCAAGGGATAGGCATTGATGACGAGCGCTCCCTTGCCGAGCGCTGTGTCTTGCGAGTTCACGTCGACGCTGTCCGGATACGCCTGCGGCTCGGTATTGTCCGCCCAAATCGCGTCCCAGCCGTACTTTCCGATCAGACGATCATAGATCTGCTGGTACACCAGCGTTCTGGCCGCGGCGTTGAAGGTGTCGTAGAAGTGGTGCGCGCCACCGCTGGAATAGAGCGCCTTGGTTGGGCTTGTCATGGCGTTGAGCGCGTTGAAGTTGTCCTGGTCATTCTCACCATCGACGGCCGCGGGCGGGTTGGACATCTGTTGATACTCCGGCCAGATCGAGATCA
>PNBO01000052.1:0-13316 GCA_003136095.1 Myxococcales bacterium
TCTGCACCTTCAACGGGCCGCATACCGACACCTCCACTGAAGGCGGATCTAACTGGATTTATACGGAGGGCTGGAAGTTCATAACGCAGTTCTAGTTCCGACTGAGTGAACCCAAAAACAGGCGCGTCGGCCACAAGCTGACGCGCCTGCTTCGTATCTGGCCGTCGCCGTGGGTTCCACAATCAACCGCCCCCCCGTCCCGATTATTGCTTCTGCTCACTGATCGCTAGCGCACCCAATCCGTCATGTAGGCCGGGTTCGCCCAGAGGGTTGCTACCGAGGAGCTGAGCGATCCCCTCATTTCTAGGGCGGCAAGAGACAAACCGAACGGGCGATATCACCTGGCTGGCTCATGGGCAAACGGCGCCGCCATCGGGAGGCTCCAGCCAATCTCTCAGAAAAGCGCGAACCTGCCCAGCAGCACGCTTTCCCTCAGCCAGTCCGGTGTCCATCTCGCTTTGCAACGCCTCGATGATTGCCTTCCGTTCCCCCTTCGGGCGGCTGTCATCGCAGGCGATGGCTCGCAGGCTCTTTGGGAGGTTGGCCTGCTCAGTACGGACGTTTTCGAGGTGGCTTCGCACGGCCATCTGGATTCGCAACTCGCGTGTCTCGGCGAGAAAGCGAGCCTTTTCATCCCGATACGGATCCTCGCCGTGCACGCGTCCCAAGGCGTCGGTAAGATCGAATTTTCCTGTCGTGTTGAGCAGCATGGGCTGAAGTCCAAGGTGGCAGGGCTGCGGATGTTGTCTGCACTCCTCCCCTGGATCCGGCCGGTCAGGTGATCGCTGCGGAATGACGGACCCCTGCTCTCTGGTTTCTGGCTCGTTCGCCCGCCATTCCGGCTTGGGAAGATTCCGCTTCAGCTTCGTCGAAAGGTAACTTTCGAGCGTGACCGTCCCTGGGCGTACCGGCATCGGCAGCCAGGGTGGACGCAACGAAAGCTTGCGCGGCGAATCCTCGAAACGGACGCCGCCGTCGGGGGCGATGCGTGCGACGAACGAGGGCGTCTCGGCGATGAGATCGTTCGAGCCGTCCTTTGCCGGCTTGAGCGTGTAGCGCGGAGCACGATCCGCGTTGTCGCGGTAGCTCTTCGGCAGCACCAGCAGCGGCCGTGCGGAACTTCGTTCGCTGGCAGCGCCTGCGTCAGCCGCCGTGCCCGCACTCGACCAGAAGCACATGCTTGTTCCGAGCAGAGAGCAGCACAGTCGAAGACAGTAGCGACACTTGCGGGTCGAGATCCTGGGCATAAGGGCCAAGTTGATGTTTCGGGCTTTATATCAGACATCCTGGCTCACAACCGTCGCTCCGAAAGTCACGTTTGAAACCCCTTCGAACAAGCCCTGCCGTCAGTCCTGCTGCGGTGGCGAGTGCCGCACCAGCCCCGGCGCCTGCGTGCAAGTCGCCGCACTTTGGCCAGATCTACGCCTCGACGAGAAATGAAACCTGGCACTCGGCTTGTCCACATTTGGAGTTGCAACCAACTGCGACAGAAGATAGGCGTGGTCTACGGCAACCCCGAAACNNCGCGTGAAGGTCGTGAAGAACAAGCTCGCACTTCCCTTCCGCGAGTGGGAGGTCGAGATCCTCCACGGCTCGGGCGTGAGCGCCGCCGGCGAGATCGCGCACCTGGCCAGCGAGGCCGGCCTCACGAGGAGGCAAGACAAGGCGAGTGCCCTGTCTGTGCCGACCGCCCGCAATCGGGCAGAATGCCGCTGATCTTCCCTCGGACACGGGTGACTGGTTGACGTGATGGGGCACTATCGGACACCTGAGCCGCGATGCGGTGATGGGAAAAGGGCGATCGAAGGTCCTACGTGTAGCCGACCTTCAAGTGGCGTCGAAGGATCTTCCCCGAGGGACCTCGCGGCAGGGCCGCCACGATGGTGATGCCGGCCGGTCGCAAGACAGGCGGGAGGCACGCTTTCAGATCGTCCGCGATAGAGGCTTCCGAAACATCCCCAAAGCCCGTTCGCAGCTCGAGAAACAGATGGACGGATTGACCGTACTCGACACTTGGCACTCCCACCGCGGCGGAAGCAAGCACGTACGGTCGACGGTTGACCGTGTCCTCGATGGTCTTGGGAAACACGTTTTCCCCACCGCAAATGAGCATATCGTCTGCGCGCCCGTCCAGATACAGCCGCCCGTCCTCGCCAAAGTGGGCGAGGTCTCCGGTATCGACCCCTTCGCTTGTTTCCACCTTGCCTTGCACCAGCTCAGCCCGCACACAGAGTCGGCCGATTTGTCCCGGACCGACCGATGCACCGTCAGGGGTCTGCAAATCGACGGAGACCCCGGGCAAGGTCCGGCCCACGGATGCGGGAGCGACGCGAAGATCTTCGGGGGTCGCAAGCGAAATCAGGCCCGCCTCGGTGGATCCGTAGAGATTGAACAGTACCGGACCCAATCGTTCCCTTCCCTGCGTGGCCAGGCTGGCCGTCAGGGGCGCCGAGCCACAGATCACCTGTCGCACGGTTGTCGTGCCGCCTGCCATTCCGGCCTCGAGAAGCCTGTGCAAAATCGTGGGCACTAGAACCACGACTCGGATTGCGTTCTGTGCGATACAGGTCAGCAGGTCTTCTGCACGCGCCCGCGGGAAAATGAACAGGGGAGCGGCCAGGGCCAGACTCATTCCCAAGGTTGCTAGGCCGTGTCCATGCAGCAAGGGAATCGTCAGCAGGGTAGGCTCCCCGCGCTTGGGCTGAAGCTGGTCCAAGAGCGCGGTCACGGTGCGAAGGATCTGGCGCAGGGTGGGACGGTGCCGAACCGCCCGGGCCGGGCCGGTGGTGCCAGAAGTCATGATGACGATAGTGCCTGCTTTCCTGACGAGACCACGCCTCGGCCCTGGTCGCCCAGGGCGTGACAATTCGCCCAGATTCTCATCGACCAGTGCGGCCGTGGACACGACCCGCCCATGGAGTCGAGGGAACCGTGTCTCCAAGGCAGTGACCTGCGGACGAAACTCGTCGTCGCAGATCAGGAGATCGAGACGTTCGCTTTCACACAGATGCGTGACTTGTTCGGCAGCGAACATCGTGCTCAGCAGCACGGCATCCGCTCCCGCGCGCCCACAGGCCAGGAGTGCTTCAACAAAGACCAGGCTATTTCGGCCTAGGATGCCTACGCGGTGATGGGCCCTAAGACCCAACGCCTGGGCCATCTGTACCGCGCGTCTTTCCAGCTGGCAGAAGGTGGCTCGTCGATGCGGATCGACCACGGCGACCGCGTCGGGGTACCGTCGCGCGTTCCACGCGACCAAGGTGAACAAGGAAGAACCGCGACAAAGCAGCGTCCACACTAGACGCAGGATGGCCCCAACGGGATGAGCACCGAGGAGGCCGGTGCGGCTCAAGGCGCGAAGTGCAGCTCGAATGACAGCAATGGACACGGCGATGTCTCAATGGTTGCGTCGGTGGTCCAAGGCCGTCAGCATGCGGTTGACGAGGGTTCCGAAGCAAAGCATGGCAAGCTCGCACCACCACAACCACCAAGGTGCGATGCGATCGGCGGGTTTGACCGCAGCGCGGGCAATGACCTGGGCGGCCTCCAAGGGCGTGAGGGCGGGAATCCGGTCGTAGATTCCACTGGGGGCGATCATTCGGGTGCGGACCAACGGCATGTAGATCGACGAGATGAAGATCTTTCGCGGACGCAGCTCGCAGGCGATACTTCGCAACCAGACATCGAATCCGGCTTTGCTGCCCTGATACGCCGACCACCTGGGCGCACCTGGCTGTCGGGCCGATACCGTTGATACGTTGATGATCTGCCCGCCTCCTTGTTCGAGCATGCGCGGCAGGAACGCCATGATGAGCGCCGCTGGACTGGAGAAATTGACGGCCAACGAGCGCTCCACATCGTTCCGCCCCAACGCATCGGCGATACGCCGCCGGATGGACTTGCCTGCGTTGGAAATCACCACGTCGATGCGGGGATGTGCCGCCTGGATTCGGGTGGCCAGGTCCCGCATCTGGTCCGCATGATAGAGGTCGCCAGGATAGGCGAAGGCTCGGCCCCCCCGTCCACGGATTTGTTCGACCAATTCCCCAAGCCTGTCCTTGGTTCGCGCCACTAGAATCACCGTGGCCCCGGCATCGGCAAGCAGATGAGAGGTGGCCTCTCCGATCCCGAAAGAGGCGCCGGTGATAAGGACGGTCTTGCCCGCAACGGCCGCACGGAGACGTCTGGCGCTGGCACATCGAGGTGGCGAGAGCAGGATACGGGAAAAGAGCGACACGGGTCGCTAGGAGGGTACTCTCAGGGCCCGAGAAAGTCACCGCGTCAGCCGGTCGAGAACCCGCTGGTGCGGCGCGATGTGGCCCAGCCCCTCGCGATGGTGGCACTGCCGACGGGAATTCCCGTGCCTGCATGGGATGCCCGTCTCGCAAGGGCTCATCGATTTCCCAGACACCTGACGCGGCTTCGGCACGCAGCCGTCGTCGCGTTCCCGGAAGGGATCCGAGAGGCTGGCGCACCGAGCATTGTTCGAAGGCCAGTTGACAGGACGCGGGCATGAGGGAAACTTTCGGCCCCTCGTGTTGGGAATCATCTTCGATTGCGACGGCGTCCTGGTGGACAGCGAGCGCATGAGCCTCGCCTCCTGGCTGCCCGTGCTCGCTCGCCATGGAATTCCGGCGGAGATTGGGCAGATCGAACCGTTCACCGGCAAATCCGACCGGGCCGTGCTAGACCACTTCCGCCGGCTCGCCAGCGTGCCCCTGGGCGACGAGTTGCTGGCGGAACGCCTGGCCGAATACTTCCGGGCAGCACGCGGCAATCTCCGCGCGTTTCCCGGCGTCGTCGCCGTGCTCGAGCGGCTGCGCGCTTCTGGGTTTCCCATGGCCGTGGCCTCGTCGGGCCGGCCCCAAAAGATCCGCTTCAACCTCGAACAGGCGCGGCTCACCGAATTCTTCGAGGTCGTGGTGAGCTCGGTCGAGGTGGAGCGAGGTAAGCCCGCGCCGGATCTCTTTCTCTTGGCAGCCCGTCGCCTCGGACTCGAGCCCGAGCAATGTGCCGTCGTGGAAGACTCCGTATTCGGCGTCCAGGCCGCCCGCAGCGCGAGGATGCTGACCTTCGGCTACACGTCGAGCTACCCCGCGACCGTGCTCCGCGAAGCCGGGGCCCATTACGTGTTCGACGACTATGCGGGCTTTCTCCCGCTCTTCGCACTCAACGGCGGCGAGGCGGCCCGAGCAGGCACGGGATCGTAGCGAGGCAAGCAATGAAAGCAGCCCTTCTTACTGGAATCAGACAATTTGAGATCCGCGAAATGCCGGATCCGATACTGACCAATGAAACGGATGTCCTGATAAGGGTGAAGACAGTCGGCGTCTGTGGATCGGATATACACTATTATACGACCGGACGGATAGGTTCTCAAATAGTGGACTATCCTTCTATTGTCGGTCATGAGGCCTCGGGAATTATTGAACAAGTCGGGAAGAAGGTGAAAAGATTTCAACCGGGGGACCGAATTGCGATAGACCCGGCCCTATCGTGTGGTCGCTGCGACCAGTGCAAGGCGGGAAGAGAACATACTTGCCGGAAGCTGCTCTTCCTCGGCTGTCCCAAACAACTCGAGGGATGTTTGTGCGAATACATCGTGCTTCCCCAAAGGTGCTGTTACCCCATCAGGAGAAGCATGACGTTCGATGAGGCGACATTGTCGGAGCCGCTCGCCGTTGGCCTCTATTCGGTCGAACGATCAATGCCCGTAGCTGGGAGCAACGTGGCTATCCTTGGTGTGGGACCGATCGGCATGTCAGTCTTTCATGTTTTGCGGACCAAGAAAGCAGCAAGAGTATATGTCACGGATATGATAGAGGAACGTCTCGCGTTTTCAAGAAGATTGAGGCCGACGTGGTCGGGTAATCCCAAGATCAACGATGTCGTAAAGGAAGTATCCCAGATGGATCCACTATTGATGGATATTGTTTATGAGTGCAGCGGAGACCCGGCCGCAATCGTTCAGGGAATACGATTGTTGAAACCCGGCGGCAAGCTCATCATCGTCGGAATTACCGCAACGGACGATGTTTCCCTGCCGATGCATGAATTAAGGAGAAGCGAAATTACGATACTGAATATTCGAAGACAGGTCCATTGCACGCAGAAAGCAATCGATCTAATCGCGAAACGTAAAGTAAGGATCGGTCCTCTGGTGACACATCGCTTCCGGCTGGAAGAGACACAGAATGCATTCGATCTCGTGGCGAGTTATAATGATGGTGTCATGAAAGCGATCGTTGACGTGTCTTAGTCAAGGCAATTCAATGCGAAGAGTGCGCTTGAAACGAGGACGCTCGGGAAAGGGCGTGAAGAAGAAGAAGAAGAAGACGACGCATCCCCGGCCGCAAACCGTCCCTCTGCCGAGGCGCAAGGCGTGGTCGACGCGTCTTCTCGCCGAAACGGACGTTCTGGACGTGATCATGAACTGGGGAGGGGACATGATCTACTTCAAGGACCGTCAGTCGCGGTTCTTCTTCGTGAGCCGGCCGCAGGCGCTCCGGTTCGGCACGGCAAGCGTGAAGAAGATCATCGGCACCTCGGATTTCGACCATTTCACACGGGAGCACGCCATCCCGGCGTTCCGCGACGAACGGAGGATCATCAGGACCGGCAAGCCAGTGGTCGAAATCGTGGAGAAGGAGACCTGGCCGGACGGGGGCTTCAACTGGGTCTCGACCTCGAAGTTCCCCCTGCGCGACAAGAAGGGCCGGGTCATCGGGACCTGGGGGATCTCGCGGGACATCACGGCGCTGAAGCGGGTGGAGGACGAGCTGGAAGCGGCGAACCGGGAGCTGTCCCAGCTTTCGCGGACCGACACCCTGTCGGGCCTGCTCAACCGACGGGACCTATACGCGACGCTCCAGAGGAACTTCAAGCTGAGGAGCCGAGCCAGGGACAGCGGGTGCCGGGACGAGTTCTCGGTGGTGCTCTTCGACATCGACCGGTTCAAGACGATCAACGATGAATACGGCCACCTGGCGGGCGACCAGGTCATCCGGCACATGGCGGGGATCCTTCAATCCGGCATCCGTAGGACGGACACGCTCTTCCGCTACGGTGGGGACGAGTTTCTGCTACTCCTGCCGGACACGGGGCTGCAGGGAGGACGCTTCGTGGCGACGAAACTGGTCAGCAGGATCCGCAAGACGCCGTGTCTTTCCGGGGGACGGCAGATCAGGCTGACCGCGAGCGCGGGAGTTGCGGGATCCGAGGAGACGCGGATCGCGAGCGAGCTGTTGAAGAAGGCGGACCGGAGGCTTTATCTTTCCAAGAGGGCGGGGCGGGACCGGGCGACCTGATCGACTACCTCCGAGATTCTTCGCGTGGCGCGACGATTTTTTCAGCGGTCGTGTCATGAGGCTACAGGCTTCAGGCTTCAGGCTTCAGGCTTCAGGCCATCGTGCAGGCGCATGAGTCGAGATCCAGCAGAGCTCAAGCTCTTCGCCATGGCAGACGATCGGACCGAGCGTGTCTAGCGCGCGACCGCTCGTTTTCCGTCCAAGGAGCGCTGCGGGCTGCAAGCCCAGATCCGGCGGGCAGCCGTCTCGGTCCCGCCGAACATCGTCGAAGGCTCGGCCCGTAGGTCGACGAGGGACGATGGCCATTTCCTGACCGTGGCGCTCGGTTCTGCGTCGGAGGCCCGCTATCGGATCGGCCTGGTGCATCGGTTGGGCAGGATGCACACCGAAAAGCACGACCTCCTTGCTGCACCATACGGCGATCTTCTTCGGGCCATGGAGAAGCTGATCGCCGCTCTCNNCCTGAAGCCTGGAGCCTGGAGCCTGGAGCCTGAAGCCTTGGGTCGCGGGCGAAACCCGCGCTATGGCGGGAGCGGCCACAACCGGATCCGGCGCAAACCTCCACGTGCCGCGACGACGAGACCTAGCACAGCACTGGACGACTTCCCTGGTTGACGGCGGCCTTCCTCGCTACTGGGTTCTGCCTGGTTCGCGGAATCTGCGACGCGGCCCCGTGCGTCCCCTAGTGACGCCCGTCAGAAGAACGGGCGGGTTACCGCGGACGAGGCGCGCGGCCGGCAAGGCGCGAGGAGGGCGCATGGCCGTAGCTATGTAACCGACGAGCAACGCTGCCGGACGCGATGGATCGGCCGCGCAAACTTGCCCGGGATTCTGACGGGCGTCACTAGGCGGGGGACCGTCGCGGGCCGCGCGAAAGTCCAAAGGCGATGGCGGCATTCTGGCATGTGCCGTGACAAGGCGTGCCAGTACCTGGCCGAGCACCCACCGCTCTTCGACGAGCTTCGCGACAAGCTGGTCGCCCTGCGCAAGGAGGAGAACGCACACCTCGGCGCCGCCCTCCCGCCCGTCGGAGAATCAGCCGGGGCGTAGTCGCTCGGCCCTTGGCCGCGTCGCGTCGGTAGTTCGGGCGGTGAACTGCGGCCCCCATTTTTCTGTCACCTCGTCAGACCGGGTGGCATCCCAGGAATACACTTCCTTGGGAATCCTTTCCCTGGACCAAATGGGACCACCTGGGTCCTGTTTATGAAAGGAGCGCGCCATGTCCGATCTACGAACCAGTTACATGGGGATCTCTCTCAAGAATCCCATCATTGTCGGCTCGTCCCCCCTCTCGACCCGGGTCGACACCGTCGCGGCGATGGAGGCGGCCGGGGCTTCGGCCGTCGTCCTCAAGTCCCTCTTCGAGGAGCAGGTGCGCATCGACGCCGACGCCTTCGAGCAGGATCTCGCCCGCCACAACGAGACTTCCGCGGAGGCGACTTCGATGTTTCCCCACCTCGAGCACGCCGGAACGCGCACCCATGTCTTCTGGATCTCGGAAGCGCGCAAGGCCGTGCACATCCCCCTCATCGCCAGCATCAACTGCGTGACCAAGGTGCAATGGACCGAGTACGCCAAGGCCCTCGAGGGGGCCGGCGTCGATGGTATCGAGCTCAACCTCTATTCACCGTCGCGCGACCTCGACACCACCGCGGCCGAGATCGAGGACCGCGAGGTAAGCATCCTCGACGAAGTCCGCCAGGCGGTGCACATTCCCATCGGCGTGAAGCTGCATCCCTTCTACACGAACCTGCCGAATGTCGTGAAGAGATTCGAGGAAGCCGGGGCCGACGGTTTCGTGATGTTCAACCGCATGTTCCAGCCCGACATCGACGTGGACCAGGAGATCAAGCGGGCGCGCTACCAGGAAACCGATTCGCGCGACACCCTGCTGCCCCTGCGCTGGATTGCCCTCCTCTCCCATCACTTGCGGGCCGGCATCGCCGCCAGTACTGGTATCAGCAACGGTCGCGACATGGCGAAGGTCATGCTCGCGGGGGCGCGCGCCACGCAAGTGGTCGGCGTCCTTCTCCGCGAGAAACCGGCCCACATCGGCCGGATGCTGGCCGAGTTCACCGCCTGGATGGACCTGCACGGCTACAAGAACATCGAGGAGTTCCGCGGCAAGCTTTCCCGCGTCAACCCCAATGATTCGTGGAATTTCACGGCTGGCCAATATGTCGAAGGTCTTCTTGGTCTGGGCTAGGACCAACCGCCCTATGCGGCTGGCCCTGGCCAGAAAGGAGTTGCTCTAGTAACTAGGTGGAGTGGGGGCCCTCCGTCCTCGGCATCCGTTTGGTCCACGGAAGAGAGCCTGCTGAGAACGGAGGGCCAATTTATTTTGAGGGGGAGAAGCCCGAGGCGAGACCGGTCGCCTACTTGCGGCCGCGTGCTATTCCAGGTGGTACTTTTTGAAACCCGTGATCTGGAAAAAGCTGTTGAGCAAGAACAGCGGATTGTTGAGAAGGTAGCGGCGCCAAAGCCGCCGGGGCTCGCAGCCAAGGCGGAACAGCCACTCGAACCCGGAGCGCTGGATCCACGGCGGTGCCTGCCGTAGGCGGCCGGTGTGGAAATCGAAGGCCGCGCCCACCCCGACGAGCAGGGTGGCGTCCAGTCGGTCGCCATACTTGGCCATGAAGCGCTCCTGCTTGGGGGTACTGATCCCCACCCAGATGATGTCCGGCTTCACCTCGCCGATCCGACGGATCAAGTCCTCCTCCTCGGCGGCAACCAGAGGCCGGAAGGGGGGCGTGTAGGTGCCGACGATTTTGAGGCCGGGAAACCTCTTCTCGAGCCGGCATTTCAATTCCGGTGCCACCCCCTCTTTCCCACCAAGGAGAAAGTGGGAATACCCCTTCTCCCGCGAGCGCTCGCACAGAAGGAGCATGAGATCCGGCCCGTAGACCCGCGACATCTCGCTGTGTCCCGCCAGCCGCCCCGCCCAGACCATCGGCATGCCATCGGGCGTGGTCAGGTACGAGCGATTGAAGATATGCCGCAGCTCCTCGTCCTTCTGCGCCTCCATCACTCCGTGCACCCCGGTCACGCAGATGTAGCCCTTGCGCTTCTCGGCGATCGCCTGCTCGAAGGCGCCGAGAGCCAGGTCCAAGTTGATGGCACTGATCCCGACGCCGAGCACATTGACCCTTGGGAAGGAGGTGAGGTTGGTCATCGGTGGCGCCTGCCGGCGCGAAGCGTCCCCGTCATTCTATCGCCAGGGACCCTGCCTCAGAAGCTACTTGAGCAAGAGAATCGCGCCCGCGCCCGCCGCCAGGGTCAGCGTGCTCACGCTCGTCGTCGACAGCGAGCCCGGCACGCTACCGTCGGACGGCACCGCGCCGCCGCCTTGTGGGTCCACCCGGCGCATCGGCGCCTCGAGCGTGACCGATACCGCCGACGTTCCCGGGTTGAGCAGCACCACGCCCTTGGCGTAGTCGCGCCGGTAGACGCCCTGCCAAGCCAGCGCATCGACTGACGCTGGCGCGCCCGCCGGAGCGCCGAAATCGATCTGCCACTCGGGGTACCACTCAAGCGGCTTCGCCGCGAAGTAGAAGAGGTACGTCCGGCTGCCCTTCACCAGCAAGTAGTTGGCCAGGTAGTACAGACGCCGCGCGATGTCGCTCGCGTCGGCGAGATAGTTCTGCAGGATGACAATCTTGCCCTGCCCCGCGATGGCCAGGATCTGGTTGGTCGACGCCTTCCAGTCGGTGACCGAGAAGCCGGGGTCGGCGAAGCCCTCGACGAAGATGCCCGCGGTGCGGTCGTAGTCGGAATTGTCCCAGGTGGTGACGAAGGCGCTGGTGTTGGGAATCAGCGGAATGCCGGCGGCGCCGAGCGAGGCGTCGAGCGCGCCGATCCAGGTGTCCCAGGCGGCGATCCAGGTCTGCCCGCCGAGCTCGCTGAAGGTCTGCGTGCGCGCCGCCGTGCCGGCCAGGCGTGGATCGGTCTGGCCGCACTCGCCTTGCAGCAGCGCCGGCGAGGCCGAGTCGAGGAACACGCCGTCGTACTCGCCAGCCACCGTCTGCCGCGCGATGGAATCGGCCCAGTACGCGGCGAACCCAGCGTCGGAGACGTTCATCAGCAGCTTACCGTCCGCGCTGCTCGGCACGCGAGCGCCGCTGCTGTTGTGCCAGAACCAACTCTCGTGCGTGGTGACCTCCGGATAGTCGTTGCCCCAGTTGAGCCCATCGGTGATGAAACTAGTCGCCGGCGCCGACTGCCACATGGCCAAGTGGTAGTGCAGAACCACGAAATTCGGATTGATGGCGCGCAGGGCGCGCGTGACGCCCAGGAGGAGCTTCTGGCTTCCCACGTAGCGCGTGGCCGCGAACTGCATCTGCTGCGAGCTCAGGTTGGGCAACTGGTCCGCGAGGATGCCGATGGTCGAGGTCGTGTCGGGAAAGCGGCTGGGGCTGGCCGGGGGTGCCTCGACGCCCGCGAGGTCCGCGGGCGCGCGTTCGGCCGCCGCGTCGGCGGGAGTGGGCGCCGCATCGGCAACCGCGACGTCGCCCCCGCCGCTGTCCGCCGCCGGCGCCGAGCCACCTCCGTTGCACGCAGATCCAGCCAAAAGAAATCCGGCGAGAAGGAGACGCGCGGCATGATCGCGAAGCATGGACACGACCATTGTACTCTCGCCGGTCGAGCCCGGGATCCGCCTCCGCCGCTCTCCGTCAGAGGGTACTTTCCCGCGCAGCCGGTTTTTCCCCTTTCCGGGACAGAGATCTGATTGAAGGTGAGCGTGAATCGTGCAAGAAAAACCGCTCATGAGGCTTGCCTTCCGCGGGGTTCCCTGGCTTTGCGCCGCCATTTGCCTGGCTCCTGCGGCGAGCCTTGCCGAGCCCAACCAGAAGGCCGAGGCGCTTCGCCACTACGATCTCGGGCTTTCCCACATGAGGAGCAAGGCCTACGGCGAGGCCATCGCCGAGCTCAACCAGGCCTATGACCTGGGCCATGACTTCGCGGTGCTCTACGACGTCGGGCTGGTTTACACCGCGATGGATGAGCCCGTGCACGCGATCCAAACGCTGAAGAGGTATCTCAGCGAGGGCGGCCGACGTATTGCCAGCGCTCGACGCAAGGATACGGAGGCCGAGATCGCCAGGCTGGAGGGGCGCATCGCCACGGTGGTCATTCATGCCAAGCTCGACGGAATCGTCATCAGAGTCGACGGCATCGAGGCGGGCAAGACACCGCTGCCCGATGGGCTTCGGATCAACGCCGGCTCTCACCTGCTGGCGGCATCGGCCGCGGGACATCGAGCTTGGGAGCAGCGATTGGCTCTGGCGGGTGGCGACCGAAGGAATCTCGACGTCGACCTGGAACCGGGCGAATCGCCGGCGGTCGCCTCGGCGCCGGCCACGCCACCGCCCACCGTGCCGGCGAGCGCGGGGCTGGCGGAACCCGCACAGCCATCCGTGGCTGGCACAGCGACCACGCAAGCCCCCGCTCCCGCCCCCACCTCGTTTCCGACGAGAAAGGTGGCGGCCTACGCGCTGGGTGGCCTGGGCGTCGGCGCCCTGGTGATCGGCGGTGTCTATGGGGTGGAAGCGATTTCGAAGCGGCAAGACAGCGACTCCCACTGCCCCCAGAACCAATGCTCGCAGGCTGGGGTGGACCTCAACAACCAGGCGAAATCAGCCGCGTGGGTGGCGGATATCGCCATCGGCGCCGGATTGGTCAGCGTGGCGGTGGCGACCTATTTGCTGCTCCGGGCGCCGAAGGGCGAGACCAGTCCGCCGGCAACGTCGGCGCAGGGGACGCGCCTCTTGGCCGAGGTCGGACCGGGCAAGGCGGGCCTGGCGCTGCGGGGTTCCTGGTGATGGCTTCGCGCTCGTTCGCTGCTCTCCTGCTGATGGCGCTGGCCTCATCCGCCTGTGAGATGATCGCCGGCATCAACGATCGCAAGCTCGGCGCGGGCGGCGGACCCGGTAGCGACGCGAATGCGGGTGGCAAGGTCGGCGCAGACGGCAGTGTGGCGACCGGGGGCGGCCTGGGCACCGGCGGAGGCCA
>PNBO01000052.1:13364-23889 GCA_003136095.1 Myxococcales bacterium
CGGACGCGGCGGTGGATGCGCCGCTGCCGACGGACGCAGCCAGTGACCCCGCCGGTTGTCCGGCCGTGGGCGTGCTGGGCACCGGCAATGGTCTCTCGGGGCAGTACTTCGTCACCCCCACGCTGACGGGCCTCGCGCTCACGCGTATCGATCCGTCGATCGACTTCAATTGGCCGGCCGCTCCCGACCTGGGCGTGCCCGCGGATGGGTTCTCGATCCGCTGGACCGGCCAGGTGCAGCCAAGTTTCTCGGGCCGATACACGTTCTACACAGACACCGACGACGGGGTCAGGCTGTGGATCAATGGCAGCCTGATCATCGACGACTGGAAGGACCACGCCGTGACGGAGAACTCCGGCGTGGCCGACCTCGTGGCCGGCCAGATGTACGACATCAAGATGGAATACTACGACGGGACCGGGGTGGCGGTCGCCCAGCTCGCGTGGATGAGCAATTGCCAAGCTCGGGAGATCATTCCGCCGAGTCAGCTCTACGCCCCGCCGGTCCTGTGCGCCGCCCCCGCGATCGGGACCGGGACCGGCCTCAAAGGCGACTACTTCGACAACGACGACCTCACCACCTTGCGTCTGACTCGAACGGATGCGACGGTTTCGTTCTCCTGGCCCGATGGTATGTCGCCGGATCCGTCGATCGCGCCCTTGACCTACTCCGTCCGCTGGACCGGGCAGGTGCAGGCGATCTACAGTGGCTCGACGACGTTCTACGTCGCTTCCGACGATGGCGTGCGCTTGTTCATCGACGATGCCTTGGTCATCGACGACTGGACCTCGCATGCGCGAACCGAGAAGGCGGCCACCGTCAGCACGGTCGCGGGCCAGAAGTACAACCTGCGGCTCGAGTACTTCGAGGCAAGCGGCGGCGGTCAGGTCCAACTGCTCTGGGGAAGCGCCTGCCAGGCGAAAGACATCATCCCGCAAACGCAGCTCTACCTGACCTACATGGGCATGGACTGCACCGACCACGGCCTCGGGACCGGGATTGGACTTAGAGGCGACTACTACAACAACCAGGATTTCACCAGTCTGGTCGCCACGCACGCGGCGGAAGCCGTGGATTTCGATTGGGGCGCCGGCACGCCCGATCCGAGCGTCGGGGCCGACACCTTCTCGATCCGCTGGACAGGAAAGGTCCTGGCCCGGTACACGGGGCCGACCACCTTCCACACCTGGTCGGACGATGGCGCGCGGTTGTGGATCGACGGCCAGCTCATCATCGACGACTGGACCGACCACCAGGCCGTGGAGGACGCGGGCAACGCCAACCTCACCGCCGGCCAACTCCACGATGTGCGGCTCGACTATCACGAGACCCTGGAAAACGCCACGATCCGGCTGCTCTGGTCCTCCCCCTGCCAACCCGAGGAAGTCATTCCCGCGACCCAGCTCTACCCACCCGTCTCTGTCGGCGTCGATGCCGGCATCGATGCGGGCGTCGATGCGGGCGTCGATGCGGGCCTCTCCGCCGAGACGGCCGCTGCGCTCGATGGTGGCGTGGACGGCTCGTAGGCTTCGATAACGCCAATCTGAAGGAGGTTCGTATCGGTGCGGGTGAAGGCGCCTGGATGACCGGGTATGCGCCTGTGCGCTTGGACGCACAATAGGCCACGAGCCCGGACCTCTCGCTTTGCGATGGTTTGAAGAGAATCCGCGGGACCCGGCTCTAATCTAAGCAAATGGCTACGCGCCTGCCCGAGTGTGTTGTCCCGCGCTACGCAGAGAAGCGTGGCGTCCAAAATGTGGGAACGCCCTTGAGCGTACGCGCGCACCGCCCCCCTTTAGGCGGCGAAGTGCCTGCCGTGACAAGCGAATTTTCCGACCGGCCGAGGCCGCGCGACGCCGTCGAGGCATCCGGTCTCAAGTTCTGCGCGCAGATGGCCTGGATTTCCGCGCTCGGCCGGACCGGCGATGCCGCCAGGACCGAAGGGTGGAAGCGACGATGACGCGAACGTGGTTGGCCCCTTGGTGGACGTCTTGGCCAACCCAGCCTCAGTTCCAGCGGAAGTAGCGCAGCCCCAGCACGAACGCGGGCACGCCCCACAGCGCGAGCACGAGGAGCGACGGCAGCACCCCGACGAGGCCGGCCCCGTCGATCATCACCGCGCGCAGCCCGTCGCACATGGCGGTGAGCGGCAGGGCGCGGATCGCGGGCTGCAGCACGTCGGGAAAGTTGCTGGAGGCGAAGAACACGCCCGAGGTGATGAACATCGGCATCATGATGAGGTTCATCAGGCCGCTCACGGTCTCCGTGTTCTGCGCGCGGCTGGCGACCGCGACGGCCATGGCCGCGAACGCGGCGCTGCCACCCAGGGCCACCGCCAGGAGCGCCAGGTAGGATCCGGCGACCGTGACGGAGAAGAAGACGCGGGCGAAGACCAGGATGACGAGGAGCTCGATCGGAATGATGACCAGACGGGCTAGCCCGAGCGAAACCATGAGGTGGCTCCGCTTCATGGGCGCGGCGAGCAGGCGCTTGAGCAGCTTGCGCGTGCGCATGTAGACGATGACCCAGGCCACGCCCCACATCGACCCAGACATCAGGTTCATGGCGATGAGCCCGGGCACGAGAAAGTCGATGTAGCGCGAGCCCGGCTCGTGGACTTCGTCGTCGCGCACCGGTCGCGGCTCGGTCTGACCGGCCGCGCGTTGCAGGACCGTGTTCACGGTAGTGCGCGCGGTGCGCGCCTCGGCCCGCGCGGGATCGAAACGCAGACCGAGCGGCTGGCCCGGCCCGGCTGGCGGCAGCAAGAGCAACGTCACACGGCCCGCGCGCAGCTCGCTAGCCGCCGCCGCCGCGTCGAGGTCCTTGACCTGGATCTTGGCCTCCACGAGCGAGCGGTGCACCTCGGCGCTGACCCCGGGCAAAGCGGCGACCACCACCGGGTCAGGGCCCCGTACGCGAAAGGCGACACCCAGCGCCAGGGACAGGACCACAGGAAAGCCGAAGGTCCAGAACAGCACCCCCGGCTCGCGTCCGATCTCGCGCAGGCGCGTGAGAGTGAGCTGCGCGATGGGGTTCGGCCGGCGGGACGGTGACATGGGACCCCTGGGAGGGTTCCCATCCCCTCCCGTGATGGTGCGCCGCCGGCAAAGCCGGCGGGCTCCCCACGCGACTATGTCATCCATCGCGCAGGTGCCTCCCGGTCAGGGCCACGAAGACGTCCTCGAGCGAGGCCTTGCGCGTTCCCAACCGCGCGAGGGTGAGCCCCGTGCGCTCGATGAGGGCCAGTGCGGCGGCCACCGCGGCTTCGGGTTCGGACACGGCGAGCGACCAGGCGCCCTCCGCCGACAGATGGACTTCGGCCACCGAGCGCAGCCGGCGCAGCTCGTCGATGTGGAGCCCCGCCGTGGCGCCGTTTCGCTCGAGCTCCAGCTCGACGACGTGAGCGCCGGGCAGCGCCGCGATCAATTGGGCCGGAGAGCCGAGCCGCACCAGCTTGCCGTGATCCACGATGGCCACGCGATCGCAGAGGCGCTCGGCCTCTTCCATGTAGTGCGTGGTCAGCACCACGGTGCCGCCGCGCGCGCGGTAGGCAGCGACGAGGCCCCACACCTGGCGGCGCGACTGCGGGTCGAGCCCGGTGGTCGGCTCGTCGAGAAAGAGCACCTCGGGCTCGCCAACCAAGGCGCAGGCGATGGCCAGGCGCTGGCGCTGCCCGCCCGACAGCTTGCCCACCCAGGCGGCCCGCTTTTCCTCCAGCTCGACGTCGGCGAGCAGAGCCGCGAGCGGCCGCGGCCGGCGGTAGAAGCTGCGAAAGAGCGTGAGCAGCTCCGCCACGGTCAGCTTCTCCGGCAGGTAGGTCTCTTGCAGAGCCACCCCGATGCGCTCGCGCAGCTCGCCCTCGTGGCGATTCCAGCGCAGGCCGAGCAACTCGACCTCGCCCGCCGTGGGTTCGAGCAAGCCCTCGATCATCTCCACGGTCGTGGTCTTGCCCGAGCCGTTCGGTCCGAGCAGGCCGAAACACTCGCCGCGCCGGATGGTCAGATCCAGGCCGTCGACCGCGACGACGGACGGCGACGGCTTGCGGAAGATACCGTGCTTGCCGTCGTAGACCTTGCGCAGGCCCCGGCAGGCGACGGCGGCTGCGCTATCTTCCTGGTTCACTGGCATGCGGTATAGCGTGGCGCAACGCCCGGTGCCATCCCGGATGGCGCCCGAATCCGTGGAATCAGAGTGGTTTGTTTCGCCGGCGTAACGAGCCGAGAAAATCTCGGTTACTTCCGAGTGTCACCCTCGCGAATTCTGCATTCCCCCTGAAACCACGACTTTTCCCGGGTTTTCCCTGGATGCAACCTTGCCGACATGCTCAACACCGGTGACACCGCCTGGATGCTCGTCTCGACCGCGCTCGTGCTGCTCATGATGCCGGGCCTGGCTCTCTTCTACGGGGGCCTGGTTCGCAGCAAGAACGTCCTCTCCACCTTCATGCACAGCTTCGTCGTGCTCGGGCTCATTACCTTGCAGTGGGCGGTGGTTGGGTACTCGCTAGCCTTCGGGCCGGATCACGGCGGCCTGGTCGGCGGTCTCTCCCACGCCTTCATGCGCGGCGTGGACNNATCATCACGCCCGCGCTCATCTCGGGCGCCTACGCCGAGCGCCTGAAGTTCTCCGCGTACGCCCTCTTCACCTTGCTGTGGGCGACCCTGGTCTACGATCCCCTCGCGCACTGGGTGTGGGGCAACGGCGGCTGGATGGCAAAGATGGGCGTGCTCGATTTCGCGGGCGGCCTCGTCGTCCACATCAGCTCCGGCGTGTCGGCCCTGGTCGTCGCGCTGGTGGTCGGCAAGCGCCTCGGCTACCCGCGCGAGCGTGGCATCCCCCATAACGTCACCCTGGTGCTGCTCGGTGCTGGGATCCTGTGGTTCGGCTGGTTCGGTTTCAACGGCGGCAGCGCCGGCGCCGCCTCGGGCATCGCAGTGCTTGCCTTGGTCAACTCGCAGCTTGCGGCCGCGGCCGGCGGCATGGCCTGGCTCATCGTCGACCTGGTTCGCTACGGCAAGGCCTCGGCGGTCGGTTTCGCCTCGGGCCTGGTCGCCGGCCTGGCCACGGTCACGCCCGCCTCGGGCTTCGTCGGCCCCCTGGGCGCCATCGCCATCGGCGTCGCCGCGGGCCTCGCGTGCTACGGCGCGGTCATGCTCAAGAGCAGGTTCAACTACGACGACACCCTCGACGCCTTCGGCGTGCACGGCGTGGGTGGCGCGGTCGGCACCCTTCTGCTTGGCGTGTTCGCGGCCAAGGCCTGGAACAGCAACGGCGCCGACGGCCTGTTGGCCGGCAACGCGGCCTTGCTGGGTAAGCAGGCGCTGGCGGTACTGGTAACCATCGCCTTCTCGGTCGCGGGCACGCTGGTCATTCTCAAGGTCGTGGACGCTGTCGTCGGCCTGCGCGTCACCGCCGACGAGGAGCGCGAGGGCCTCGACATCAACCTGCACGGCGAGGAGGGCTACTCCATCGGCAGCTCGACCTTCGGCCGCGCCGACGTCTTCGCCGCCCCCCAAGCGCAAGAGGCCGCCACCAAGGGCAGCCCCGTCCCGGCTTCCTGATCAGAGTTCCACCACAGAGAGCGCAGAGAGCACAGAGACGGACGAGGATTGAAAGGGTTCGGATCCCAGATCCGGAAAACCCTTCCATTCCGGCCTCTGTGTCCTCTGTGCTCTCTGTGGTGAAAATCCGGCCCCGGCCAATCGAGGCCGTTGTGCGACTGGGTGTGGCTAGTGCAGGTTGAACAGCCGGCGGATCTTCTCCACCAGATCGCGCCGGCTGTCGGTTGGGCGCGCGGCGGCACGGGCCGAGAGCTCGTCGCCCTTCCGCTCGAGATGCTGCTGGCGAGCCGCCAGCAGCGCGGACATCTGATCCGCGATCGCCGGCCGCGTGGTGAGCACGCTTTGCAAGGTCGCGTGATCCAGCTCGTAGCAGAGCACGTCGCTGGCGGCCAGGCAGGTCGCCGTGCGCGGCTCGCCGGTCATGAGCGACATCTCGCCCAGGATGTCCCCCGCCGCGAGCGACGCGAGGCTGCTGTAGATGTTGTCCTGGCCCAGGGACACCTGCACGCGGCCCTCGGCGATGATGTACATGGAGTCGCCGGCCTGCCCCTGCGTGACGATGGCCTCGCCCATGGCGAAGCGCTTCTCGTGCAGCCCGGCCGCGAGGACCTGGCGCTCGGCCGGCTGGAGGGTGGAGAAGAGATCGACCTGCTCCAGCGCGCCCACGCGGTCGCGCAGGGCGCGGCCCTTGATCGCCGGCGGCTCATCCGCCGGCATGGCTTCCTGGACCAGCGTGCGCGTCGGGAAAGGAATCTCGAGCCCGGCCCGGCCAGCCGCGTACCACACGCGGGTCAGCACCTCGCCCCGGATGTCGCCGTCGCGATCGAAGCGATCGATCCAGTAGCGAAGGGTGTAGACGATGGCGCTGTCGCCGAACTCGATAGGGAAACAATCCGGCGCTGGATCGGTCAGCACCTCGGGGGTCGCGCGCGCGGCCTCGACCAGCACGCGGCGCACGTCGTTCGGGGGGTGGCGGTAGGCAAACCCGATGTGCACCTGCGCCCGGTGGCGGGGCAGCGGCCGCGAGTAGTTGTGGATCTCCTGCGCCGTGATTTGCGCGTTGGGAATGATCACCGTGTCGCCGTCGGTGGTGCGCAAGACCGTCGAGCGCCAGCGGATCTCGGTGATGCAACCCTGGCGCTGTCCGAACTGCACCCAGTCGCCGACGCCCAGCGAGCGATCCACGTGCAGGAGGATGCCGGCCAATAGATTGGTCAGCGTGCTCTGCAGGGCCAGGCCGAGGATGGCGGTGAGCACCGCGGAGGTGGTCACCAGCGACGCCACGTCGACGCCGCTCTGCCCAAGCACCCCGAAAAGCACGACCACGAAGCCGAGCACCAGCACGAGATCGCGCAGGAGCAGCGGGAAGCGGATGTTGGCCTTCCTCGGCAGGATCTCGAACACGCCCATCACCGCGGTGCCGATCACGCCCATGGCGACCAGGAAGGTGGACAGCATGGTGAGCACCCGGCCGAGGCCGAGCTGGCCCGCGCCCAGCGCGAGGAGGCCGAGCCGGGTGAAGGCCAGCAGGGCGCCCACGGCCAGGAAGATCTTGAGCACGGAACCGTGGTCGCGGCTCTCGGGCGGCAACAGCCGCCGCAGACCGACGAGAATGGCCAGCGCCGCCAGCGCGGTGACGAGGCTCATGCCCGCCCCGGTGAACGGGCTAGCCGTGGTGAGCGCGACGATTCGCTGCCCCAGATTCATCGGCGGCCGGCAGCGAAATCAGATCTAGTAGGTGAAGTACTGCGCGGCGAGGTTGACGTTGGTGGTGGTGGGCAGGGTGACGGTGCCGCCGTCGATAACCTGGAGATCCACCGTTCCCGTGCTGTCAACCAGGTAGAGCTTCCACTGCGCGGTCGTCGGGCCATAGGGGATCGCGTAGCTGACGCCGCTGCCCGTGGTGCAATTGAAGGAGCTGGTCACCCAAGTGGTGCTGCCAGCCACGGCGAAGTCAAGATCGACGTAGCTGCCACCGGCGCTGGCACAGAGATTGAACGCCGACCCGGAGGAAAAAGCCCAAGAGACCGTGAAGGACCGCGCGATGAACGGGGCGTAGTCGCTCGTGAAGTCGTTCGCCCCGGCGAAGATGGGATAGGTTCCCGTCGCGTCGAAGCTATCGAGAAGGGTGGTCGAGTTCCCGTAGATCGTAGGATCGCCATAGAGATCGAAGCCGGCCGTGTAGCTGCCGGCCGGGACATTAGCGCTCGTCATGCCCCTGGCCGCGCAGCTAGCCGCGGGCTGCGTGTAGACGGTGCCCGTGGTCTGGTTCGTCAGGGTCACCACGACCGACGCGGCTCCCACCTCGGCGCAGGTCAGGGCCGTCGTGTAGCTGGTGTCCTCGATGTCGAAGATGTACCACGCGAAAGTGGCATAGCCGCTACCGCCACCCGAGTGGCCGCTGCCGCAGCCGGCGAGCGCGAAGGTGGCGAGAATTCCCGCGAAGCAAAGCTGCCGTGAATGTGAAGAAAGCATGCGAACCTCCCTTGGACGTGGCTTCCCTATTGTACAGGTAGACGGCCGCCAGAGTCATTCGATTCAATCGGAACCCGGCCCCAGCGCGGCATGTCTCGCGTCGCCCGAGAAGGGGCGTTACTATCGGGCGAGGAAGAAAACATGCAAACCATCGGCATCCTGCTCCTCGTGGTTGGCGCGCTCGGCTTGTTCATCGCCGCCATCGGCAAGCTGCTCATGGCCTGGCCGGCGGCCGGCAAGACCGGCGGCATCTCGCTCGGCGTGGCCATTGTCGGCGCCATCCTCTGGGCCGCCGCTCCGGCAGGCGCGCCCGCGGAGAAGGCGGGCCCGGAAGTGGTCCCACCGAGCCAGCGCGTGCAGGCGCCGAGGCTCAGCCAACCCCGGCCTTTCCCGCCGCCGCCTCCGCCACGGCTGCCACCACCCCCGCCGCCACCGCCGCCGCCACCCCCGCCGCCACCGCCGCCGCCACCCCCGCCCCTGCCCCCACCGCCACCGCCACCCCCAGCGCACTAGATCGCGCGCCGCCAGCGCGTCATTCAACTAGAACGCGACGTACGGCCCGGTGCCGGCCGGAGTGCTCTTGCCCTCGATGGCGATGTAGACGGCGCGACCGAAGAAGAAGGGCAAGCCCCAGTCGAAGGCAGGGACCGACGGATCAGAGCCGGACCCGACCATGGGACCGGCCACGTCATCGAGCGCATTGGAGGACGCGGGCAGCCGCGAGAGATTGGCAACGCGAAAATCGACCCGTAGGTCGCCGCCGGACATAGCCGCCATGGTCGCGCTCAGGCTGGTGGTCGAGCTCGGGCAGTAGAAATCCTTGAGCCCGCCCGTGCACATGGGCAGCTTGGTCGTCGCGCTGTCCAAAAAGAAGTAAGCATTCGAACCGCTGTCGATGATGCTGCCGTAGGCGGTACCACCCACGGGGAACGTCGTGCTCCCGTACCCATAGGCGTCGAGGGGGATCTGCGTTGCGCTCCCCAGGCCGTTGTTGTCCTGCGTACCGATGCCGAAGATCAACTGCCCCGGCACCGACGCCGCGCCGCTGGCCGAGAGGCCCGGCAACTGGATGATGACGCCGTTGTTGTCGACCGGGAAAGCGGCGACCGGATGGGAGACCTGCTGGCTTTGCGGCACCGAGGCGACGGCACAGGCGCTGGCGCTCGAACAGGTGTAGTAATTGCCGGGGTTCGAGAGCGAACGCGCGGGCAGCGCACAGGCCGCCCCGCAGTCCTGCAAGAGGATGCCGACCCCCAGATAGCCATTGGCCCCGAGGGTCTGAACATCGGTTTGGGCCGTTCCCGTACAGCTCGCCGGGATGGCGAAGCTCTTGACGCCGATGACTTGGACGGTCAGGCCCGTCGCCGTCTCACCGCCCAGCTTGACGTCCGCGGTCTTGAGCGGCCCCCAGGCCAATGATCCATCGGCGAAGGGTTGGCACTCGGCGAGGGTCTGCCCGCCCGCGTTCTTCGCATCGGGCAGGTTCAGGGTGAGGACCGATTCGAGCACGCGCACCCCGACCGCGCCGGTGTCGACCACCAGATGATCGATGGTCTGGCAGGTGCTGGTCCCGGGCTCGCAGATGGTCGCGGTGGCGAACAGCACATCAAGGTCGGGGAGATCGAGACCCGGCGGGCCAGAATCGACGATCACGTCGAGCACGTTGGGACCGGTCACGCTGGTCAGGGTCTGGCCGCCCACCCCGCCGGTCGGCACCGAACTCCCCGACGTGCCACCCGCGAGCGGAAAGACCGGCCTGACGCCGTCGCCGCCGCAGCCGGCGAACATCGCCAGCATCACCGCAATCTTCGCGAGCGCCTTGGCCATGGTCATGCCCTCAGCGCAGATCCCCGGCCGCGACACCGGCGGGCAGCAGATCGGTCAACGTGACCTGTCCGAAGAAGGTGCGTAGGTGCCCGCCCATGACGACCACCATGCCCGGCAGCTCGATGCGCACGATGCCGCGCGTGGCGCGCCGGCCGCGCGTGCCCGCGATGAAACGGTCGTAGTGGGCGCCCATGATATCGCGCAGGTTCGGCCGCCAGCCGCCCGACCAGGAAACCGCGAAGACCTTGCCCGAATCGCCCACGAACTCGCGCACCTTGGCTCCCGTGGGCGCGGTCAGCTCATGAATCGCGTAGGCGTCGCGCCGGTGCACCTGCAGGCTGGCCCCCAGACGCGCCTGATCCACCGCGACCGCGGCGGCGTCCTCGCCCAGCGCCGCCTGGGCGCCCGGGGAGAATTGCACGGCCAGGGCCAGCGCGGTGACCGCGAATAACCAACGACCGGAATGCCGAACCGACGAACCGATGGACTGCATGGCGAATGCAGAAGTATAGCAGCCGAATGCCGCAAGCGTGGGGGCGGCACCCCAATCCCGCGATAGCCGCAGAGGGTCGTGGCCGTAGACGTGGCCGTGGCCGGAGTAATCTCGTCGGCCACGGCCACGGCCACGACCACGACGACGACCACGTCTACGACCACCATCC
>PNBO01000068.1 GCA_003136095.1 Myxococcales bacterium
TGATTGCCAGCACCGTCGCGTGCCGAGGCCAATCGACCACTAGCAAGAGGGATGGCGGCATCGCTGACGCGGCATGGACAGACAGTGCCGGTGGGGCTGGCGGTGGCGGTGAAGACGCTGGTTCATCGGCTGGCGGGGTGGGCAGTGGGGGATTCGGAGCAGGGGGCGTGACGGGCAACGGTGGAGCTGGTGGCGGGAACGGTGGATCGGCAATTGGCTTCGGTGGTTCCGGCGGCGGTGCCGGTGGTGGCGGCATCGGCGGTATGAGCACTGGCGCCGGTGGAGGGCTTGTCAGCGGTAGTGGAGGAACGGCCGGTGGCTCGGCGAGTACGGGCGGTGGTGGCGGCGGGATAGGCCAGGGCGGCGCGACATCGACGGGAGGCAGCAGCTCCGGCCGAGGTGGGGTGGTCGGAACCGGAGGCCTCACCGTGAGCGGGGGATCGACGGGCGTCGGCGGAACCACCTCACTGGGCGGAAGCCCTGGGACGGGCGGCACGGTCTACGCATTGACGACGTTCACCCCGTTGTGTTTTGGCTCCGACAACTATCGCATCGAGGACCTGACGGTGGGACCAGACGGGAATATCTGGTTCGCCGAGATCGGTGGCGTCGGCCAAAATGGCATCGGTTACGTGACCATGGACGGCCAGATCACCGAGTTCCCGACGCCCGGCGATGCGCCCTATGGCATCACCAAAGGCGCGGACGGAAAGCTGTGGTACGCGGGGGGGAACGTCGGCGCCAGCACGACGACTGGAAGCATCGTGAGCTATCCCTTGCCAGGCAACTGGGGGGCCACCGACATCGCTGCCGGTCCCGATGGCAATCTCTGGTTCCTGACAAGCGCCAACATCCTCACAAGCCCGACCTACGGCATCTGTCGCATCACTCCTTCCGGAGTCGTGACGGAGTTCGCCGTGCCTTCGCCGGACCAATGTCTCAAGAGGATCACGGCAGGGCCAGATCACGATGTCTGGTACGCGGCCGGGTGCGTGCCTGTGACTAGCCCTGGCCTGATCGGGAGGGTTACCATGGACGGGGCGGTGCAAGAGTTTCCACTCACGAGCGAATTTGCCGGCGCCGACGCCATCGTTTTGGGCCCGGACGGTAACCTCTGGTTCACTGAAATTGCTGGCAGGATCGGACGGATCTCTGTCGACGGGACGATCGTCGAATATGACGTAGGCTTCATGGACCACATGCCCTGGGCCATCACGGTCGGGCCAGACGGGGCTCTGTGGTTCACGGACAGGAAGTATGGCCTCGGACGAATCACCACGGCCGGCAAGGTTACCTTCAGCACATATTCCGGGCCGCAATGTCCCGACTCGTCCATCCTGACTGGGCCTGACGGAAACATGTGGTTCACCTGCTCGAACAACAACATCTATCGGTTCACGCCCTAATTTAGGAGCGGGACCGTAGGTAGACCCCTTACATGGCAGCGATCTTCGCGGAGTGCGGGTCAGCGATCCCGGGGATCGCGGCGGCATTTCCGCCGAAGCTCCTGCGTTCTCGGACATCCTGGGCACCTGGCACCGCAGTGCGATAATCCGCTGCCGAAGCATCTTCTAGATTATGCTCTTGAACATAATGTTTGGAGGCATAATACTCCGGTCATCATGGAATTCGTCGGTCGCAGCGAGGAGATGGGACGTCTGGACGGCTTGTGCCGGCGCCGTCAAGGCGGGCTGGCGGTCCTAAGTGGGCGGCGGCGCGTGGGAAAAACGCGCTTGCTGGTTGAGTGGGGTGGGCGCCATCACGGCCTCTACACGGTGGCTGACCAGTCTGCACCCGAGATTCAGCGCCGCTACTTCTGCGAGGCGCTGGCGAGCAGGTTCCCGGTCTTCCAGGAGGCCACTTTTCGCGACTGGCGATCGATCCTGAGGGCGCTCGCCGAGCAGGCGAAGGCGGCACGCTGGAAGGGACCGCTGATTGTGGATGAGTTTCCGTTCTTGGTCGCCAGCAGCCCCGAGCTACCGAGTGTCGTGCAGCACTGGATCGATCACGAGGCCGTGCCGGGCGGCCTCGTGGTGGCGATCGCCGGTTCCAGCCAGCGGATGATGCACGGGTTGGTCCTCGACTCCTCGGCCCCACTGTACGGGCGTGCTGTCGAGATGATCGAGGTCAAGCCGCTACGGATGCTCGATTTCACGGCCGCCACGGGCATCACCGATCCCATCGCCTGTGTGAAGGCGTACGCCGCGTGGGGTGGCATTCCCCGATACTGGGAGTTGGCCGAGCCCTTCGCCGCCCGTGTCGATGAAGCGGTGGACTATTGTGTTCTGGATCCGCTTTCGCCCCTCCACGGGGAACCCGACCGGCTCCTGCTCGACGAGGTGCCACCCGCCCTGGGCCTACGCCCGATCCTCGATGCGATCGGTCTGGGCGCACACCGGCCAAGCGAGATCGCCGCGCGCATTGGGCAGCCGCCCACTTCACTGGCGCGTCCCCTCACGCGCCTCACCGAGATGTGCCTGGTTCGCCGCGAGGTTCCTTTCGGGGAGAGCGAGAAATCAGCCAAGCGGGCGCTCTATCGCATCGCGGACCCGTTCATGCGCATGTGGTTCCGGACCGTTGCTCCTCACCGCGCCCTCTTGACCCAGGCTCCGGCAGCCGTGCGGCGCAAGCTGTGGGAGGACGTTCGTCCCGGCCTCCGCGCAGCAGCCTGGGAGGAGTTGTGCCGGCAGAGCGTGGTTCTCGCCGCCAACTCCCGAACACCGCTGGCTCGCAAGGCGCCGTGGATGCCGGCGGCACGCTACTGGCAAGGAAGAGGACCGGAGTGGGACGTGGTTAGCCGCTCGCTGGATGGCAAGTGCGGATTGCTCGGCGAGGTGAAGTGGTCTGAGCAGCCTCTCCGAGGAACCGATCTGCACCGGATTGCAGATGAGCTTCGGCGCAAGGGAGTCCCCCCCGCGCTCGCAAAGACTTCCGAGATTGTCTACTGTCTCTTTGTACCGAGGTCCGAGGATGGAGCGCCTGAGATTGGGGGAATGTTGGTTGTGNNGAATTCGGCTACCCGCCGTCGAGCACGAGCACGCAATCGGTCTTGCCCTCGCGCGCAAGATGGACGAGTCCACGGTCGAAGGTCGCCAGCCGGCCGCCGCGACGGATCGCAAGGGCCAGCAGGTGCGCGTCGGTCACCTGCGCGGGGTTTCCCAGGCGCTCCCAGGCGATGTGCTCGTTGCTGGCGATCTCGATGTCGTCGGCCCAGAAGACGTGGCCGGGGAGGGCGGTGATACGCCGCAGGACTTCCCTCGCTTCCCGAGGTGAACGTGCATCGGGAATGGCGCGCCGATTCGAGGAAACCCGGATGAATCCGGACTCGGTCACCGGACAGGTGGCGAACCCGGCCCGGCCGACCTCAGCGAACCATGCGAGCGCAGCCGCATGATGGACGTGGTTTGGCCACGCCAGTGCCACCAGAACATTGACGTCGAGAAGGATCGGCGTCCCCCGTGGCCGTCGGCGGACAGCCAGGCTGCGACGCGAAACCGGCGCTTGCCTGCGTGGGGTCACCCGCTCACTCGTCCTCGACCGCGGAGCGAACCATGTCCGCCGTCAGGGGAGCAGCGTTGGCGGGCACGTCGAAAGTGGGGAAGCCGCGACGGGTCCCTCCCGCCGGCAAGGGGGCGCGCAGGCCCTTGCGGGCGAGATCGGAGATGACAGTTCCGAGTCCTCTGCCTCGAGCAGCGGCCAGGCTCCGAGCGGCCCGGTAGACGTCGCTGTCAAGGTGAAGCGTGGTCCGAACGGCTGTGCTCATGAGGGCAGCATGATGTGATGATGCCATGATGTCACGGCATCACGTCAGGTCCCCGGAATGTCCCGCATGCGAGAATGAAGAACGTCCCTTCCGAGGGATGAATGGGGGACGGATCCCGTCCGTGCCGGTAGCTCTCGTGCTAAAATTTGCGAACCGGTGACGCTGGCCGGCCGCGAAAAGGGTCGAGATGAGCAAGCGNNATGCTCAAGACGCGCTAGGGCCGCTTGCCGAGCAGTAGGAGGGCAAGTCATGCGATTCTCTGGTTCACTCGCCGACCTCTCGATCACCGACGTTCTGCAGGTTCTGCAGGCGACGCATAAGTCGGGGACGCTGATCGTCCATGGCCAAGCCGGCGAAGCCGTCTTGGTCCTGCGCGAGGGCCTCTTGCTCGCGTGCCGGCACCCCAGCCCGGCGCTCAGAATCGGCGACATCCTTCTCGAGGCCGGCGCGGTGAGCGCGGCGGACATCGAGGAGGCTTTGCGCTTGCAGGCTGATTCCGGCACGAGTCGCAAGCCGCTGGTCGGGATGCTGGTGGAGATGGGGCGGCTGGAGCGGGAGGCCGGCTGGAAGGCGTTGGAGCGGCTGGTCGAGCTGAC
>PNBO01000174.1:0-13867 GCA_003136095.1 Myxococcales bacterium
GCCCTGCCACGGGCTCTGTGATGGGCTCATCAAGCGCTGCCGCCGGTTCCGGGGCGGCTTCCGTGGACCCTGCCACCAGCTCGGGCACCGCCTCTTCGGGCGCTTCCGCCGGTACGGGGGCGGCTTCCTCGGGCGCTGCCACCGCTTCGAGCACCGCCACCTCGGGCGTTTCCGCCAGCTCCGGGGCCACCTCCGCCGGCATTGCCGCCGGCATCGCGGGAATTGCCTCGATCGACGCCGCCGACATCAGCTCAGAGCCCGAGGCCCCGGCCACGGGCTCCGCGGCCACCTCCGCCGGCATCGCCGCCGGCATCGCGGGAATTGCCTCGATCGACGCCGCCGACATCAGCTCGGATCCCGAAGCCGCCGCCAAGGGTTCCGGAGCCGCCTCCGCCTCGGCCACCGTGGGGACGATTACCTCGCTCGGTGGCGAAACTCCGACATCCGGCTCGCTCGATTCGTCGTGGGTCGCGACCGCCACGGGCTCCGCGAGGGCGGTCTCGCCCCGCAGGGCGGGACGCGCGGCGGGCGCGCCGTCCGCGTCGGGTTCGAGAAAACCCAGCTCCCGCAGCCGCGCCGCGAATTCCCGGAGCTCGCTTTCCCGCAGGTGCAGCCCGGTGGCAAGCTTCAACCAGGGGATGATCTTGTCGAAGGCCAGGCCGTCGAAGGCGAGCGCCACGTGGTACTCGAAATCGTAGAGCCGGAAACTGCCGCCCGTGGTCGGATCGCGAACCTCGATATACCGTTGCCCGTCGGCCTCGAGCGGCACGGCCTCGAGGTCGCGACGAAAGCGCGGTCTGTCGAGCGGCATGCACAGATCCTTACAGCGCCACCCGCCTATCGCCAAGCGCGACAAGCGCGCCGGCGCTATCATTCGCGCCAGCCACACCCCAAGGAGAACCCCATGGCGAACAGCAAGGAAGCGTTGGTCGGAACCCGGGCGCGCGGGCCAGCCAAGTCAACCGTCGGCGGCACGCCGCTAGAGCCCGAGGCCTTGGCGCGCACCGATGGTTTCTGGCGCGCGTGCAACTACCTGGCGGCGTGCATGATCTACCTGCGCGACAATCCCCTCCTGCACGAACCCTTGCGGTCCGAGCACATCAAGAAACGCCTGCTCGGCCACTGGGGCTCGAGCCCGGGACTGAGCTTTATCTACACGCACTTGAACCGCGTCATCCGCGAGTACGACGTGAACGTCATCTTTCTCGCCGGCCCGGGCCACGGCGCGCCGGGCGTGCTGGCGCCGGTCTACCTGGAAGGCTCCTACAGCGAGATCTATCCCGACCGCAGTCAGGATCTGCACGGCTTGCAGCGCTTCTTCCTCCAGTTCTCCTTCCCCGGCGGCATTGGCAGCCATTGCACGCCGGAAACGCCGGGATCGATTCACGAGGGCGGCGAGCTGGGCTACAGCCTCTCGCACGCCTTTGGCGCGGCCTTCGACAACCCCGATCTGATCGTCGCGGCGGTGGTGGGCGACGGCGAGGCCGAGACCGGCCCCCTGGCGACTTCCTGGCACGGCAACAAGTTCTTGAACCCCGCGCGCGACGGGGCGGTGCTGCCGATCCTCCATCTCAACGGCTACAAGATCAACAACCCGACCATCCTGGCCCGCATTCCCCTCGACGAGCTGACGAGCCTGCTGCGCGGCTACGGCTGGGAGCCGCTCTTCGTCGAGGGCTCGGAGCCGGCGAGCATGCACCAGGCCATGGCGGCGACCCTGAATTCCGCGGTGGAGAAGATCCAGCGGATTCAGGCCGAGGCGCGCGAGACGCAGGCCGTGGCGCGGCCGCGCTGGCCGATGGTCGTGTTGCGTTCGCCCAAGGGCTGGACGGGGCCGGCGGTGGTCAACGGACACAAGGTCGAGGGCACCTGGCGCGCGCACCAAGTCCCGCTGACCGATGTGACCAGCAAGCCCGAGAATCTCAAGCAGCTCGAGGACTGGCTGCGCAGCTACAAGCCCGACGAGCTTTTCGATGGCGACGGGCGCCTGGCGCCCGAATTGCGCGCCCTTCCGCCCCAAGGCGCGCGGCGCATGGGTTCCAATCCTCACGCCAATGGCGGGCTGCTGCGCAAGGATCTGCGCCTGCCCGATTTTGGCGCCTACGCGGTCGCCAACGTGGTGCCCGGCCAGACGACGGCCGAAAACACACGGCCCTTGGGCGCGCTCCTGCGCGACACCCTGGCCGCCAACCCCACGAACTTCCGCCTCTTCGGTCCCGATGAAACCACTTCGAACAAGCTCGACGCCGTCTACGCCGTCACCAAGAAGTGCTGGATGGCCGAGTCGCTGCCCGACGACGCCGACGGGACGGAGCTGGCCCCCGACGGCCGCGTGATGGAGATGTTGTCCGAGCACACGCTGGAAGGCTGGTTCGAAGGTTACTTGCTCACCGGCCGGCACGGCTTCCTCTCGACCTACGAGGCCTTCGCGCACGTCATCGATTCCATGTTCAACCAACACGCCAAGTGGCTGGAGATCGCCAGCCACTTGCCCTGGCGCGCGGACTTGGCGTCGCTCAATCTGCTGATTACGTCGACGGTGTGGCGTCAGGACCACAATGGCTTCACCCACCAGGATCCGGGATTCTTGGATCTGGTGGTCAACAAGAGCGCGGCCGTCACGCGCATCTATCTGCCACCCGACGCGAATTGCCTGCTCTCCGTCGCGGACCATTGCTTGCGCAGCCGCAACTACGTCAACGTCATCGTCGCGGACAAGCAGAAGCACCTGCAATACCTCGACATGGACGCCGCCGTTCGCCACTGCACCAAGGGCATCGGCATCTGGGCATGGGCCAGCACCGACGGCGGACAAGAGCCCGATGTGGTCCTGGCCACCGCGGGCGACGTGCCCACCAAGGAAGCTCTGGCGGCCGCGGCGCTGCTGCGCCAGGAATTCCCCGACCTCAAGCTCCGCTTCGTCAACGTCGTGGACCTCTTTCGCCTGCAACCCGAGAGCGAACACCCGCACGGACTGTCGGATCGCGACTTCGACAGCCTCTTCACCGTGGACCGGCCCGTCATCTTCGCCTTCCACGGCTACCCAGCACTGATTCATCGCCTGGCCTACCGGCGCGCCAACCACGATCATCTGCACGTGCGCGGCTACAAGGAGAAGGGCAACATCAACACGCCACTGGAACTGGCCATCGAGAACCAAGTCGATCGCTTTAGTCTGGCCATCGACGTCATCGACCGCGTGCCACGCCTGCGGGCCATCGGCGCGCATGCGCGCGAGCGTTTCCGAAACGTCCAGCTCGAATGCCGCGCCCATGCGCACGCGGAAGGCGTCGACCGGCCGAGTGACGCCGACTGGGTTTGGCCATACGGGCCGAAGTAGCCTAACCTATCCCCGATCCGAGAGCGTGGCGGCTGCGTCCCGCGCTCAAGGTGCTCTTCACGTCGGGGCATACCCAGAACGTCATTGCCCATCACCGCGTGCGGGAGGCGGGTGTCGAGCTCCTGCCCAAGCCCTATTCGTTCGAGGAGCTGGCGCGGCGAGTGCGCGAGGTGCTGGGGTAGGGAGAAACGGAGAAGCTAGCCGGCCACGGCCATGACCACGACCACGAGAAGTGCGGTCATGGTGAGTTCGGGAATCTCCGTGATTCGGTGGCCAGATGCAGGAGGCGCTCGCTGGTTACCTGGTCGGCGGCCAGGTCGTCGACGGTCATGGGCATGCGGTAGGTCCAGTTGCGGCCGTTGACGGAGCCGGGGACGTTGACCTGCTCGCGCGCGCCGAGGAGGTCCTGGAAGGGTAGCAGGCAGAGGTCCGAGGCCGACTGGTAGAGCACGCGCAAAAGCGCGTCGCGAACGGTGTCGTCGAAGCCTTTGTTGCAGTCAAGCTGGCCAAGCCCCGGGATGCGCGCGAGATAGCCGCGGTGCTCGGGCGAGAGCCCGTCGTACCACACGGCCTGCGCGTCGGTGTCGTGCGTGCCCGAGGTGGCGACGGAGATCTCGGGCCACTTGGCGGGATCGCGGAAGAACTGCTGCATGCGGCCGTCACGCCAAAGGTCGTCCTTTTCCCAGCGCAGGACACGGTAGCCGGGCAAGCGTAGGCGCGTGAGCGAGGGACGCAGGAATTCCGGCACCATGCCGAGGTCCTCGGCGATGACCTCGCCGTATTCGTCCATGATGGCGAGGAGGGTTTCGCCAAGACGAATCTGCGCGTCTTCGTCCGAGGGCGAAAAGCCGGACTTGCGTCCGTCAGCGGAGCGGTAGTAGGTCCGGTACATGCCGATGACGTGGTCCACACGGTACAGACCGAACAGTTTCCCTGAACGCTCCGCCCGCCGGCGCATCCACGCGAAATCGGACTGCTCCATGGCGCGCCAGTCGAAGAGCGGCAAGCCCCAGTCCTGGCCCTCGGCATTGAAGCCATCGGGCGGCGCGCCCACGCGCAGGCCCAGCCGGAACAACTTGCGCTCCTTCCACACGTCGGCCGAATCCTCGGCCACGACGAAGGGGAGATCGCCCATCAGGTCCACGCCCAGCTCGGCGGCCGCCTGGCGCGCCGCCCGCCACTGCTCGTCGAGCTGCCACTGCTGCCAGGTGACGAAGAGAATTTCCTCCTTGTGCTCCTTGGCGGCGCTGGCCAGCGCGAGCGGACGGCGAGCGGCCAGATCCTTCGGCCAGTCCTGCCAGTGCTCGCTGGTAGCTTGCTCGTGCAAGCACCGCAAAGAGGGCCCAGTCCTCGATCCAGTCGCGGTTTTCCTCGCGAAACTGGGCAAGCTGCCGTGCCCGCCGGCTCCGCCGCCGCCATTCGCCAGCCGCGGAACGTCTCGAAGGCCAGCCGCATGGCGCGCTCCTTGAGTGGCCGCAGCCGGTTCCAGGGCACCGTCGCGGCCGTGGCCATGCTTCCTCGAGCAGGCGTCGATCCGCCTCCGCCAACGCCAGCCGCCCCCCCGCGGCCACGAAGTCCTCGCACGCGTCTAGCCCCAGATACGCCGGGATCGATGGCAAAGGCGGTGGCCGCAGAGTACGGGCTGGTCTCGCCCCCACTGACCGCGCACACCGGCAGCATCTGCACGACGCGAATGCCCGCCGGCGCGGCCCATCTCGCCATGGCCACCACGTCGGGGATCTCGCCCAGCCCCCATCCCGTCCTGGTGCGAACCGAGAACAGCGGAATGAGCACGCCGGCGCGTCTCTGCCTTTGTCTTGGCCCGTTCCTACCAGGCATCGATTTCCAGTTCGGCTATGATACGGCCTTCACTCCCCCATGAGCGACACTTCTTTTCCAATTCCCACCCTTTCGGGACGGCGCATTCTTCTGACCGGTGGTGCCGGCTTCATCGGTTCGCACCTCGTCGAGCGCTTCGCCCCGGACAACGAGATCGTCGTGCTCGACACCTTCCGGCGCAATGCCCTGGGACCGGCCGGCCTCGACAAGCACCCGCACGTCAAGACCATCGCCGGCGACGTGCTCGACATGGCCGCGGTCAAGGCCGCCATGGCCGGGTGCGATGCCGTGATCCACCTCGCCTCCATCGCCGGCGTGGACACCGTGCTCTGCAACCCGGTACTGACCATGCGCGTATCCTTGCTCGGCACCATGAACGTGCTCGAGGCGGCAGCCGCCACGGTCGGTATCAAGCGCGTGATTGATTTCTCCACCAGCGAGGTCTTCGGCCGCTACGCCTACAACGTCACCGAATGGGACGCGACCACCCTGGGCGCCGTCGGCGAGGCGCGCTGGACCTACGCCGTAGCCAAGCTCGCCACCGAGCACCTGGCCATGAACTACTGGAAGCAATACCAGCTGCCCACGGTTTCCATCCGGCCCTTCAACATCTACGGCCCGCGCCAGGTGGGCGAGGGCGCGGTTCACCACTTCATCGTGCGCGCCTTGCGCGGCGAGCCGCTGACCGTGCACAACGACGGCTCGCAGATCCGCGCCTGGTGCTATGTCGACGACATCGTGGACGGCATCGCGCTCGCGCTCGTGCGCGACGAGGCGGTCGGCCACGCCTTCAACATCGGCAACCCGCGCTCCACGCTCACCATCTACACCCTGGCCAAGGAAATCATCCGCCTGGCCTCGAGCGCGTCGCACATCGAGCACGTGCCGTGGAACCAGGCCGACGTGGAGCTGCGCATCCCCAACATCGACAAGGCCAAGGAGCTTCTGCACTATGCGCCCAAGGTCGATCTGGAAGAAGGCCTCCTGCGCACCATCTACTGGTACCGGCGGCACCTCGATGGCTAGGATGAGTAAGAGCAATCGCGTGGGGAGCCCGCCGGCTTTGCCGGCGGCGTACCATCGCGGGAGGGTTTGGGAACCCTCTCAGGGTTCCCATGGGAGCGAAGCGGAATGACTGACATCGTCCTGCGCGCCGAGGGGTTGGCCAAGACCTTCTACCTGGGGTTTCTGCGCAAGCGGGTCGAGGCGGTCCGGGAAGCGACTTTCGACGTCCGGCGCGGCGAGATCTTCGGCTACCTCGGCCCCAACGGCTCGGGCAAGACCACCACGCTCAAGATGCTCATGGGCCTGGTCTTCCCCACGCGCGGCCGCGCCGAGGTGCTGGGCCGGCCGGTCCCCAACCGCGAGGCCAAGCGTAAGCTCGGATACCTGCCGGAGAGCCCCTATTTCTACGAATATCTCGCGCCCGAGGAGTTTCTCGACCTGGTCGGCGCCCTGTTCGACGTACCCCGGCGCGTGCGGCGCGAGCGCGCGGCCAAGCTCATCACCCGCGTCGGCCTCGACAACGCGCGCGGCCGGCCGCTGCGCAAGTTCTCGAAGGGCATGCTCCAGCGGGTCGGCATCGCGCAGGCCTTGATGGGCGATCCGGAGCTGGTTGTCCTCGACGAGCCCATGACCGGGCTCGACCCGCTGGGCCGCAAGGAGATCCGCGACCTTATGCTCGAGCTCAAGCACGAGGGCCGCACGGTCGTGTACTCNNGTGTGCCTGCGCCACGGCGTGGGCCATATCCCGGAGTTGCCCGAGGGGGGGAAGGTCCGGCAGACCCCCGACGGCATGCTGGTCGACCTGCCCGAAGGCGCGGACGTAGACGCCTTCCTCAAGGCCGCGCTGGGCAGCGGGTCGAACATCCTCTCGGTCACCCCGCGCCGCGAGTCGCTCGAGGATCTCTTCGTGCGCCAGGCCTCGGACAAGGGGGCGGCATGAATCGCATCCTCGCCATCGCCCGGAATACCTTCCGCGAAGCCGTGCGCAACAAGATCCTCTACAGCCTGCTCTTCTTCGCGGTGCTCATCATCCTATCCGCGCTCGCCATCGGCAACCTGACCCTGCACGAGGAGGTCCGCACCATCCGAGACATCGGCCTCTTCGGCATCGATCTCTTCGGGGTCATCATCGCGATCTTCGTGGGCGTCAACCTGCTCTACAAGGAGCTCGACCTCAAGACGGTGTACACCATCCTGCCCAAGCCGCTGTGGCGCTGGGAATTCGTGCTCGGCAAATGGCTGGGCATGCTCCTTACCCTCGCCGTGCAGATGGCGGTGATGGGCGCCGTCCTCGCCGTCGTTCTGGCCGTCGAGGGCGCGCGCTTCGACGTGCCCACCGCGAAAGCGGTGTGGTTGCTCTTCGTCAACGTCATGCTGGTAACGTCCATCGCCGTGTTCTTCTCGGCTTTTTCCAGCCCGTTTCTCTCCGGGTTCTTCGCCCTGGGCTGCTTCGTGGTCGGCCGCTCGGTACCCGACATCCGCGCCCTGGGCGAGAAAATGGGGTCCAGCGCGCGGGCGGTCTTGAACCTGCTGTGCGACGTGATCCCGAATCTGCACCTCTTCTATCCCTCGGGCGCCATCATCGGCGCCGAGGAGGTTTCGGTGCACCGCCAGTTCGTGAACCCGGACTACATCCTGTTGGCCACTGTGTACGGCGTGGCCTACTCGCTGGCCGTGCTGGTGCTGGCCATGCTGATCTTCCGCAAGAGGGATTTCGTGTGATGCGGCCGTGGCGGGGGCAACTTGCCATCGCCCTGGCCGGCCTGGCCCTGGCCCTCGGCATCGTCGTGGGACGCTTGCTCGTCGACGCGCGGGCGGCCCTGGCGAGCGGCGCTGCGGCCGAGCAGCGCGGGGAGACGGCGCTCGCCATCCGCCACTACCTCGAGGCCGGCCGGTTCTATGTACCGGGCAGTCCTTTCACCACCGCCGCCCTGGACCGGCTAGATACGATCGCCGTGACCGCCGTAACGCGGGGGGACTACGGCACCGCCCGGGCAGCGTTCGAGGCGGAGCGCGCGGCCATCCTGGGCACCCGATCCTTCTACACCCCGCATGGCGCCCGCCTGCCGAACCTCGAACGGAGGCTGGCGCGATTGTTGGCGGCCAGCGAAGACCCCCACGCGGCGGCGACCTTCGAGGAGGGAGCGCGGTGGCACGCCGATCGCCTCGCCGAACGGCCGCGGCCCAAGACGCCCTGGGTCTTGCTGGCCTTGCTCGGCCTGGCGATCTGGCTGACGAGCGCCGTGGTATTCTTTCGTCATGGGCTTGACGCCCATCTCGGCCTCCGGCGGGTCCCGGCGGTTCTCGCAGCCTCGGGATTCCTCGTGGGCTTGGCCCTGTTTCTCGTTTGCCTCCGCCTGGCCTAGCCGTCAGATTTCCAAGAGGACCCCAGGGCGCCGCCGGGAGTACGATGCGAGAAAAGAGGTTCTAGGCTCTAACTAATGGAAGTCCGCTGCGATCACTGCCAAAGCGCATGGAAGCTGGAGGGCGCCGCTAGCCTTGGCTCCCGCACTTCGGTAAAGTGTCGCGATTGCGGGCATATCATCGTGCTCGTACCCAAATCACCCTCGCCAGATCAAGCCCCGAGTCGCCCCGCCACGCCCACCCCGGACGCGGCCGAGTGGCTCGTCGAAACCACCCACGGCCGCTCTCTGCGCTCACCCGACCTGGCGACGTTGCACCGATGGATTATCGAGCGCCGGGTGACCCGCGAGGACCGGATCTCGCACGACGGCAAGGCCTGGCAGCGGGTGGGGGACGTGCCTGACCTCGTGCCCTTTTTCGATATCGTCGACAGCGCCGAACGCGCCCGGCGCGCGGACACCCCCGGCCCCATGCTGCTGCCACCCCCGCCGCCAGCCTCGGCGCAACCGGCGCTCAGCCGCATGGTGCTCGACCGTGGCGCCTCCCCGGAGGTCGAGGATAGTACCGAAACCAAAGTGGTTCGCACGCGGCCCTCGCATGTTCCCCTCCTCCTCAAGCTGCTCCTGACGGTGGCGGTCGCGGCGCTGGTGGCCTTTGCTGGCATTGCCTTGTACAACTGGCGTTTCGTGGCGCGGGATCCTGCCCGGGTGGCGGTCCCCGGCGTCCCGGCGCCCCCCCAGCCAGCTAGCCCTCCCGAGCCGCCGCCAGCGGCCCCGCAGCCGCTGGTGGAGGAAACCGCGGCGCCCGACAACGCCGAACCGCCTGCTCCCGCAGTCGAGGCTGGCGCCGGCGCGAACAACCATGCGAGCTCGGCCCCCTCACGCAAGAAGTCCCGCATCCAGGCCCGAGCCGTGGCGGCTCGCGCGAGCAAGTCCGGCGCGGCGGCCCGCCGCCCGGTCGTGGCCGCCGCGGGCGGCTCCTCCACGGGCGCTCCCCAGGCGATGGCGGCGCAGGGCTACGTGGCGCTCAACCACCGGCAGTTCGACCAGGCCATCGGACTCTTCAAACAGGCGCTCGCGGGCAATCCCGCGAACGGCACGGCCCTCTTCGGCCTGGCCGAGGCCTATCGGGAAACCGGCCAGAAGGCCCAGGCGCTCAAGTGCTACCATCACTACATCCAGCTCCTGCCGAGCGGCCCCGACGCGGGCTCGGCGAGGTTGCAGATCCGGCTGCTCGAAGGCAAGCCGCGCTAGGGGCTGTCCATATTTGAACGGGAAGAATATGGGAGAGCGGCGCTCGGCTTCGCTGGGGGCTTACCCGGGAGCGGATCGTTTGTGATGGAACCCCAAAGGGCTTCCAAACCTCCCGCGCAGGAGCTTGTCGGGCAAAGCCCGCCAAGCCCCACGCGTGAGGTGGACGCATGCCAACGGCCGCGCGGACGCGGCCATGGCACGCTCGGCTTCTGGGGCCTTACGCGACCAGCGATTCTGATGGGAACCCTGGAAGGGTTCCCAAGCCCTCCCACGATGCGGATCGTCGGGCAAAGCCCGCCGATCCCCACGCGCTTGCTGGTCGCTGGCCCCGGTCCCGATTCGCTGGCAACCGAGCGCGGACGCTCGGTGCGCGACTCTACGCCGCCTCGGAAGCGCTCCCGGTCGCCCCGCGCGCCGAGCTTGCATCTTCGAACCAGGTTCCGGTCACCCATGTGGCGCGGAAAGCACAGATGCACCTTGAGCCAGCCCCTGCACGGATCGGACGGCGCGCAGGGGGAACGAAGTGTCCCGACCGTCGGCGTGAGGAGCTGCTCCGAGCGCAGCGAGGATGCCAAGCGACGACCGAGAGTGACATGGGCGCGCATCGCGCGCCCGAAGTCACGCGTAGGCGTAGCCGGGCTTCGCCCGGCGGAGCCAGAGCGCGAGAAGGAATGGAAACCCTCCCAGGGTTTCCATTCCAACGTCCGGCGAGCGGGGCACTTCGTTCCCCCGTTGCAGCCGTTCGCTCGCCGAGCACGGGAGCTGCTCTCGAATCCCGCCTTTGCCTGCCCGCCTCCTAGGGAAAGCCCCTAGCGCAAACACACCGCGAGGACTTGTTTGACGTCGGTCTTGCCGGCGATGGCCTTCTCGATGCCATCCTGGAGGAGGGTCGTCATCCCACCCGCGATGGCCAGCTTGCGAATGTCCTCGACGGCGCCCTTGGCGGAGATCACGCGCTTGATGCCCTCGTCGGCGACCAGCAACTCGTGAATGGCGATGCGTCCCTTGAGGCCAGTCTTGGCGCACAGCTCGCAGCCAGGGGCGCGCCACAACTTGAAATCGGGCCGCAGGACTCCGCGCGCCGCCGCGCCTTCCTCGCCGAAAGCCTCCACGATCTCGGCGATCTCCTCCGGGGTGGGCGTATACTGTTCGCGACACTTCTTGCAGATCCCGCGCGCCAGCCGCTGCGCCAGCACGCCCAGCAAGGCGTCGGCGAAGCTGAAGGGATCGAGCCCCATGTCGACGAGACGGGTGATGGTTTCGGGCGCGCTGTTGGTGTGCAGGGTCGAGAGCACCAGGTGGCCGGTGAGCGAGGCCTCGACGCCCGTGCTGGCGGTTTCCTTGTCGCGCATTTCGCCGACCATGATGACGTCGGGGTCGGCACGCAGGAACGAGCGCATGGCCGCCGCGAAGTCGAAGCCGATCTTGGGCTGCACCTGCACCTGGCGCAGCCCCGCCTGCGTGATTTCGACGGGATCCTCGGCCGTCCAGATCTTCATGTCCGTCGTGTTGATGGAACCCAAGGCCGAGTGCAAGGTCGTGGTCTTGCCCGACCCCGTTGGCCCCACGCAAAGAACGAGCCCGTAGGGCTTGGAAATGATGTTCCTCATCTCGCGCAGATTGCGCTCGCTCATGCCCATCTCATCGAGGGGGATGGGTTTCGAGGCGGCCAGAATACGCATGACCATGTCCTCGTTGGAGTTCACGGTGGGCAAGGTGGCGACGCGCAACTCGATGGTCCGGTCGCGCATGCGGAACCTGATCTTGCCGTCCTGGGGCTTGCGCTTCTCCGAGATGTCCAAGCGGGCCATGATCTTGAACCGGGCCACGAGCGGGTTGCGGAAGATCGCGGGAATCTCCTGGTAGTTCACGCAGTCGCCGTCGATGCGGAAGCGGATGCGGGTGTTCTCTTCCTTGCCGTAGGGTTCGATGTGGATATCGGAGGCGCCGCGCTGGAAGGCGTCGATGATGATCTGGTTGGCCAGCTTGATGATGGCGCTGTCGGATTCTTCGCCCTCGCCGTCATCCTCAGTGACCTCGTCCACCGCGCCGGTGCTCTCGTCGGTGGATAACTCCCTGATCAAGGAGTTGACGTCCGACCGCAGGCCGTACGAGGCCTCGACGCACGCCAGAATTTCATCGCGGAAGCCGACATGGATCGTAACCTCGCGGTCGGCCTCCACCGAGCGCAGAGCGTCGGCGCGCGCGATGTCGTGCGGATTGTCGATGACCACAATGAGGCGAGGACCGCGGCGCTCGATGGGCACCGCGCAGATCTTGCGCAGAAAGTCGACGCGCAGTCGCTGGCGCAGATCCTCGGGGATGGTCTGCGCCGCGGTGAACCGGTAAAATGGAACGCCGTAGTACTGGGAAACCGCCTTCTCCACCTCGGCGCGCGCGATGCCGACCTTCTCGATCAAGTAGCGGCCGACATCGGTCGATGCCGCCTCGGCCGAACTCACCGACTTGGCCAGAAGGTCGGGCTGCATGATGCCCGCCTCGACAAGATAGTCCCACCTGCCCGCTGGCTTCGACGCCGCTTTGCCCTTGCCATTGTCGCGCACGGCGGGGGCCTTGGGCGTGGCCGGCCGGCCGGCGGCGCCTGCCGGAGCCGCGGTGGCAGCGACCGTGGTCACGGCCGCTGGCGACTTGCCTGGCGTGGCAGCAGACTTCGGCGCGGCCTTCACCGCAGCCGGCGTTGGCGTGGTCCTCAGCGCAGGCGGCGTCGGCGTCGACCCCACCGCAGGCGGCGTCGGCGTCGACCTCGCCGCAGGCGGCGCCGGCGTGGCCTTCACCGCGGGCGGCGTTGGCGTGGCCCGCGCCGCGGGCGGCGTCGGCGTCGACTTCGCCGCCGTCGACGCGGGCGGGGGCGTCGAGCGATGACCGAGGTTGAGAGCCAGGGCGGAAGCCAGGGTCTCGGCCACTTCGCCGGCGCTCACCAGGTCACGCGACGAGAAGACACCCGACTCGTCCTTGCGGTTGGCGATGAGCAACACGCCCATGACCTGCTTGAGGTCGCGCAAGGGCGCCAGAATGACCGAACGCAGACGCAGGCCGAGCCACTGGTCGAGGTGCTCGTCGGGCCGCAGGCGCGAATGCAGGCGCACGAGCTCCGCCAGGTCCCAGACGTTGCGAATGCTGGCCGGCGCCTCTGTGGTCGCGGCCCATCCAATCAGGTTGGCGGGGTCGCTGGGCAGGCGCAGCTCGCGCGCGGAATCAACGACCCAGGCCACCGCGCGAAACTGGTTCTCACGGTCGGGAATGAAGACCGCCGCGCGCTCGGCGTTGAAGCAAGCGGCGACCCGTTCCATCCCCTCGAAAAGCAGGTCGTCGAAAGAGGGCAGCCCCGCCAGGGTTGTGCAGAGCTCGGTTACTTGGGCGTGCCTGTCCGGCTGGGCGGAATCGCCGGCCATCTGGCGCAGCCATGTCGCAGCATCCATATGAGAAACTCCGGTAGTTCTCCATCGGTAGGCCAGGCCCAAAAATGTAGGCGGAAGGAAGGGTTAACCACAGAGGACACAGAGGACACAGAGGCCGGAGGGGAAGAGGTTTCCGGATCCGGATCCGNNTGTAGCAGAGGGTACGACACGAGACTTTCGCCTCGGGGAAAGGGCGAAAGGTTGTAGACTGTTTTGCCACTCCGGGCGAAAGGAAACCACGGCCGATGTCAGGAGAGACCATACTTGTCGTCGATGACAGCCCGACTATCTGCAAGCTCGTCGAGCTGTCGCTGACCAAGGCGGGTTACCGGGTCGAGACGGCGCGCACCGGAGAGAGTGGCGTGGAGGCCGCGCAGGCCCACCGGCCGGACCTCATTCTGCTCGATTTCCTGCTGCCGGATATGAAGGGCGACGACGTCTGCCGCGCCATCTCGGGCAATGTTAGCCTGGCCTCGGTCCCCGTGATCGTCATGAGCGCGAAGGGCGAGGAGATCAGCGAGTGTTTCGCGGTCATGCCGAACGTGGTCAACATCATCTCGAAACCTTTTTCCCCGGACGCCCTCCTCGCGGTGGTCAACCACACCCTGGAGAAGGCCGGACAAGAGCCCGCCTCGCCCATGGCCAAG
>PNBO01000174.1:13894-24802 GCA_003136095.1 Myxococcales bacterium
TACACCGGCACGGTCAACCTCATGCATGGCCGTGCGCAGATGGACATCTACCTCGGGCAAGGGCGCGTGGAGTTCGCGGGCGCGCATGGGGTGGCCGAAGAGTTTCTGCTTGGCCGCTTCCTGGTCAGCGGCGGACATCTGCCCCCGGAGGCGCTGGCGCAGGCCCTCGAAGCGCGGAAGCTCGACGGCGGTGGCGAGCTGCTCGGAGCCTACCTGTGCGGTCGCGGTTTGCTCGTGCCCGCGGATCTCCGCAAGGCCATGGCCAAGCAGACCGCGGCCCTGGTGTTCGAGAGTTTGCGCTGGGGCAGCGGTCGCTTCGCCTTCCGCCCCACCAGCGAACTGCCGGCCGTGGCGCGTGAGGCCTCGCTGTCGCTCGCAGTGGACGGCCTCATCCTGGAGGGGCTGCGCCGGGTCGAGGAATGGCGCGTGATCGAGCAGGAGATCGGCAACTTCGACATGACCTTCGTGCGCAACGAGGACAAGCTCGCCGCCTTCGACCGCGGGCATCTTCTGCGCGAGGAGGCGACCATCGCCGAGCTGGTCAACGGCCGCAACACCGTGCGCGACCTCATCCAGATCTCGAAGATGGGGTCGTACAACGTGACCCAGGTGCTCTTCCGCCTCCTGCGGAGCAAGCTCATCCGGCGCCGGGTCGCGCCGGTGGTCGTCTAGCCATGCCAGCGCCCGCCCCCCTTGACGTGGTCTTCTTCGAGTTGCGCGGCCTGCGCTGCGCGCTTCCCCTCGCGGCCGTGCGCAAGGTCTTGCCCATGCGCGCGGTAACCCCCGTGCCACTGTCCCCGCCGGTGGTGCGCGGCATCGCCCCCCTGGAGGGCCACATTCTGCCTATCCTGGATCTGGGCGTGTGTTTCCACCCGGCCGGCGACGAGTCCGCCGAGGCCACGGGCTATCGCTCGTCCCGGGACAAGTTGCTGCTCGTCGAGACCGCGGGCGATGCTGGGCGCGAGCCGGTGCGCGCGGCGCTCGCCGTCGATCGCGTGCTCCACATCGGCACCATCGACGAGCAACACAGCCGCACGCCGCCTCCGCGTCCCACCTTCCTGTCGGCCACCGTGCTCGACGCCAGTGGTCCGGCCTTACTTCTCGACATCGCGCGCACCATCGACTACGTGCGGGATGCGATCAGCACGGCGGTTGGATCATGAGTGAAAAAGACGAGCTCGAAGACCTGCTTGCCACGTTGCGGGCGGCCCAGCAAGGTGACCTGACCGTGCGCGCGAAACCGGGCGGCGGCTCGCTCGGCGAGATCGCGCAGACGGCGAACGCGCTGCTTGCCGCCCTCGAGGAGCGGGCCGCGCAGATCTCGTACGCGGCGACCTGTGTCGCGATCGCAGCCGAGGCCACCAGTGGTGGCTTCCCCGAGATCGCCGAGGGCATGGCAAGACAGCAGGCGGCCGTGGCCGAGATCGCGCGCAAACTCAAGGCGCTCGAGGCGCGCTCCGAGGAGATCGGCCAGATCGTCGAGATGCTCGACGACGTCACCTCGGAAACCAACATCCTTTCGCTCAATGCCGCCATCGAGGCCTCGCGCGCCGGCGCGCAGGGCAAGGGCTTTGGCCTGGTGGCCGAGGAGGTGCGCAAGATGGCCGAGCGCGCCGCCTCGGCGGCGAAGGACATCGGCGCCTACATCGAAACCATCGCCAGCGCCACCGGCGACGCCACGCGGGCCATCGAAAGCGTGCGCAACATCGCCGACCAACTCACCGCCCTCACCAGCCGCGCCAGCGCCGAGGCGGCCGAGCTCGCGAGCGTGCGCAGGACGCTGGTGAGCGCCATCTCGCAGCTCCGCTTCGCTGGCCAGGGCGAGACCGAGATCACTCGCATCCTGCACGAGCGGCGCCCGGAGCTGGTGCGCGTGCTCTCCCCGCTCGCGCCTCTGGTGGCGGGCGCCCGCAGCCCCTTGGGCGAGGCCCTGCGCAACCTGCTCGCCGCCCTCGGCAAGACTCCGGACGGCGGCTAGGTCCATCCGCGATGGCGGGAAAGAGCGACAGCAGCGACGGCGGCGGTAACGTCCCTTCCCAGGACTGGAACGCTGGCGAAACCGACATGCTGCGCAGCCTCTTCCTGGAAGAGGCGGAGAGGTATCTCGGCCACATCATCGAGGCGCAGAAGCTACTCTCGCACGCCTCGGAGGCGACGCTCGAGATCTCCCCGGAGGTCGTCGATGTCCTCTTCCGCCACCTGCACACGCTCAAGGGCTCGGCCGGCTCGGTCGGCTTCGATGCGGTGTCGCGCGCGGCGCATGAGCTCGAGGAATTGTGCACCGAGATCCGCCGCGGCCAGCTCGCGCCGACCTTCGGCATCCTCGAACGCATCGACGAAGGCGTGGCGGAGATCCGCGCCCTGCTCAGCAGCGCCCGCCTGGCGGTGCCCCTGCCCCGCCACCCAACACCGACCGAAGGCGTGCCCATCCAACGCGACCTCGTCGAGCGCCGCCGGAGCACGGATCGCCGGACCGTGGGCGATCGGCGCGCCGGCGGCGAGGGGTTCCTGCGGGTCGAGGTCGAGCGGCTCGACGCCCTGCTGGAAAGCGTGGGCGACCTGGTGATTCTGCGCACCCGCCTCGACCGCCGCGTGCACGAGATGGACAGCGTGCTGCGCGACCTGGAGACGACTCGGCACAGCCTGCGCGCGGTGCAAAACGCGCTGGCGACCGAGCTGTCGGTGGCGGCCCGGCACGACGAAACCGGCCGACAGCTCGACCGCCTGGGCGAAGTCGACGTCGAATTCACCGACGCATTATCCTTCCTCGACCGCACCGTGCGGCGGCTGTCCGCGGACGCCGAATCCGTGCGCCGGACGTCCGAGCATATCGAGGAGCAACTCCGCCGTTCCCGGTTGGTGCCGCTCGAATGGGCCTTCTCCCGCCTGGGCTCGGCCCTGCGCGAGCTCGAACGGACCTGTCACCGGCAGGCCGACCTCTCGGTCTCCGGGGCTGAGATCGAGCTCGACAAGGCCATCGTGGACCAGCTCGCGGATCCGCTGCTCCATCTTCTGCGCAATGCCATGGCCCACGGGATCGAATCCGCGCAGGTACGCCTCGAACGCGGCAAGCCCGCCCACGGCCGCATCGCCATCCGGGCCACCCAGGAAGCGGATTTCGTCTTTCTGACCTTCGAGGATGATGGCGGTGGCATCGACCGCGAGGCCATCCGCCGCGCCCTGCGGGCCGCGGGACAGCTGCGCGACGAGGAGGCCCCGAGCGACGAGACGCTGGTCAGCGCGATCTTCGAGGCGGGCTTTTCGACCCGGCCGCAGTCCGATGCGCTTGCCGGGCGGGGCATGGGCATGAACATCGTCAAGCGCGCGATCTTGCGCCTGGGCGGCGAGGTCAAGGTCGAGTCGAAGGCGGGCGCCTTCACGCGTTTCCGGCTCTCGCTGCCGCTGGCCGGCGCCATCACCCAGGGGCTGCTCTTCAAGCTCGGCGGCAACGTCTACGCCGTGCCCGCGGCCCACGTCATCGAAGTGCTGCCCATCGGCCACGACGTGCTGGCCGGCTCCGCGCGTGGCACCAGCGAGAGCAGCGAGTTGCCCGCCATCGGCGGGGTCAGCGTGCCCATCCTCAAGATGCACGCCCTGCTCGGCATCGAGCTGCCGCCCGGCCGTCGCGCCGCCGCCCTGCACGTGCGCTACGCCGGCCGCAACTTCCTCATCACCTGCGACAAGGTGATTGGCCCCCGCACCGTGGTGGTGCGCCCCCCCGGGCCGCTCATCGGGATCATGCCGATCTACGCCGGCGTGACGGCCTCGGGCGCCGGCAAGGCCCAGCTCGTGCTCGACCTCGGCACGCTGGCTGACATCGCCTACTCCGCCACGGCGTTGCCCCCCGCGGCCGCCCGTCGTGGCCAGCCGCGCGTGCTGGTGGTCGACGATTCGCGCCTGGCCCGCGAGATGGCGGCCCGGCTGCTGGCGGCTTCCGGGTATCAAACCGTGCTGGCCGAGGACGGCTGGGACGCCTGGGAGATCCTCGGCGAGCGCCGTTTCGACGCCGTGGTGACCGCGCTCGAGATGCCCCGTCTCGATGGCTTCGAGCTCATCGAGCGCATCCGCCGCGAATCCACGCTGCGTGGCCTGCCGATCGTCGTGCTGTCGTCGCGGACGTCCCAGGTGGCGCGCGACCGGGCCATCGCCGCCGGCGCCAACGTGTTTCTGCCCAAGAGTCGCCACCGTCGCAGCATGGTCGCGGCCGTGGACGCGTGCCTGCGCGAACAGGGAGAGCACGACGCGTCTGCGGATAGTGGCCAGTTCGCCCCCCCCGCCTCCGCGAGCGGCGAGCTGCCCATCGCCGCGGCGAAGAAGGGGCCCGGTACCTGAGTGAACACGTCTGCGACGCGGGCCAGGAGCGAGCTGCGATTCGTGCCATGAGCCAGGACGAAACGGCCACGGGATTCGTCGTACTGGGAGGCGGAATATCGGGACTCTCACTCGCCTGGCAACTTGCCGCTCGCCACCAAGGCAATGTCGTGCTGCTCGAACGGAACCCGCAGGTGGGGGGGCTGGCCGCTGGGATGCGCTGGCATGGAATCTCGCTGGACCTGGGCTCGCATCGTATCCATTCGGGGTTCGAGCCCGCGGCTTTCAAGCTTGTCGAGCAGCTCGTCAACGGAGGTTTGCGCGCGAGGGGACGCCGGGGCAGCATTCTCGTCGCGAACGAGTTCCTGCCCTATCCGCCATCGCTGGCGACGATTGCTGGCTCGTTCGGCCTCCGGCAGTCGCTGGTGTTTCTCAAGGATTTCGTCCTGGCCGGGATTGGCCGGCGACTGCACGGCTCGGACCAGGCAAGCTTCGAGAGCTACCTACGGAGCCGCGTCGGCAACAGTCTCTTCGAGCTCTTCTATCGTCCGTACGCCGAAAAGCTCTGGGGCCTGCCACCCAGCCAAATCTCGTTCGAGCCCGCGGTGGCCCGCCTGCACCGCGTGCGTGGCGGCGTACCACGCTCCCAGCGCGGCACCTTCTACTACCCGAACGGTGGCATGGGCCAGATCGCGGATGCGCTCAGGGAAGGAATCACGCGCCAGGGTGGCACCGTGCTCACGGGCGCCGAGGCCACCGAGCTGCACCCCGAGAAGGATCGTGTCCGGGTGGTCGCTCGGCTCGCGCAGGAGAATCGCACCCACACGGTTTGTGCCCGGACGTGCATCTCGACGCTGCCGCTGCGTACGACCTGGAGTGTGGCGGGCCTGCAAGCCGAACCGCTGCCACTGCGCTGGCGGTCGCTCCGAGTTGCCTATTTGCTCTACGCGGCTCCCGTACCAGGTGACGTCGACACCTACTACTTCCCGGACCCGCGCTTGCGCGTCGGCCGCGTCTCGTCGATCCACCGCTTCAACCCCGGGTTGCCCGACCCTGCCGACCGCATCCTGACGGTCGAGATTCCCTGTTCAGAAACGGATGATGTCTGGACCATGTCGAACCGGGATCTGTCCCCGATCGTCCACCGCGAGCTCGTTGCCACGGGCGTGCTGGATGCGCGCGTCAGCGCCCCGGTCGAGGTCCAAACCATCGGTCTTCGCGACGTGTACCCGATCTACGAGCTGGGTTGGCGCCAGCGATGGGCCGCCGTCATCGACCGCCTCGGTCGATTCGACCATCTGCTTCTGGCCGGCCGCTCGGCCCTGTTTCTCCACTGTAATATCGATCACTGCATGATGATGTCGCGGCGGCTAGCCGCCCTGCTCGAAAGCCCACACGCCAATGGCCGCTGGCGTACGCAGCTCGACGGTTTTGCGCTCTTGCCGCTCAAGGAGTGACTCGGATGAGCGTGCATTGGACGGTCGGCGGCTTCCTCCAACCCACGAAGATCCTGAAGTACCGGCGCCTCTTCGCGCGGACGCAATGGTATTCCCGCGAGGAGCTCGCGGCATTTCAGCTTTCGCGTCTGCAAGCGATCGTCGACCACGCGTACCACCACGTGCCCTACTATCGCGATCTATTTCGTTCCCTCAAGCTCACCCCGGCCGACATCAGGCAAGTTCGCGACCTGCAAAAGCTGCCACCGCTATCCAAAGCCACGGCCCGGCGTGAAAGCCGCCGGCTCACGGCCGACAACGCGTCTCGCTTCCGACCCGCCCTCCATCGTACCAGCGGCAGCACGGGCGCGACGCACGAGTTCCTTCTGGATCGAGAAGCCAATGCTCTCGAGTTTGCGTACTACTGGCGTTACTGGAACTGGGCTGGTTACCGTCTGGGTGATCGCTTCGCGGAGCTCTCCAGCGTCTTCTTCTCCCGTGAAGGGTTCCAGCACACGCCGTACGTGGCGCAGCCCATCACCGGCCGCCTGCTGCTCAACAGCCTGTCGTTGACCCGGCAGAGCGCGGTTGCCTACGCCGCCGCCATCGGCCGCCACCGTGCCCGCTTCTTGAAGGGACTGCCGTCGGTGGTTGGCGCCCTGGCCAGGTTCTTGCGCGACATGGGCCAGGACGGACCCAGGCTGCAGGCCGTCTTCACCACCGGCGAGTTGCTCCTCCCGTCACAGCGGGTGCTCATCGAGGGCTGTTTTGGTTGTCCCGTCTACGACTCCTACGGCCAGATGGAACGACTGGTGGCGATTTCGGAGTGCCCCGAACGGCGAATGCACGTCCACTCCGACTATGGACTCCTGGAGTGCGACGACAGCGATGGCTCCGCGCCCGGACGAACCGGGAGCCCGCAACCCACCTGTCTCGGCACGTCGCTCTACAACCACAGCATGCCGCTCCTCAGATACGAGCTCGGCGACTGTATCGAGCTCGACGAGCCGGGGCTCCGCTGCGCCTGCGGACGCGGCTTTCCCGTCGTGCGGGCCATCCGGGGCAGAGTTGGCACCAGCCTCATGACGCCAGATGGTCGCGTCGTCCCGACGTTGTTTCTCGTGCTCCGAGATGTCGTGGGCATCGAGACGGGGCAGTTCATTCACGAGGCGGCGGACCGACTCTCGCTGCGGGTCGTTGCCTCCGAGGCGTTCACCGCGACCGAACAAGCTCGCTTGCTGACCCTGGTCAGATGGCACGTGGGTCCGTCGATGTCGATCGAGGTCGCCCGGGTTCGTCCCGAGGATTTGATCGTCGAACCGTCTGGCAAATTGCAGATGATCGTTTCCCGGGTGGAGGCGCGGGAAGGTGTCTAGGCTCTCTCGCTTGCCCGCTCTCGTGCGGAGCGCCCTGCGGGAGCCCCGGCATTTCGGGCATATGCTGGCGCGCAAGGCGCGTTTCCTGCAACGCTATCGCTGGATTCACGCGTCGTTGGCTTCGGCCACGGGGGTGCCCGCCCCGCTGGTGCTGAAGTTTCTCCTCACCTACCGCTGCAACCTTCGCTGCCAGAAATGCATGCTCTGGGGCCAAGCGGGGTGGTGCCAGGGGACTCTCGGCGAGACGTCGACGGAAGAGGTCGATTTCGAGCTGCTGCGACGGGTCCTGCACGAGGCCGCCGCGTCCGCTCCCTCGCTCATCTTTTCGGGCGGGGAACCGCTGCTCTATTCTCGGATCAGCGACCTCTTGACGCTGGTGCGAGAGCGCCGGCTGCATGCCACCTTCTGCACCAATGGAACGCTTCTGGCGGGGATCGAAGAGCAACTGGTGGACAATCCCTTCGTCGAGCTCTTGGTTTCGCTGGATGGTCCCCCGTCGGAAAACGATGCCTTGCGCGGGGCAGGGGTCTACCAGAACGTCACGGAACGCATCCGGCGCCTGAAGGCGCGGGCACGCCCCCCCCGCGTCGGGGTTCAGTTCACCGTGCGTGCGGAGAACCTCGGCACCATGGTTCACTTCTGTGAGTTGATGGTGGACCTCGGTGTGGACTGGGTCTTGCTCAACCCACCCTGGTTCGTCACCGAGCGGGAGGCCGCCGCGTACACGGCCGTGTTGCAACGGGAGTTCCACACCACCGCGCTCAGCCAAACCGGATATCAAGTGCCCTTCGAGCTGGACCCGGCGGTGTTCTGCCGCGAGTTTGCCCGGGTTCGAGCCCGATGCTGGCCGATTCAGATCGGATCGTACTTCCGTCGGCCGGAGGAGATCTGGGGCTACGCCGGTGTTCCGCAGCAACCCACGGGTAACGATTTCTGTTGCAAGCAATGGCTGCGGATAGATGTTCTGCCATCCGGCCACGTCACGCCTTGTGCGCAATTCCCGGATCTGTACGTCGGTGACCTAAAGCAGCAGACACTGGCGGAGATCTGGAACGGAGCCGGCTATGTCCGTTTCCGCCAGCACCTCCAGAAAGGCCTGTTGCCAGTCTGCGCCAAGTGCAACGCGCTTTACCTCTACGATGCAAGAAGAGGAGTTTTGTGATTCCCACCGGCAACGAGGGGGAAATGCGTGACGCCGCCGCGGGTCTCGGCCGCGTCCTCGACGGCCTGGAAGGGCCGGTCTTGATTGTGAGCACGAAGGTGGGAAGGGGAATGTACTCGCTGGGGGAGGCGCTCGCGGAGAGGCTGGGCAGCCGACTGCCCTGCATCCACACCGCGATTGAGGATCATCTGCCGGCGCGCGCCGTGCAGGAGGACCTCCGGCGATACAAGTTCATCTCGAACCACTGCAAAATCCTGCTGACCCTCGTCTACAAGGTGCCCTTCTTCTACTGGAGGAAATACATTCGTGAAAGCGCCCTCGGCAGCGGCGGGCTGGGCCAGCTCAGGGAACTGATTCAGTCATCGGGCACGAAGACGGTGCTCTGCGTGAGCCACCGGCCGGCGTTTTGGGTTTCCAAGCTCAAACGGCAAGAACGCCTACCGTTCAAGCTGTGGGGCCTCCTCGGCGAATACGGCAAGAACCTGGGTTGGCAGTACATCTTCTGGGACCAGGTCGACGGGTTCATGTCGCCCGTCGCGAGGGAAGACATCGGGATCTCGCTGCCGAGCCACGTAGACCTGGTTGCCATCGGGCTGCCGGCGCGGCTGGCGTATGGCGAGCTCGCGGGGACGCAAGGCGAGGCCAACGACGTGTTGCTGACCTGCGGCCTCTGGGGCCAGGGGCCCTTCCTGCGTCTGGTGTGGGAGATCCGCCAGGCTTTGCCGGACGCGCGCCTTCACGTCGTCTGCGGGGAGAACCAGCGCGCCCAGCGCTGGTTGCGTCGCGTGTTCCCGCACGATCCCGCCCTACAGGTTCACGGCGTCGTCGACAGTCTGGTGCCGCTTTTGCGCACGTCCCGGGCCATCATCACGAAACCCGGGATCTCCACGCTGATCGAAGCACATGCGGCGCAACGAAAGATCTTCCTGGTGCCGGGCATGCCGGTGGCCGAGGCAAACAATGCGCGCTATGCATTGCAACACTTTGGGGCAGAGTGGTTCACCGCCGACAACCTGCGGCGAACCTACGCGCGCGCAACGCCGATGACGGGAGAGCAGGAATGAGCGGGCCAGAAGAAGGCCAGTACTGGGACGGCATTTACGGGCAGGTTCAGCTCGACGTCGTGCGGAAGTCGCTGGCTGCGCCGGGTTGCCATCCGGTCTACAACCCAGTCGGAGAATACTCGTTCCGAGAGGAAGTCTTCGGGAGCTGGATCGCATCTGTCAAGACCAAGTCCGCTCTGGTGGTGGGCGCCGGGGTCGACAAGATCGGAATCAGGCTGGCGACGGCTGGCTGCCAGGTGACCTCACTCGATCTGTCGCAAGAAGCCGTGAAGCTCACCGCCGGCCTGGCGGCCGCGGCAGGCGTGGCCGAGCGCATGCACTGCGTGTGCGCGGACTGGGAACAAGCCGATCTCGGGCAAACCTACGACCTCGTCGTCTTTCACGATTCCTTGCACCACATGCGCCTTGAGCCGGCCTTGGCGCAGATCGATCGGCACCTGTCGCAGTCGGGCGTGCTGCTGGCGCTCGAGCCGATCTGCCCGCTGCCCTGGGTTCGGCGCCTCCACGGGCGGTTTCCCTTCCATCCCTTTCCCTTTCTGGCGACGGAAAGGGAGCTCGACTTCGCTGACCTTCGTCGGATCGAGGCCCTCTTCGGCAGGGTAGAGTGCAAATTCTTCGACCTGGTTACCCGGGAATCCATTTCCGTGCTGCTTTTCCGCCTGGGCATTCGCCAAACCATCACTCGGTTGGGCTCGCTGGATGCGTTTCTTCTGCGACACATCCCCGGCCTCAAGGGGCTTGCTTCCTATGTCATCCTCCGGGCAACGCGCGCGTGAGCTCGGCCGCCAGCTCGTGCGGCACTATGTGCTGACCAATCCCCGCAAAGGATCGCGGATTCTGCGCTCGGCCGGGTTGGGGGCAGGCGCCAGCCTCAGCTCGCGCTGGCGGTCCTTTGCCTTCCCGCCGACCACGTTGATCGTTCGCATCACCCATCGCTGCAATCTTCGTTGCGTGCAGTGCGGCCAGTGGGGGGAACACGGCGTCTGGAAACAGGAGCGCCCCGAGCAACTGGCGGACGAGCTGACCACCGCGGAATGGGTCGAGTTGATCGACACCCATCAGCGAGCGCTCTCGCACATCTACGTCTGGGGTGGCGAGCCGCTGCTGCGCAACGATCTGTGGGAGATCATTGCCGCGGCGTCGCGGCGAGGCATCACGACCGAGCTGAGCACGAACGGAACCTTACTGCGAGCGCAGCACGAACGCGTGGCCGAATCCGGCCTCGACTACTTGTCCGTCAGCCTGGACGGTCCAGCAAAGGTGAACGAGAGCATCAGACGGGGTCCCGGCAACGGGTACTCCGCCGTGCTGGACGGGGTGCAGGCCTTGATGGATCGCAAGCGACGAATGGGACAGAGGCTCCCGCTGACGGAAATCTGCATGACGCTCACCGAGGCAAACCAGGAGGAGATACGCAGCCTGTACGAGGTTGCCAAGGGGCTGGGTGTGGATGTCTTCCACGTACAGTTCGGGATCTTCTCCACCGAGCCACTCCTTGCCATGTCGGAAACGAGGTTTCGGCGAGCCTTCGGCGGCGAACCAAGGTTCTTTCGCGGCTT
>PNBO01000243.1:0-13898 GCA_003136095.1 Myxococcales bacterium
AACAGGCCCGAGATGAACGGCTTGACCTCCAGCTCCTTGCACAATGCGAGGAACTTCTCCTGCTCCGCGAGCGAGGTGTCCCCTACCCGCACCATGCGCACCGTGATCTGGCGCGCCACGCGGCGGCGGCGGACGGGGTCGGTCAGGTAGCGCAGGTTGTTGAGCGTCCGTTCGAGCTTGAGCCCCATCACCGCCTTGTAGCGCTCGGGGTCGGTGGTGTTGAGGCTGATGAACAGGTGGTCGATGTTGAATTCCGCGATGGCATCGGCGCGCTCGGGCGTCAGGTTGTAGCAATTGGTGTAAACGCGTAGCTTGGTCTTGCGCAGGCGCCGGTGAATCGTCTCGAGCCGCGGCAGGATCTTCGGGTCCGAGAAGGGATCGCCCTGCAAGAAGGGCTCGATGGCCGGCAGGGGAAACTCGCGGCACTGCTCGATGATGCTCTCGAACAGCTCGTCGGTCATGTGCCGCTTGCCGCGCTTGAGCGAGTCGTTCGGGCAGAAGACGCAGCGGGCGCTGCAGAAGCTGGTGGTCTCGACGGCGACCAGCCGTGGGAATAACGCGGGATTCATCGGAAAGGTTGGATGCCCTTCCCCCCGGTGGGATTCAGCCCGCGGGCGAGGCGGGAAGCCAGGCGATTCCTCTGGTTCCCCGCACCCGGTTCGGCCCGCCCATGCCCGGGCTCGCCCGCGGCCACGTCGTTCGTCCCTCCTACCGCATCGTCTCCTTNNACGGCGACGCGGTACCAGTCGTGCGCTTCGTCGAGCTTGCCCAGGCCCTGGGCCCGGGCTCCGAGGTAGAAGGCGGCCTCGCACGACGTGCTCGGCGTGGTCCCGCGCAGAGATGTGCCGACCGCTTCGCTCTCCAGGCCCATGACGAGGCGACCCAAGACGTAGTAGCGGTCGCTGCCAAGTCCCTTGTCCGGGCTCGGCTTGGCGAAGTGCCGTCTGAGCGCATCCACATAGACGGACCGTGGATTCCATTGCGCTGCGACGGCGCGAAACAGCCACAGCAAGTCGCGCGCCTGTGGCGCCGGCGGCTCGGAGAGGAACCAGAGTGGCGCCTCTTGGCCGTGCCCGGCAATAACGAGCTGGGCAAGCGAAGGGGGCGCCGAACGAAGCAGTCGACGTCCCAGCGCTTGCGCGGCGGTTTCACCCTTCACGGACCGGATGGCGTTGTAATGTCGCACGATTGCGTATTGGTGCTGGACGGGCTCGGCGAGCTGGTCGATGACGGCGATCGCGCGTTTGACATCGCCTACGACCAGCGCGTCCAGGATGGCCTGCTTGGCGTCCTCGCGAATGCCTGTCTTGAAGAGCTCGTTGACGGCGGTTTCCAAGCCCGGCGTCTTGTCGCCGAGGAAAGCATCGGCCATGGCCTCGCCGAGTGCGCGATTGAAATCCTCCCCTGATTGACCACTTTGTTTGACGATCTTGGCGGCGTCGACCGGATTGCCGAGCCGCCACTCGATGGCAGCTTGGCCCACGACCGACGAAGCCCCGGGATACCGGGCCGAGGACTTCTGCATCAACGAACGGGCCGCGTCGGCATGTTTCAGCAGGGCGTGCGCAATGGCTGTCTCGCGCATGGCCGCGCCCTGGCCGGTGGAAACGGCGGGCTCGATCGCGAGCAGGGCCTCCGCGGGCTTGCCCATGCGGCGAAGGGCGCGCGCCAAGCTGCCGCGCACCGCCGCTCCGTCCAGGCCGCGCGGATCGGGATGGTCGCCAAGCCACTTCCGGGCCAGGCCCACGATGGCGCCGTTCGGTACGCTAGAGAGCGCTCGGGTCACGTTCCGCGTGTGCTCCCAGCGCCCGCCGGGCGGCAACCGCCACGATTCGATCTTGTTGGCAGCAACGACATTCTCCAGCACGCCAATCAGACACTGGAGGCCGCCGGACCCCTCTTGGTCGCCGAGCGCCGCGGCCTCCATCTCGCGCATCCCTGCCTGGGGTGCGAGGAGACCGAGGTCCACGCGCGTAGCCGCGATGTGGATGCGGTCGCAAGGCCGGAGCTGCGAGAGCGCCGCGGTCTGCTCGAGGAGCGCCTTGTCACCAGCGTACACCGCGAAGCTCGCCTGGGACGAAAGTGCCGCCCCGGGTGCGACCTCGACGAAGCTTCGGTGCATCCGTTCGTAGATGCGCAGGTCGGGCAGCCGATGCGCGACCTTGCCCGCAAGATCGCGATTGTTGGGGCGCGAATCCAGCCGCGCCATCAGGGCGCGCGCTCCGGCGTAGCCCATTGGGTTGGCCCAATCGTCCTTGGCCTGGATCGCCTTGAACACGTCCAAGAGCGCAAGTCCACCGATGCCTTGGAGCGACTGAAGATTCGCCAGCAGCTCGCCCGTGACCGGCTGGCCGGCGTCTGCTGCCACGAGGGAATCGAACCACGGGGCAAACGTTGCTGCGATCCTACCCTTGTCGTCGCGCAGCGACTGTACAAACGCGGCAGCCGCTTTGTTCGAGCTGAGTGTGTGCAGGTAGTCGTGACCCTTGTCCCGCAGAGCCGTCAGCATCGCGGCCCGGTAATACGCCTCGAGCGCCGGCACGGTGGGATTGCTGTTGTCGAGCACCAGGGCAGCGAGCGCCGCGTCGAAAGCAGCGAGCTGCTTGCTCGCATCGACGTCCAATTGGCGAAGAATGCGACCTTCGTCTCGGCTGTCCAGTGCCTTGGCCGCCCGCTCGGCATATTTGTCACTGGCATCGCGCATGAGGGAGCGCAAGACCACGGCCGGCCCCGACGAGGCCAAGCTGCGTCGGATTTGAAAGTCGCCCCACATTACCTGGGCTTGCACGACCGGCATCGTGGCGCGCGCCTCGGCCATGTGCCCGGCGAGGAAGGTCTCGGCTTCCTGACCGAGGTCGCTCTGTAGCAAGCGTCGCAACCAGAGGTAGCGCGTGACCGGATCACTTGCCGCGTCGCCTGCCAGCGCTTGCAGCCGCTCGTTATCGAGGAGCACGTAGGCGCGAGCTGCGCTGGTGTCCGGCACCCACGCGGCGGCCTGCTGGGCCGCGCGTCGGTAGCCAAGAACGTGCGCGAGCACCATTTTCTGTGTCGGCTGGGTATGAGTGGCCGCCTCGTCGAGGGCCGTGGCCGCCCACGCTGCCGCCAACAAAGCATCCGCGGCGTCCATGGCGTCGAGGGACTGCAGGGCCAGCGCCAAGAGCCCGCTGCTCATGGCATGGATGGCGCGCATACGGGTGGTCGGATTTCTCCAGCGTTCGCCCGCCTTCCGTACTGCCTTCACCGCGGCCTCGTCGAACATGGGCTCGAACGCGGGCAGGGGGCGCGGCTCTTCCATGAGCGGATGGGCCGCGATCTGCCGCTTCGCCCAGTCGAGGAGGAGCGCATGGGCCGCTCCGAAATCGCACAGCTCGTCGAGCGTGCCGAGCGATTCCGCCCCGACGCGAATGTCCCAGCCGCGGGCCGTCTCGACCCAGCTTACCGCGGGCGGCCCTGAAAGCGGCGCACCGACGAGCTCGGCCACCAGCGGGATAGCGCGAACCAGCCGTGCATCGAGCGACAGCCGGTATGCAGCGGCCAGGGCCTCGCGCGTGGCTGCGAGGCTTTCACGCATGAACAGGACGGGCTCCACCTTCGCCAAAACGTGAGCCCTGGACTCTGCCTTGGGCTTGTGGCACGCAACCAGGCTGCCCACCACGGCACACAACACGGCGACCCGACGACGACACCGCACAAGAGATGCCATGTCCTCATCGTACGCGGGATAGCGAATTCCACAATCCATCACCCAAGACCATCCGCAGCGGGACGGAGCGCGCGGCGAGGTGGCATTCGAGCTGGCAGAGGAGCCTTCCGCGCCTGCGGCCCTTCGGGAAGATTTCCAGGTCGCTGTGGACGAGACCGAAATCTCGCTCGCCGTCGATGGTCGCGACCGCGGTGTATACCGGGAACGGATGCGGTTACCTATCGGGGCGCACAAGGTTCGCCTCGTGCGGTTTGAGAAGTTGGGCTAACGAGCTCGAGCGTTCCCACGCCTACGGACAGTGCAGGACCACGAGGGCGCCGGGACCGGCGTTGGCCGGCACATGTACGCTTTGCGGATCGGGATCGTCGCCGCAGGTCCATTGCGCAACGTAGTCCTCGCCGCAGTTCCGGCCCGGGTCCTTCGCGGAGCCGAACGGGACCGTGTATTCGCAGATCCAGCGTTCATCGCACGTTCGCGCCAGTTCGGCGGTCCCGGCGGCGTCGTCGCGCGTGCAGTGCTGGCCGTAGCTGGCGGAGTGCACGCGGATGGGACCATGCGCGGCGCGCGGGCCTTCCGAGGCCAGAGGCCGCGGCCGTGCCGCGGGGTCGCAGGAAAGGTAGACGACCGAGCCATAGCCGGCCTCGGGCGAAGCCACGGACTGCCGCACTTGAGACTCCTTGCCGCAGGTCCACTCCGCGACATAGCTCTTGCGACAGCCGTACGCCGGATCGCCGATGATCCAGTGGTGGATGCGATAGCCGCACTCCCGGCGCCCGTCGCACTTCTCTGCCAGGTGCGCCGTTACGTTGCCGCGCGGAGCCTCGCAGTTGGCGCCGTAGCTGCCGGCGACGACATGGATGGACTGCGCCGCCGAGGGCAAGGGCGGTGGCGGCGCATCCTCTGTCAGCGGCGGCGGCGGCCGAGGTGGCAAGGGCTCGGCTATCTTGGGTGCCGGTGTTTCGGTCGTCTCAGGCGGTAACTCCACCGCTGCGTCAGCGGGACAGCCGATGCGCAGGATGGATCCGAAACCGGCTTCCGGCGACGCATAGGCGCGGTGGCGCTGGGACGAGCCGGCGCAAGTCCATTCGGCGATGTAGTCCTTGCGGCAGCCGAACGCCGGATCGCCAATGACCAAGTGATGGATGCGGTAGGCACATTGCTTGCTACCGTTGCACATTTCTGCCAGATGCCGGGTGACGTTGCCGCGCGGTTGCCCGCAGCTCGCGCCGTAGGTGCCCGCCACGATCCGTATGCGCACGTCCGGTGGATTCTCCGCTGGCGTTGCGCTATCGCCCGCAGGCCTCCGCGGCGCGGTCGTTCCGCACGCGGACACGACGGCAAGCCAAGCGATGGCGGAGGGCAATCTCATGGTGCCGATGGTAGCATCATTGGGTTCGAATCTTATGAGTGGAACCGATCTTGCGGATCGGCGGAATTCCGATCGCGGTGAGCGCGATCGACCGGCATGGTCAAGACCTACGAAATCGGGTACCTGGGCCGAGGTTGCGCCGCGCTCGGCGAGATCGCTAACCCGCGTTTCCGCGAGATCGTCTCCAGTCGGTGTCGCAACATCGATTGCTGTCGCTGTCGATCGCTGTCGATCGGCGTCTATCCGGCGGGGCGAGATACGAGGTAGGGCGCGTAACCGAAACAAGGGGATCTGCTGCGCGGAAAGAGGGCAGGATGGGGCCAAGGCAACGGTCGAACCTTGATGGACTTGCGACCCGCGAGGAAGAACCCGCAACCCTGGACCCGTAAGCGAGCGAACAACTGGCGCTCGACGGGCAGACCCCGGCCCTGGAGTGGGGCGTCGCGCCCTACTCGAACAGCTCGACTTGGCGGGTCGGCTCGAGGTGGGTGATGCTGCGGAAGTAGGGCGGCGACGAACCGAACTCGCACGCGCCGATGTCGGCGTTACAGATTCCGCATGTTGCAGGGCGCGGAGAGGCCGGATGTGCACCCGGCATCCGCTTCGCTTCTGCCAGGTGCACAAGGACATAGGCTGCCATGGCCTGGTTGATGCGGTTATGTTCGTGGTCCGACCAGAGCCTAATCGCCGACATCGTCAAGGACCATTTGCTCGACAGGTATCATCCCATCGCCTGGGCGGCGCGGATACGCGAAAGCAAGGGACCAGACATGCTCCGAGTCCATCATGTTGATGGATCGATGCAATCATCGTGATTGATCCACGGTCCGACAGTGGAGCTGAAGCGACCCGTGCTGGCTGATCTGGGCGCCGCTGCAGCCTGCGCCCGCGTTGGCCTCCTCTTTGCTTTCTCGGGTGGTCTTCTAATGGGCGAACCAGTGGGCGTTCCAGATAGAGAGAGGCTCAATGAGGGACTGGCTATCGCATGCTCTGAAATCAACGGAATCTGCTATGGAGGCCGACCATGAAAGCGATTGTTCTGAACGAGTACGGTGACAGCAGCCACCTCAGATTGACGGAGATTCCAGAGCCGAAGACCGGAGATGGTGAAATCAAAGTGAAGGTGGCTGCTGCTGGCCTCAACCCCATCGACTGGAAGCTTCGCAGCGGTGACTACAAGGCTTTCATGCCCATTCAATTTCCCTTCGTCCCCGGTGTCGACGTGTCCGGGCAGGTGGTGGAACTGGGCCAAGGGGTCACCCAGTTCAAGGTCGACGACCGTGTGCTCGGCTTCGTGAAACGCGGCTATGCAGAGTTTGTCACTGCTCCAATAGGGGCTTGGGCGCCCATCCCCAAAGGGATGAGCCTGGAGGACGCAGCCGTCATTCCACTCGCAGCACTGACCGGTGCACAGCTGGTCGAAGAGGCCGCTAATGTTCAGGGGGAGCAAACGGTATTGGTGACCGGCGCCGTGGGTGCAGTGGGCCGGACCGCCGTGTACGCGGCCAAAGCCCGCGGCGCCCGAGTCATCGCCGGGGTTCGGCAGCAGCAGCGCGCTGAAGCGGAGAAGTTGGGCGCGTCGATGGTCGTCGCGCTCGATGTCGATGCGGAGCTTGCCAGTCTGCCGACGCTGGATGCGGTGGTCGACACGGTCGGAGGTTCGACACTGGCGAAGGTGCTCGGCAAGGTCAGGAATGGTGGTGTCATCGCGAGCGCCCTAGGTCCACCGCCTGCGGACAAGGAACGCGGCCTGATTGGCAAGGGCATGCTGACGCACACGGACTCGAAGCGGCTCGCGGAACTGGCCAAGGCCGTCAAGGCTGGCAAGCTCAGACTGCCCATTGCGAAGCGATTGCCGCTTGCGGAGGCGGCGAGCGCGCAGCGGCTTGCCGAAGCGGGCGGTATCAGCAAGGTCCTGCTGAAGGTCTAATTATCCATGGCAAAGAACAGGCTCATTCGCAAGGTTGTCAAGAGCCGCGCGACCATCGAAGGTGCTGGCGTCCACCTTCATCGTGCGATCGGTTGGGGTCGCCCGGAGATCTACGATCCCTTCCTGTTGCTCGACGACTTCCGGTCCGACGAGCCTGACCTCTACGTGAAAGGGTTCCCCTGGCATCCCCATCGGGGGATGGAGACCATCACCTACGTGCTGCGTGGCGAGGTCGAGCATGGCGACAGCCTGGGCAACCGTGGCGTGATCGCTCCCGGCGACGTGCAGTGGATGACGGCCGGAAGCGGGATCATCCATCAGGAGATGCCAAAGGGAGACCCACAAGGCGCAATGTACGGCTTCCAGCTCTGGGCCAACCTGCCGGCGGCAAACAAGATGACGGAGCCGCGCTACCGTGGCATTGCGAGCAGCGAGATCCCTGAAGTGAGAGACGCAGGCGGCGCCGCCATCAAGGTCATCGCCGGCTCGGTAGGGGGGGTGGTCGGGCCCGTACGCGACGTCGTCATCAGCCCCGAGTACCTCGACGTCAACCTTCCCCCCGGTAAGTCGTTCACTCACCCGACACCACGCGGACACACGGCGTTCGCGTATGTCATCGGTGGCAAGGGAGCGTTCTGTCAGAAGAATGATCCTTACAGCTACGAGGAAGAGGGCGAGAACTACTTCGACATGGAGCGTAGCCGACTGCTCGGCGACCGGCACCTGGTGCTCTTCGGCGACGGTGACCGCGTGTCGGTAACCGCCGAGGCGGAGCCCGTACGTTTCCTGCTGATTTCCGGGAAGCCGATCGGTGAGCCCATCGCCTGGTCTGGTCCCATCGTGATGAATACGCAGGAAGAGCTGCGGACCGCCTTCGAGGAGCTCGAAAGAAACACGTTCATCAAGCACCGCGGCTCCGCCCGTTGACGGAGAACAAGCGTTGCGACGTCGTTCTAGGGGGTAATCATGCCACTCATCAAATCACCGTCCAAGACAGCGCGAAACCAAAACATCAAGACCGAGATCGCAGCGGGCAAGCCACCCAAACAAGCTGTAGCAATTGGCTACGCGATTCAGCGAAGAGCAAAGGCCAAAGGTAAAACCAAGCGATGACGTGCTCCCGCGCAATTGCCCATGAAGAACCACAACACAACGCTCCCGGAGACGACCGTTCTCGGCGTACACCGCGGCATCTTCATGCTGGGGCTAGTCAGCTTCCTGACCGACCTGAGTTCGGAGATGATCTTCTCCGTCTTTTCCATCTTCCTCACCGCAATTCTAGGCGCCTCGGCGGCGCTTCTTGGGCTTATCGAGGGAATGGCGGACTTCGCGGCTTCGTCGCTCGACTACGTGGCCGGCTTCGTCTCCGATAGGACCGGCAAGCGAAAGACGCTCACCATCCTTGGCTACGCCTTCTCGACACTGGCCAAAACAATCATCGCGCTTCAGACCACTTTGTTCTCGGCCGCCGCGTTCCGCGTCATCGAGCGCCTTGGGAAATCTTTTCGCGGCGCCCCGCGGGATGCCTGGATCTCATCCATGGCGGCCCAGAAGGATGCCGGATTCTCTTTTGGGGTCCACAAGGCCATGGACAAGTCAGGTGCGATCCTCGGCCCGATCGGCGCCTACTTCATCCTGGACCGTCTGGGCGAGACCGCTTCGACGTTCAAGATCCTGTTCCTGGTGGCTCTGGTACCTGCGGCCCTGGCCGTGCTGCTTCTATTCTTCATCGTTGAAGAACCCACCCCGCCGACCCAGAGAGAGAGCATCGTCAAAGCCTACAGAACGCTCGGCCCCGACTTCAAGCATTACCTTTTCACCGCTGGACTCTTTTCCTTCGCCTATTTCAGTTTCGGCTTTCTGCTGCTCAAGGCCTACAGCGTCGGGTTCGCCATTCGGAGCGTCACCCTGCTCTACGCGCTATACAATGTGTCTTTTGTGCTCGCAGCGCCACTGTTGGGAAAGCTGGGCGACCACCTTGGCCGCCGCACGATCATCGCTCTTGAATACATTCTGTATCTCTTGATGTGTGTGGGCTTCATCTTCGCCTCTGCCAAGTGGCAAGTAGTGGTGCTGTTTCTGGTCTTCGGCGTCTTCTACGCCATTGATGAAAGCCAAAGTAAGGCTTACATCACCGANNTCGTCTACCTTCCGGCGTCACTCATTGCCGGTGCGCTATGGAAGATCGGCCCGAGTTACGCCTTCGGTTTCGCCGCAATCATCTCCGCGGCAGCTTTCGTGTTCTTCATTTCGCGCAGAACCAATCCTTCGCCCAAAACATAGCGGCCCGCTGGCACAGATGCGCAATGTCGGCTCCGGTGAGCCCCTTCGCCGTAGGAACCAAAGGGTTTTTGTCGATGAAGCTACCTTGTCCTTTTCCTATTTCTTGGCGATCGTTCCGGACGAGGGCGGTCCTTGGCGGGTTAACGCCACCCCGTCCGGGGGACTACCGCATACCGGACACCCTGCACAGGTCGGCTATCGATGCCTGTGAGGGAGACGAGAAGAGAGACCATGCCGCGAGCGAGGAAGAATTGCGAACCGTCGAGGTGCCATGGCATCATCAGCCGCAACCGCATGACGGTGGCGCGTCTCCTCCGCGCAGGCGGGTTCATTGCTTGTGTCCTGGTCGTAGCCGGGACTGCCCCGGGTTGTGCAGCCGTCGCTGCTGGCGGTGCCATCGGCCCCACCATCGACCTTGACGGCACGCCCGGTGTCGAGGTGAACGGCAACGCTGGCCTCGGGCTAATCCACCTCGGGAGTGGCGACCAGAACACCGCTTCAATCGACACCGTGCTCGTCGGCATCCAGGCGTCGGTTGGCGTCGAACACGCTCACCCTCTGGTCCCGATGTCCCTTCAAGCCTACGTCGAGTACCTTCGCATGGGTGCGCCGTCCTCCCCGTGGGGACTTCACGCCCGACTCTCGACGGGGTTCGGCAGCTGGAACGGAGGATCCGTTCCCATCAGCTTCACGGTTGGTCCGCAGCGTCTGTTCACCCAGACCGCCGCGGTCAGCACGACCGCTGGCGGGCAGTGTCTCGGCCGCGTAGCAATCGGGGACCGCCGTGCCCAAGGCTTCGACATATCCATCCGCACGCTCCTCAACCGGTCCCTTTTCGGCATCCGCAAGGACTGTCCCGAGTGCCATTCGAGCTTCCAACTCGGTCTCTTCTACGACGTACAGGTGGAGCGATTCATCCAAGCACCGTGCGCTCTGGTACGACCCGGATAGGGAGGACGGCGATGCATGCCCTCGGGCGCGCCAATCTAACCACCGTGCTTCCGGCACTCCTGTTGCTGCCGATCTCGTCCTGCGCCTTGTCCTCGTCAACCGCTGTCGGTCCCACCATCTATAGCGATGGGCACCCAGGCGTCGAGGGGAACATCACGGCGGGAGCAGGGCCTGCCTTCCTCGACAGCCCAGCAACCCAGGACCGGTCCATCAACCTCTTCATCCTCGGCGCCTCGCTGTCTCTCGGAGCTGAATTATCACACCCACATGTGCCGGTCGGCCTCACTGCCTTCTTCGAGTTCTCGCGTGTCGGCAGCCCGAGTTCCCCCTTCGGATTCCACGCACGCCTGGGCACCGGGTACGGGCTCTGGCAGGGTGGTGGCCTCCCGCTGGCCCTCACTCTCGGTCCTCAGTGGACCACGGCGCAGAACCATGTATCACCGGATGGATGCGGCGCCAGGCGCTACACGAGGGGAGTAGATTTCCAAGCAAGGCGGCTTTTCCACGCTCCCATTCTAGCCGACTGTCCCGAGTGCAAGGGCCGCTGGCAGTACGGGCTTCTCTACGCGCAGACCTACTCCGATTACCTTGACTTGTGCATGAAGCCACCTCAGTCATCCCCCTGAATCCCACCATCGATCTGGTACCGCGGCCGTCACCATGCGACATCCAGCGACGGAAGCTCTGCGACCAGAACCCATTCAAATCAGGCAACAGTCTGTGGCCGCATCAAACCGTCGGCTGTACCCCGTCCTGTCCGAGAAACTATCGCGGTCACTCAAGCGGCCTAGCGCTGGTAGTAGTTGAGCATTCCGCCGAGCCGAGAGCGACAGACGACCTTGCCATTCGCCCGGCTGTCGTTCGGCGAGCCGGATGCCTTCTTGATCAACTGGCCTGCGAGACCCTGGTGGAGCCGCTCGCCCAGATAGTGGGCCATGAACTCCTTCGCCACGTACCGAAGATGTCGCTCACCGAAGAAGATGAGGTGGTTCAAGCATTCGTACTTGATCGTCTTCACGAACCTCTCCGCGTGTGCATTGCAGGTCGGACTCTGCGCCGGGATCTTCACGCACGTTACACCCCTCCCCTTCAGGGTCGCTGCGAACACATTCGTGAACAGCGGATCTCGGTCGTGGATCGTGTACCTGGCACGCCGGAGGAAACCCTCAACCGGATCCGTCAGGTTGCGGGCGATCTGCTTCATCCATTCGCCATCGGGATCGACGCGAATCCCAGCGATCTCGACCGGGCGAGTCTTGAGCTCCATCACGAACAGCACCATGTAGCGGGCCGTCCCGCCAATCCCGAGCACCTCGACGCTGAAGAAGTCGCACGCATAGAGTGAATCCCAGTGCGTCTTCACGAACTGTTTCCAAGTACGCTTCTTCTCGCGCTCCGGCGCCGGCTCTATCCCCGCATCGGCCAAGATGTCCGCCACCGTGCTGCGTCCGGTTTCCACCTTCAGACCGATGCGAAGCGCGTCCCGTATCTTGGTGTAGCCCCAACCGAGGTTAGCCTGGGCGATCTCGACAACCAGCTTGCGGACATCTCGAGCCTTCCGTGGTCGGCCGCACTGCCATCGCGAACTATCGTACTTTCTCGCGCCCAACTCTCGGAAACAGGCCAGAAGCGTGGCCGGTTTCACGATCTGGCAGTACCTCCGTCGCTCGTCACCGCTCAGCTCTTTCCCTGCGAGGGCGAGACGCCGACGCTGCTCCGCGGTGAAGGAGATGCGCCCGGTCCAAGAGAGCGCCCGGACAACCTCCTTCAGGACCCGAACCTCCTCCTGCGTGTAGTCCAGCTTCCGTTGCATCCGCTCGTTGATCGCGTGCGCGATCATGGCGATGAGAAACTGAAGAGCCGCAGGTAGCATTCGTCGCCACGTTGCCCGCTCTGACCCACCTTTCCAAGCTGCTCATCCTCGCGGATTCATGCGAGAATTTTCGCGACGGATTTCCGGACACCGGACCGGCGGGTAACGGTCGTGCGCGTGCCGCTGCCTCCATGAAGGAGACTTCTCGGCAAGGGGCCGCCCACGGTTGCCTGACGGCGATCGCGGCGCTGCTTGCGAGGCGGCCCTACGGACAGCCGCTTGAGGTCCGGTGCAGAACGATCGCGTCCATCGGCTCCAGCGTGACGGCGGTGACCGCGCTGCCGTCGTTCCAGCGCGCCTGGGATTCCAGTAGCAGAGCATCGGCCACCAGCAGCCCGGAGCCGGCGTTGCGAATGCGCATGCGGGGCGCGTCCGCGGCCTTGAGCGCGACGGTGGCGATCGCGTGCCAGGCGTCCCCGTTGGTGCTTTCATCCAGCGTCTTCGTGGCCACCACGGCGCCCGCGGCGATCACCTCGAAGACCGCGGACTTGGTCCAGCCCGTGGCCTCGGGCGCGGCGGCCCACCAGGCCGAGATGGTGAAGGTGTCGTCGCTTTGCAGGCCGAGAGCCCACTCGGCGGTGTCGCTGCCGGCGGCCAGCACGTGGCTGCCACCGGCCCAGTCGTGGAAGTACGGGCCCGCGGCCATCCAGATGCCGCTGTCGTGCACGGCGGAGGTGAAGCCCGCGCCCGGGGCGAAGGCCGGGTCGGCGTCGTCGATGATGGTCTGGTGGCGCGGGGCCTGCGTGCCGGTCAAGCGCGAGAGACCCGCGCCCATCGCCACCGTCTGCGCCGCGCGCGAGCCGTTGAGTACGACCGCGCCGCGCTGGAAGTCGCGCCGAAAAACGTCGGCCGGGTGCTCGGTCATGCTGACGCCGTCGATCCACACCGTGCCCGCGGCGGTGCCGAGCTCGAACCCCAAGCGCGCGTCGCTTGCGGTCTCGTTGGCCTCGAAGGTGACGGTGAAGGTCTGCCAAGTGGTGCCCACCTCGACGACGCGGGACAGGCCATAGCCGCGCCAGTCGGCCGCGCCCTTCTGCAGATTCACGCCCAGTTGCCAGGACGCAGAGGCGCGCGCGGCAAAGGTCAGGTCGTACGACACGGCTTGCACCACCGAGAGCCCACTCTCCGAGAGCAGGATCTTCCAGTCGGTGGCGTCGCCCGCGTTGGTGATGTCGACCCGCGCCGACTTGGCGCCCGCGCCGGGCGCGACGCTGTCCGCGGTCACGGTGGCGGCCGCGCCGGTGGTGTTGTCGGCCCACAGGCTCCAGTTGGTCGACAGCGTCGCCTCGAAGCCGCCGTCGCGCACGTGCTCGGTGGCCGCGGGCGAGCCAGTCACGGCCACGCGCTGGGCGGGGCCGCACGCCGCGCCCAGATCGGCGTCGAATTCGTCGTACCACCAGTCGTTGCCGTGGAAGGTGTCGCCGAATTCGTAGGCGTAGTAGCCATCGCCCGTCAGCGCGACGCCCAGGCCGAAGCGCATGTTGCGATAGTCGGTGCGGCCGAACTCCAACGCGCCCGCTGGAATCACGCTCATGGGATCGTAGCCATAGCCGTAGCCGATCTGGTAAGGCGGCGCGCCCTCGATCATGGTGATGACGGGTTTTCGCCCCACGTTCCACCAGCCCTGGTAGGTGTCCCACAGGTCGCCGAAGCCGATCCGGCTCTCAATCACCTCGGGCACCTGAAAGCCGATGCTGTCGCCGTTGAAGAGCGCGCCCACGTCGGTAGTCGGGGGGCGCGGCAGGTGGCCCGAGGCGTAGGCGTACGGCATCAGCTTGCGCCACTCGGC
>PNBO01000243.1:13955-22075 GCA_003136095.1 Myxococcales bacterium
GGCCAGACCTCGATGCGCTTGCCCTTGGTGTCGTGCAGGTAGGCGGACTCGGGCACCTCGGGCTCGCCGTTGCGCTCGACGGTGTTGATCGAGCCGAGCACGAGGACCTGGTGGTTGAGGCCGCGCAGCTGCGCGATCTCGGCCTCGGTGAAGCCAGCGCCCAGCCAGAGCGGAATGCGCGCGCAGTGCGGGATGCCGCCGTTCTTCTCCACCTCCCACGAGCCCCACAGGTTGCCCACGCGCGGGAAACCGGGATTCACCGCGGGCAAGTCCCGGTAGCGCAGGTGGAGCGGCCAGCCCGAGCCGCTGTCGCAGGTCACGTAGATCTCGTTGACCACGGTCGTGTCGGCGGACAGGCCGGTGAAGGTCGTGCCGTGCGCGGTCGTGCCCTCGCCATTGGTGAATGTCGTGGTCTGCGCCGTGTCGCCGATGGACCAGCCGCAGCGGGCCGGGGCGCCCGTGCGCAAGCTGAAGTCCAAGGTGGTCGTGCCCGCGGGCAAAAGCGTGCTTTCAGGCGTGGGATCGCAGTAGCTGGCATCGCATGGCGAGGCATCGGCCAAGGGCGCACCGGCATCCGTCGGCGCTGCGTCAGGCGGGCTTGCGGTGTCGGCTGGAACCGATCCGCCAGCGTCGGCGGTGGCCCCGCCGCGCTTGTCTCCCCCACAGCCGGCGATGGCGATCAGCAGAATGATCGAAGCAATGCGCATGGTCTGACCTCCGACGTGCCGAAGATTGCCTCTCCAGTGTACCCCTGCCCCGGCTCGCAGCCAACGAGCGCAGGCGGGCAACGGGTAGCCACCGGTTTCGTGATTGATCAAACCTGCGCCATGAGACAGAAAGAAACCCGAGCCATGCGCGCGACGCCAGTAACCCGAGCCTTTCGCGGGCGTCGTCACGCCCTGCTCGTGGGCGCGGCGACCCTCGCGATCATCTGCGCCGCCTGCGGCCAGCGCGGCGATCTGCTGGGAACGATCGGCGGGCCGGTCGACTCGGGCGCCAGAGAATCAGGCGCGACCCGGTCACCTTCCTATTTCGTCGGCGCGGACATCACCTTCGTGGAGGGCGACGAGGCGGCCGGCGCGACCTACAGCGACGGCGCGCAGAAGGACATCTTGCAACTGCTCAAGGACCACGGGTTCAACACCATCCGCCTGCGGACCTTCGTCGATCCCAAGGCCGCCGACGGCTACGACCAGCAGAACGGCGCCGCCGATCTGGCGCATACCATCGCGTTCGCCCAGCGCGTGAAGGCCGCGGGCATGGGCTTCCTGCTCAATTTCCACTACAGCGACAACTGGGCCGATCCGGGCAAGCAGTGCATCCCCGTTGCGTGGCAGGGCATGACATTGACTCAGATGGTATCCGCGCTGCACGACTACACCAAGAACGCCATCAGCCAACTCGTGGCCGCGGGCGCGCCGCCCGACATGGTTCAGCTCGGCAACGAGATCACGCCCGGCATGCTCATCCACCTCTGCGACGCCAGTGGCAGCCCGACCGGCACCAGCGCCGTCAACGGCAGCGCGTCGAACTGGGGCAACCTGGGACAGCTCCTCAAGGCGGGCGTCGCGGCCGTGGAGGAGGTCGATGCGAGAATCCAGATCGTGCTGCACCTCGACCGCGGCGGGGACAAGCCGTCGGACACCGCCGGCAACGCCTTGCAAAGCAGCATCGATTGGGTGACCAACGCCACCAATCAGGGGGTCCGCCTCGACATTCTCGGTGAGTCCGCGTACCAGCTTTACCAGGGCGATCCCAATAGCGAGGCCAACACCAAGAGCACCTGGTCGAGCACCTTTTCCGGCCTGGCTGCGCGCTTTCCGAATCTCAAGCTCCTCGCCGTCGAATACGGCCCTCTGCAACGCGATATCAACGACATCGTCTTTGGCCTTCCCGGCCAGCAAGGACTGGGCACTTTCAATTGGGAGCCCACCCACCAGGGCGCCTGGAACAGCGGCCACGCGCTCTTCACCGCTTCGGGCAGCCAGTACACGGCCACTGCGGATCTGGCGCTGTACGATTTGATGAAGAGCTCCTACGCAGGTCGACTCTGAGCATTTTTGGACGAGTCGTCGCGCTTTCGCGCGGGTGTCGCGCGCCGTCCCCTGGCGGGACGCGGCGGCACCTGGAATGACGCGGACGAATCACGTAGATTTTCGTGTTGCGTTGACCGTAGGATGCCTGCTTGCTGTGCATGTGCGCTGTGCGTTCTCGCTCGAAGGGAGGAGATCACCATGTTCCAAACTCGTCGTTTGGGGGTCGGAATATCTCTACTAGCGTTCTTGGCGGCCAGCCCGCGGGTTCTGGCGGCCGATTCTTACTTCGATTCGGTCGGCGGCAGTGACTCCGCGGATGGCAAGACCGAAGCAACGGCCAAGCTGACCTTGAAGATGCCGACCGGCACCGGAAACATCGTGCACCTGAAACGGGGCAGTAGCTGGACGATGAGCCTCAGCGCCAGCAGCGTGACGGTCACGACCTACGGGGACGGCGATCGGCCGATTATCAATGGCTCGGTCAGCGTCAGCAACAGCGTGGTCGAGGGGCTAAAGGTCCTGAACATCACCGGCAATGGCATGAATGTCCAGGGTGGCAGCACAGTGCAGGATTGCGATATCGACGGGACCAACTGCACCTCCAATGGCGTCGGCATGGGCGTGATGGGCACGGGCAACAAGATCTACAACAACATCGTCGAGCATTACCACAACAGCGTGTCCGGCGGGCAGATGGACAACTCGGGCGGCGCCGAAGGCATCATGGTCATGGCGTCGAACAACGAGATCGCCTGGAACAGCGTTATCGACCTCCAAGGCCCCAACGCGACCCTGGGCGGATTCGAGGGCGGCTGCTACGAGATCGTCAACGGCAAGGCGAAATCGACAATCAGCAATGTCAGCTTCCACCACAACTACTGCGAGAAGAGCGTTGGCCTGTGGGAAGCCTCCTCGGGCGATTTCTCGGCCTCAGGCGGGGATATTCAAGATCCGGCGAACCATGGCATCGTCGAGAATGTGACCATCTCCTACAACCTTTCCGTGGACGCCATGTGGATGTTCTTGCTGCAGCCCGTGAACACGGATTTCAAGAATCTGGTTTTCGCCAACAACACGATCATTCATACGCCCAATACGCTGGTCTGGTTCGATGCTAGCCACACCTCGATGGGGCTCGACGTGCACACCTACACCAACACGGCTGCGGGTGATGGGGGCGTGACCTTCGACACCGACACCCCGTACTACAAGAAGGGCGCTGGCTTCCAGCCGGGCGCCGTCATCGTCAAGAACAACATCTTCGTGGATACCATCTCGACGACCACCCACTACATGATGTTCTCGACCAATCTGACCGATCACTTCAACAACATCTTCGTGCCGGCGAAGGCTTCCGTGGGCAGCCTGACCCTGGGCGCCACCGAGCAGAAGATCGACCTCGACAGCCTTGCATTCACCTCCGACTGGCGGCTGACCTCAGCCAGCACCCCGGCCATCGACAAGGGCGTGACGGTGGACATGACCACCAATGGATCGGTGGCCACGACCGCGGTCGATCCAACCATCTTCGCGACCACCTTCAACCAGGACATCGACAAGCACCAAGTGCCGTGTGGCGCGGGCGTCGACATCGGCGCCTCCGAGTACTGCGAGGGCGCGGGCGGCTCGACCGGAAGCGGCGGCGCCACAGGCGCGGGTGGCGCTGCGGGCACGGGCGGCGCAACCACGACCACCCCAACCGGAACCGGCGGGGCGGTGGGCAGCGGTGGCGCGCAGGGTTCCGGTGGTGCGAAAGGTAGGGGCGGCGCGCAGGGCTCCGGTGGCGCAGTGGGCAGCGGCGGCGGACAGGGCTCGGGCGGCGCGCAAGGCTCGGGCGGCGCGCAGGGTTCGGGTGGCACGACGGCTGCTGGCACCACCGACACGCGGACTGGCACTGGGACCAAGGGTTGCTCGTGCCGTCTCGGCCTAGGCAGCGGGACCTTCCGCAACCTGGACGGGTTCGCCGCGGCACTCCTGCTGGGCATGCTCACTCTCGTGACCCGGCGGCGCCGGCGCTCCGGCTAAACTGATCCGGCGCCACGCGCTCGCCCGCTAACTTTCGCGACGGGCCGTCGGCCCGGAGCGCGCTATAGTCCGGGTATGCCCAAAGCGAAAGTAGCGATCTTGCGCACACGTCCGGCCACGGTGCTGGAAGACTATCACCGCCTGATGAACCTGGCCGGCTATCAGGACGTCATCGCCAAGGACGCCGACACCGGCCTCAAGATCAACATCTCGTGGCACTTCTTCTTCCCCGGCGCCTCGACCACGCCGTGGCAGCTCGACGGCGTGATCAAGGCGATGCTCAAGGACGGCTACTCGCGCGACTTGATCCACGCGTGCCACAACCGCACCGTGGTCATCGACGCGCATCTGGGCGAGCGCGAGAACAAGCAGATCGACGTCGTGCGGGCGCACGGCCTACGCAACGTGCACCTCTACGAGGGCGAGGAATGGATCGACGTGCGCGACGCCGTCGGCGACCTGACGCAGAAATTCCTCTGCCTCAACCAGGTCTATCCCAAGGGCTTCGCCATCCCCAAGCGTTTCATCGGCGAGAACATCGTCCACCTGCCGACCATCAAGACGCACGTCTTCACCACCACCACGGGGGCGATGAAGAACGCCTTCGGCGGTCTGCTCAACGAGCATCGCCACTGGACCCACCCGGTGATCCACGAAACCCTCGTGGACCTGCTCATGATCCAGAAGAAGATTCACCGCGGCGTCTTCGCGGTGATGGACGGCACCTTCGCGGGCGACGGTCCGGGCCCGCGCTGCATGATCCCATACGAGAAGAACATCCTGCTGGCTTCGGCCGACCAGGTCGCCATCGACGCCATGGCGGCCAAGTTGATGGGTTTCGATCCGCTCAAGGACATCAAGTTCATCCGCCTCGCGCACGAGCAGGGGCTGGGCTGCGGCGACGTGCGCGACATCGAGCTGGTGGGTGATCTCGACGCCGCCAGCGAAAACTGGAACTTCGAAGGGCCGTTCAAGAACATGACCTTCGCCTCGAAGAACCAGCACCGCATCTACTGGGGGCCGCTCAAGAAGCCGGTCGAGTGGTCGCTCAAGACGTGGCTGGCGCCCTGGGCCTACGTGGCCAGCGTGGCCTACCACGACATGTTCTGGTACCCGCGCTACGCGGAAAAGCGCATGAAGCCGATCCTCGAGGGTGAATGGGGACGCCTGTTCTCCTCGTGGGGCACCGTGCAAGCCGATGAGCGCGGCTATCCCGACGTGGGCAACGTCGACGGCCACATCGTGCGCATGACCACCAAGCAGCTCCTCGAGGGCCTGCGCCTGGTCGGCATGGCGGTCGCCGAATCGCCGGAGTGGAAGCCCAAGAACAAGAAGGCAAAGAACGCGCCCGCGGCAGCCGGCTGATTTGCGATAATGCCGGCCACCATGGCCGACTTCGCTATCCAATCAGCCTCCGCTTGTACCTTCGACCAGATCTCGCTCGGCGAGATCATGCTGCGTCTCGATCCCGGCGCCGGACGCATCCGCACCGCCCGCCAGTTCCAGGTGTGGGAAGGCGGGGGCGAGTACAACGTCGCGCGCGGCCTGCGCCGCTGCTTCGGCCTGCGCACCGCTGTATGCACGGCCTTCGTGGACAACGACATCGGCCGCCTGCTCGAGGACTTCGTCCTGCAAGGGGGCGTGGACACGCGCTTCGTTCGCTGGGCGCCCTTCGACGGCGTGGGCCGCGCCGCGCGCAATGGGCTGAACTTCACCGAGCGCGGATTCTCCGTGCGGGGGGCCGTCGGCGTCTCGGATCGCGGCTGGAGCGCGGCCAGCCAGCTTTCGCCCGGGGCCTTCGACTGGGACGAGATCTTCGGCAAGCAGGGCGTGCGCTGGTTGCACACCGGCGGCATCTTCGCCGCGCTCAGCGACAGCACGGGGGCCCTCGTCCTCGAGGCCGTGCAGAAGGCCAAGCAGCACGGCGTGGTCGTGTCCTACGATCTCAACTACCGGCCGAGCCTGTGGACAAGCATCGGCGGCAAGGCGCGCGCGCAGGCGGTAAACCAGGAGATCGCCCGCTCGGTCGACGTCATGCTGGGCAACGAAGAGGACTTCACCGCCTGCTTGGGGCTTGCCGTCGAGGGCGCGGACGAGGATCTGCTGCACATCGATGTGGCAGCGTTCAAGAAGATGATCGCCGCCGCGGTCGCCGCCTACCCGAACTTCAAGGTCGTGGCCACCACCCTGCGCGCGGCCAAGACCGCCACGCGCAACGACTGGGGCGCCATCTGCTGGACGAACGGCATGTTCTTCGAAAGCCACAAGTACGCCGACCTCGAGATCCTCGACCGCGTGGGCGGCGGCGACAGCTTCGCGAGCGGCCTCATCTACGGCTTTCTGAGCGGCGCCGGCGCGCAGCGGGCGGTGGATCTCGGCGCGGCCCACGGCGCGCTGTCCATGACCACCCCGGGGGATACCTCGATGGCCACGCTGGCCGAGGTCGAGAGGTTGGCCAAAGGCGGCGGCGCCCGCGTGCAGCGGTAGAGTGCTTTTTTTCACCACAGAGAGCGCAGAGGGCGCAGAGGACGGAGCGGAAGAATGGGCTTGGACTCCGGATCCGGAAACCCTTCCTTTCCGGTCTCTGTGCTCTCAGCGCTCTCTGTGGTGAAAAATCCGGATCTCTGTCGCCTTTGTCTTGCGGATGCGTGCGAATCGGCGGGAACCAGCCAGCGCCGCGCGTTTGTGCACTGTCGCGACTGCGGCCTTGTGTTCGTGCCCGAGGCTTATTGGGTGACCGTCGACGAAGAGCGCGCCCGCTACGCCCACCACGACAACGTCGCCTCGAACGAGGGCTACGTGAAATTCCTCGGCCAGGTCGCGGACGTGGTGGAAGGACGGGTCGGCCCAGGGGGGCGTGTCCTCGATTTCGGCAGCGGCGAGAATCAGGTGCTCGCGGGCCTGCTGCGCAAGCGGGCGCGAACGTGCAATGCCTACGACCCCTTGTACGGCATCGGGCCGGATGTTTTGCGCGAGAAGTACGACGCGATTGTCCTGTGCGAGGTCATCGAGCACCTGCACGAGCTGCGCGCCGAGCTAGCTCGGCTGGCCGAATGCTTGCGCCCGGGCGGCAGCATCGTGGTGCGCACGCAGTGCTATCCCTCGGTCGCCGAGGTTCCATCCTGGTGGTACGCCCGCGACGCGACCCACATCAACTTCTTCGCGCGGCGAACCCTGGAGCTCGCCGCAGCGCTGTGGGGCCTACGCTGCCAGCCGACGCGCGAGCCTGACATCGTCGTCTGGTCGAGCGACAAGTAGGCCGGCAAGCCGGACGGTGGCCGAGGCTCGGACGAAAGCCGCGCGGTTTTCGGACTCGCCTTAGCGTCGTGGCGAGAAACTCGCGAAAAACGCTGAGCCACGCCTTGGCACCGTTCTCGCTTTACCCGGGCTCGTGCTCACCCAGGTGCTTTCTGCGACCGTTGTCGGCATCGACGCCGCCCCCATCCACGTCGAGGTGGACGTGGCCAATGGATTGCCCGGCTGTCACATCGTGGGCCTGCCCGACGCCGGCGTGAAGGAGGGCCGCGTGCGTATCCGCGGCGCCATCGAGAACAGCGGTTTCAAGTACCCCCTTCGCCGCATCACGGTCAACCTCGCGCCCGCGGACCTTCGCAAGGACGGCGCAGCCTTCGACGTGCCCATCGCCATCGGCATCCTGACCGCGGCTGGGGCCATCCCGCCCGAGCTGCACGACAACTCGATGTTCGTGGGCGAGTTGGCCCTGGACGGCCGGGTGCGGCCGGTGCGCGGCGTGCTGCCCGTGGCCGCCTACGCTCGTGCGCGCGCCATCGCGCGCCTCTTCGTCCCGCGGGAAAACGCGCCCGAGGCCGCCGTGGTCGGCGGCGACTGCGCCATCGTCCCGGTCGGGCACCTGGGCGAGGTCGTCGAAGCCCTGCAGGACCAAGGCACGCGGTTCGAGCCGGTGGCCCCGCCGCCGTTTCTCCCTTCGACCAGCGCGGATCTGGCCGACATACGCGGGCAGGAAGTCGCCCGCCGGGCGCTCGAGATCGCAGCGGCCGGCGGTCACAACATCTTGTTCGTCGGCCCGCCGGGCGCGGG
>PNBO01000315.1 GCA_003136095.1 Myxococcales bacterium
TCAGGTCGGAGCCGATGTCAGCGATCTTGCTGAAGATGCCGCCCGCGATACGCAGGGCCGCGGCGCCCAGCGACTCGCCGATGGCGAAGCCGATGAAACAGGGACCAGCCCAATCGACCGGGATGAAGAGCAGGATGCAAAGCATGATGATGAGCTCGACCGAGATGAGGAGCATGCCGATGCTCATGCCGGCACGCAGCGGAATCGCGTAGACGTTGTACGGCTTGCCCTTCAAGCTGGCGAAGGCGGTGCGCGAGTTGGCGAAGGTGTTGACACGAATGCCGAACCACGCCACGAAGTAGCTGCCGCCGATGCCGACCAGGCTGAAGAGCAGGATGACCAGCACGCGCACGGCCGCCATGTGCTGGAGGACGCCGAAGTAGAGCACGATGATGGTGCCGATGAAGATCTCCAGCATCAGGATAAACTTGCCCTGCGTGAAGAGATAGGTCTTGCAGGTTTCGTAGATGAGCTCGGACACCTCCCGCATCGACTTGTGGACCGGGAGATTCTTGAGCTGCTTGTAGATGACCAGGCCGAACAACATGCCGAGGGCGCAGATGAGAAGGCCGACGATGAGCAGCCTGTTCCCGGGAACGCGATGGAACAGAACCGACGAGAGATCTGGCAGGATGAGATCGGTCTCAGATGCCAAGGCCGAAGAAGCGGACAGCAGCAAGGTTAATGCGCCGCCCAATGCACCGAGCAAGTAGCGTAGCGGTTTCATGAGTCTCCTTCTGATTTGGCGCGCAACCTAGTCTATGGGGAAGCCAATCGTCAAGCATGAGCGCCCTAGTCCGAATTCGAGGGTCAAAACGCCCGCAAAATCGCCCTACATGGCGCCTCGGCCTGGCGCGTGGGTAGCCTACGCTTCGCTGGCTTCGCCGGCAGCGAACCATCGCGGGAGGGCTGGCGAGGCCGCGCGAAGCGCGGGGGAGGCAGGGCGGGGGGTGGGTGCCGAGTGCAGAGCTAACCCTCCCAGGGTTCCCAAACAGGCCGATAGGCCGGAACAATAGGCTAGACTGCCGGTCATGCGTTTTCGCTTGTGTGTGTCATGGATCGCCGCCGCGGCAATTTGCCTCCTCCTCGGCCAGCCAGCCACCGCCGCGGTGCCCGACATCGCCTTCGAACGCTACCGCCTGGGCAACGGGCTGGACGTGATCCTCCACGCCGACCACCGCGTGCCCATCGCCCATGTCGAGATCTGGTACAAGGTCGGCTCGAAGGACGAAGCCGCGGGTAAGACCGGGTTCGCGCACCTCTTCGAGCACATGATGTTCCAGGGGTCGAAGCACATCCCGGAGGACGCGTATTTCAAGTACCTTGGGCAGGCTGGGGCCTCGGCACGCAACGGCTCGACGAGCACGGATCGCACGAACTACTTCGAGACCTTGCCCGCTTCCCAACTCGAGCTCGGCCTGTGGCTGGAAAGCTCGCGCATGGGCTTCCTGCTAGAACGTCAGGATGGGTGGGGAAGGGTGGGGGCCCCCACCCTTCCCCCTCCCATTCCCTCCCGCGACGCTTCGCTGCCGGCAAAGCCGGCAGGCTCCGCACGCGCATCATTCCACGACTCGTTCGTCAACCAACGCGACGTGGTGAAGAACGAGCGTCGCCAGCGCGTCGAGAACGTACCGCTGGGCGCGGCCGCGCGCCTGGAGCTCGAAGCCCTTTTCCCGGCCGGCCACCCCTACCGCCATGAGGTGATCGGCGCGATGGAGGATCTCGACGGGGCCAGTGAGGCCGATCTCAAGGACTTCTTCAACCGCTACTACGCGCCCGGCAACGCGGTGCTGCTCATCGCGGGCGACATCGACACCGGGGTCACCAAGGGCCTGGTCGAGAAGTACTTCGGCCCCATCACCGCCGGGACGCCCATCGAGCGCATCGTCACGCCCGCGCTGCCGCCGGCAACGGCCGAGCGACGGCTGGCCATGGAAGCCAAGATCAACTTGCCGCGCGGCCGGATGCTGTGGAACACGGTGCCGGTGTTCGCGCCGGGCGACGCCGAGCTGGACCTGCTGGCCAACCTCCTCGGCGAGGGCAAGAGCTCGCGTCTCTTCCAGCGCCTGGTCTACGAGCTCAAGATCGCGCAATCGGTGACCGTGCACCACGGCAGCCGTGTGCTCGGCGGCGCGTTCGAGATTGCGTACACCGCCATGCAGGGCCACACCCTGGCCGAGATCGAGAAAGTCGTCGACGAGGAGCTGGACAAGCTGCGCAGCGCGCCCCCCACGGTCGAGGAGATCGAACGAGCGAGAAATCAGATCAAGACCGATCTGCTGCGCGGCATGGAGCCTCTGTCCGGTCTTGCCACGCGCTTGCTCTACTACGATGTCTTCGCCGGCGACCCGGCATACCTGCGCCGCGATCTCGATCGCTACGAGCAGGCGACGCCGGTAGGCCTGCAAGCCTGGGCGCAGAAGATCCTGGCCAAGAACGCCCGCGTGGTCACCAGCGTCGAGCCCAATCCGCAGGCGCCCATCATGGGCCGCCTGCTCAAGCCAGAGGGCGCGGCCAAGCCCGCGCCAGCCGCCGCCGCGCCCCCGCCGGTGAAGGTCGCCGCGCGCACCACCCCCGATGCCGCCTTCCGCGCCAAGCTGCCGGCCCCGGGAGTAAAGCACGCCTTCAAGGTGCCGGCGGTCAAGCGCCTGCGCCTGCGCAATGGGCTGCCCGTCATCCTTGCCGAGTCGCACAAGCTGCCGCTCGTTTCCGTGGACCTGGTCGTGAAGACCGGCAACAGCGCCAACGCCAAGGACAAGGCCGGGCTCGCCAGCCTGACGGCGAATATGCTCGACGAGGGCACCAAGAAGCGCACGGCGACGGAGATCGCCAACGAGGTCGCGCAGCTCGGCGCCACCCTGACGACCTACGCCGCGTGGGACGCCTCCGCGGTTTCGCTCGCGACGCTGGCGGAGAACCTGGGCCGCGCCCTGCCGGTATGGGCCGATGTCCTGCTCAATCCCGTCTTCGCCGAGGACGAGCTTGCCCGCGTGACCGACAACCTGGTTTCCGCCCTGGCCCAGCGCAAGGATTCCCCGCCCATAGTCGCTGGCCAGGTCTTTGGCCGCGCCCTGTGGGGCGACGCGCACCCCTTCGGCTGGCCCGACCAGGGCACCGAGGCGTCACTCAGGAAAATCGCTCGCGCCGACGTCAAGCGCTTCTACGACACCTACTACGCGCCGAACAACGCCTTGCTGGTGGTGTCCGGCGACATCACCGAGAAGGAGATCCACGCCAAGCTCGAGCCGCTGCTTCTGAGTTGGAAGCCCAAGAAGGTGCCGCCAGTCAAATTGTCCAAGGTCAATGCCCCCGACAAGCCGCGCATCGTCCTCGTCGACAAGCCAGGCGCGCCACAGTCGTCCATCCGCATGGGCCTGCCGGCCATCGAACGCAAGAGCCCCGACTACTACCGCGCCCTGGTGACCAATAACCTCCTGGGCGGCGTCTTCAAGCGACTGACCATGAACCTGCGCGAGACCAAGGGCTGGACCTATGGCGTGACCTCGCAGTTCGACGCCCGGCGTGCGCCCGGCCCGTGGACCGTGGGCGGCGAGTTCGTGGCCGCGCACACGGCGGATGCCGTGGCGGAGATCGACAAGGAAATCGCAAGGCTGCGCCAGGACGGCGTGACCGACAAGGAGCTGGCCGAGACCAAGGACGAGATCATCGGTGCCTTTCCCGCGCGCTTCGCCACCGCCGCGCAGCTCGCCGCGCAGATGGCGGCGCTCGCGGTCTACGCCCTGCCTCCGACGGAGCTCGACGGGTTCGTGACCAAGATCGCCGCCGTGAACCGGGATGACGTCAAGAAGACGGCGGTGAAGTACCTGCGGCCGGACAATTTTCTCATCGTCGTGGTCGGGGATCGCGCCAGCACCGAGTCGTCCCTCAAAAAGCTCGCCGAGGTCGAGCGCCGCGACCTCGACGGCAACCTCATCGAGCCGGGCAAGTGACGTCGTTCCGCGAACTGCGCGAGGCGCGTCTCGCCGCCGAACAAGGCACGATCTTCGCGCAGGCCGAGCTGCCCGTCGCGCTCGTCTACCCGAGCCCCTATCACGTGGGCATGTCCTCGCTGGGGTTCCAGACCATCTACCGCGAGCTCAACGCCCTGCCCGCGGTAGCCGCCGAGCGCGCCTTCCTCCCCGACGACGTCCCCGCGGCGGCCGCGGCGCGCGAGATCCTGTGCACGTACGAATCGAATCGCCCCATCGCCGATTTTCCCATCGTCGCCTTCTCGCTGGCCTACGAGCTAGAGATCGTGGGCCTGGTGCATTGCCTCGACCTGGCCGGCATCCCCGCGCTGGCCACGGAGCGGGACGTGCATGACCGGCGCTGGCCCTTGGTCGTGGTGGGGGGGCCGCTCACCTTCTCCAATCCGGTGCCGGCCGCGCCCCTGGCCGACGTGATTGTGATGGGTGAAGCCGAGGAGGCCGTGGCAGCTCTGGTGCAGGCGTTTCGCGCCAGCCCTGACAAGCGCGCTCTCCTCGAAACCCTGGCGGTCACCGCCGGCTTCTTCGTGCCCGCGCTCCACGGCGAACGGCCGCCTCCCGTCCTTGCCGCCAGCAACGCGCGCCTGCCGGCCCATTCCCAGATCGTCACGCCCCACACGGAGCTGGCGAACATGTTCTTGATCGAGGCGGCGCGCGGGTGCAGCCGCACCTGCACCTACTGCGTGATGCGCCGGTCGACCAACGGTGGCATGCGTAAGGCCACGCCAGAGCAGGTCCTGGCCAGAATCCCGGACTACGCCCGGCGCGTGGGGCTGGTGGGGGCCGCGGTCACCGACCACCCTCGCCTACCCGAGATCCTGTCCGCCCTCGTCGACTCGGGCCGTGGCGTCGGCGTTTCCAGCCTGCGCGCCGATCGACTGGACGACGAGCTGGTCTCTCTGCTCGCGGCCGGCGGCTATCGCACGCTGACCACGGCCGCCGACGGGGCGTCCCAGCGGCTGCGTGACCAGATCCAGCGCGGCACCAGCGAGGAGAATCTGCTCCATGCGGCACGGCTGTGCCAAGCGCACGGCATGGCCGGGATGAAGCTCTACACGATGTTGGGCCTGCCCGGGGAAACCATGGCCGACGTGGACGAGCTCGTCCGCTTCGCCATCGAGCTGGCCGCCATCGCGCCCCGGCTGGTGCTCGCCGTCGCCTCCTTCGTGGCCAAGCGGAACACGCCGCTCGACGGCGCGCCCTTCGCGGACATCGCGAGCCTGGAAGCGAGGCTCGCCCGCCTGCGCACCGGCATGCGCGGGCGCGTCAAGGTTGGCGGCGACTCGCCCAAGTGGGCGTGGATCGAATACCGCCTGGCTCAGGGTGGCGCCGCCGAAGGCCTCGCCACCGTGCGGGCGGCGCGCGCGGGCGGCGGTTTTGCGGCGTGGAAGGCCGCGCTGTCGAGCGAGAATGCGCGATCCGTGATACAAAGGTAGACCAATCCTGGAGGTTACAATGCGCGCACTGGTTCGACCGTTTGCCTTGTCCTTGGGTGTTCTGCTGATGGGTTCGCTGGCGCCACGAGCCGCGAGCGCGCAGGCCGCGCCCGAGCAGTATCCCGCCCAGCCTGGCTACCAGCAGTACCCGCAGCAGTACCAGCAACCCCAGCAATACCCGCAGCCCCAGCAGCCGCAGCCGTATCAGCAGCCCCAGCCGTACCAGCAACCGGAGCAGTACCAGCAGCCCCAGCCGTACCAGCAACCCCAGCCATACCAGCAGCCGCAGCAGTATCCCCAGCAGTACCAGCAACCGCAACCGTACCAGCAGCCGCAGCAGTACCAGCAGCCGGGCTACTACCCGCCGCAACCGGGCTACGCGCCGCCGCCGGCCTATGCACCGCCGCCCGAAATCGTCCACCACCGTGGCTTTCTCTTTCTGCCCTACCTTGGCCTGAGCATCCCGACCGGCGATGCCGCCACGGGCATGGACACCAGCCTTCGCCTAGGTGGCCTGTTCGGGTTCTACGTTGGCCCGTTCGTCTCGCTCAACGGTGAGCTGAGCATCGACGTGTTGAACCTTAGCTCGCCAGGCACGGGATCTAGCGCCAGCGGGGGGTTGGTAGGGTTTACCTTCAGCCCGCTTTTCCATTTCGCTCTGCCGCAAGTCGATTTCGTCGTCGGGCCCCGGCTCGGGTGGTACGACATGCCGGTGACCATCAGCTACAACGACGGGAGCCCGGATGACACCTACAGCGAAAGCGGCTTCCTCTACGGGCTCAACGCCGGCGCCTTCTTCTGGGTCGGGCGTATCGCCTTCGGTGGCTTGCTGAGCGTCAGCATCCACAGCCCCTCCAGCTATTGCCTGAACGATGTCTGCGGCGACGTCCCGAGTGGTTTTTCATCCCTGAAAGTGGTCGGGCTCAACGGCGCAATGCTCTTTTGACCGAGTCTCCCCTTTGAGAGAGGCCGCCGAGCGCGAGCGAGGTGGGTGAGGGGCACTCGCCGCTCCCGGCGCCAGATCTGGGCTTTTCGCGGGGCCTGTGGTGAACTGGCGGGAAGATGCGGCGGACGCTCTACCAGATCAAGACCGTCCTCGAGGGCGCCATGCCCTCGGGCGAGATGGCCAAGGTCATTTCGCGCCGTGCGCGCGCCGGGGTCTACGTCAGCCGGCTCGGCGTCCGCATCCTCAAGCAGTGGCTGACCGATCGCTGCCCGCAGCAGGCCGCGGCCCTGACCTACCAGACGACCCTGTCGCTGGTACCGCTCCTGGCCCTGGTCTTCGCGGGGCTGCGCCAGACGCGCAGCCTGGATGTCGAGTCGCACCTCGTCGACTTCCTTTCGACCCAGATCCTCCCGGACATGCAAGGCGTCGTCGATCACCTGCAAGCCTTCTCGGACAAGGTGGCGACGGGCGCGACCGGCGCCATCGGCCTCATCTTCGCCGTGGCCACCACCTTCTACCTCTTCTTCACCATCGAGGAGACGTTCAACACCATCTGGCGCGTGGCCACGCGGCGCACCCTGATGCGCAAGTTCATGATCTTCTATCCCCTCGTCACCCTCGTGCCGGTGCTCGCGGGCGCCTATCTCTACTGGTCGGGCAAGCTCATCGGCAGCGGAGGCGCCGCGCGCTTCTTCGGCCCGCTGCTCATCCAGTTTGTCGGCCTCTTCCTCATCAACTGGCTGCTGCCCAACATCCGCGTACGTTGGTACGCCGCCCTGGCCGGAGCCCTGACCACCGGCTTCGCGCTCGAGGGCTTGAAGTGGGGGTTCGTCCACTTCGCCAAGCGCGCGCTTCTGACCAGCTACGGCGGCGTCTACGGACCCCTTGCCCTCATCCCGCTCCTGCTGCTGTGGATCTACATTTCCTGGTGGCTGGTCCTGATGGGCGCCGAGATCGCCAACGCCATCCAGAACCTGAGGCTGCTCGAAGCCGAGGAGCGCCGGCGCAGCGACGACGAGCCCATCAACGGCCTGGTTGCGGCACAGCTGCTGTCCGCGGTGGCCGCCAACTACGAAAAGGGCGGCCGCGGCGTCGACCGGGCCACCTTGAGCCGCGATTTCGGCGTGTCCGTCGACGTCATCGATCGCGTCACGGGGCGGTTACGGGCGCGCGGGCTGCTGGCCCAGGTCGCCGGTGACCGGGAAGGCTTCATCCCCGGCCGTCCCGCCAACCGCATTTCCCTCGACGAGGTGCTGGCCGCATTCCGCTCCACCGACCTGGAGGCGGCGCAAGGCAACACCGCGCCGGAGCTGGCGGCCTTGATTGCCGACCTGGAAGAAGCGCGCAAGGCGCGCATCGGCAACACCACCATTGCCGACCTGCTGCCGAAGTAGGAAACCAGCTACTTGCTGCGCACGAGCAGGCCGAGCTTCCACGGGTAGGGCTCGGCCTTGGCGGCGGCGAAGTGATCCTTGCCCGCGTACAGGTAGCGCATGTTGCAGTTGTCGACGGTCATGGTTTCGTCGTAGGTGCTGCGCACCAGCTCGCCGTGGCCCACGTCCCAGGTCCACACGGTGCCGGCGAACGTGATGTTGCCGCCGGAACCGCTGGCGGTGCTGGTGGCGTGGGCGAAGGGGTTCGCCTCGGTCTCCGCGAGCGCCGTCCACTTGCCGTCGAGGGCGGTGGCGCTCCAGGCCCCGATGTAGGCGCCACCGCTGCCCGTGCCTTCGATGAGCATGAGATAGGCGATGCTGCCGCCGCTGACCTTGTAGATGCGTCCACCCTGCACCAGGTACGAGCTCTGCATCACGACAACCGGATCGCCGAACCCGCTGGGGAAATTCGCGGCCGAGGTCTGGCTGCGGAAAAGATATCCCTTCTGGTTGGTGAAGAACATGAAGCAGTTGGTGGCGTCGCAGATGATCCAGAAGTCGGTCCAGCCGATGCCCCCCGAGCCCGCGTTCTGGGTGACGATGGTCGGCGTGCTGGCGTAGAAGTTCGTCGGCGCGGTCCAGTTCGCGGTCATGCCGAGATCGGCGTTGGTCGAGTACGCAGGTGCCGGTCCCTGGGAAATCAGATACCAGGTCTTCTTGGCGTTGAAGTAGAAAATCTGCGGCTGCGACCGCCCGCTGCCAAAAGCCTTGGTGTTGTCCAGATACTCGACGGTGGCCGAGGTCGCGTTGGGCCAGTCGGCGAACTGGATGTGCTCGATGGTCGGGGTGCCGGCCGTGTTCAGCACCGTCGCGAAGACGTGATACTTGCTGTTGTAGAAGACCAGGGACGGGGCCTTGATCCCGACCAGGCTGTGGCTGCCGTCGGATACGGGGTCCATCAGGGATGGCGTGGAGGCCCAGCCGTAGCTCGTGTTCACGCCGCAAACGGTGCTCGTGGTGCCACCCAGCCCACCCACACCGGTGGTGGTGCCCGTGGTGGTCACCCCGCCCGTGCCCGTCACACCACCTGTGCCCGTCACCCCGCCCGTGTCGGTAACACCTCCCGTGTCGGTCGCGCCTCCGGTGCCCGTCACGCCACCGGAAGGATCGCCGCCGCCCGTGCCCGTCACGCCGCCGGAAGGGTCGCCGCCGCCCGTGCCCGTCACGCCGCCGGAAGGATCACCACCTCCGCCACCGGATGCCCCCCCGCCGGCTGACGAGATATCCCGGCGCACGATAGGCGCGCAAGCCGCGCTGGCCAGCATCGCCAGCGTCGCCGCCGCCAGGCAGCCGAAATATTTCTCAGCTCGCATCGGGTGTCCTCCTCTGGTGAAACTCACTCGCCCCCGCTGACCTGGCGTGATTCCTGACGGAAAGACACGACTCCAACCAGAACCCATTGGGTTTAGCACGGCGGTTCGCCCATTCACAAATGCGTAAGCAAGCCTTCCTACGCGACATGTCGGCAACCGCCGACATGCGGGAGCCCAGTTCACAAGCTGCGCACGTCCACCCAGCCCATGCCCGCCCGCCGCGCGGCCTCGACGCCCAGGTCGGTGTCCTCGTAGACCGTGCACAGGCCGGGGGCGACACCCAGACGGCGCGCGGCCTCCAGGAAGACATCCGGCTCGGGCTTGTGCCGGGCGGTATCTTCCGCCGCGATGACCACGGAAAACCAGTCGAGAATCCCGATCTGGCGCAGGGTCATCTCCACCATGTGACGGTGCCCACCCGACGCCACGGCCATGGGCGTCCTGCCTCGCGCCCGGCGCGCGATGTCCACGACCTTCTCGATGGGACGGATCTCACCCAGTTTCTCGATGAAGGCACTTTCCTTCTGGCGGGTCAGCGCCACCACATCGGGAATCCTGCCCACCTCGGCAAAGAGGGTATCGAGAATCTTGCCGGTCGGCATGCCGCCCATCGAGTAAAAACGATCCTCCGCAAACACCACCCCATGCGGCCGCAGGATCTCGACCCAGGCTTGGTAGTGCGCCGGCATGGTGTCGGCCAGGGTTCCGTCACAATCGAAGATGAGGGCCTGCACGGCCGCCGTTCATAGCAGACCGCGCGCGGACCGCGAGGAAAACCGCAGAAGGAAGATCAGGGACGTTCCCGGTCCACGTCGTCAGGCGTCGGCCACCGGGGAATCCGCAACGGACAGGAAGGCCACGCGGGCAAACGACGCCGCGAGCGCCTGGTTCTCCTTGCTCCCAAACAAGGCCGGCAGGGCCTCGACAGGCGCGGGCATGGGCACGCGCAGGCCGGCCTTGAAGCGGGCCACGCGTGCGGCACTCTCCTCGACCCGCGCGCGGACGGCCGCCTTCGTCTCGGCCGCCGTGACCAACGCCGCGAAGGCGCGCGCCTGCCGGTCGAGCGGCTCGCGCACCAGGAAATGATCGACGCCGGCGAGCAGACTCTCGACCACCAGGGATTCAATGGCGTGGTGGTCGGCCACCGCGGCCATGCCGAGATCGTCGCTGACCAGCAGGCCGAGGTAGCCCAGCTCGCCGCGCAGCATGTCGTGGACGATCCGCCGCGACAGGGTCGCCGGCATGTCGGCGTCCCACGCCGGGTAGAGGACATGCGCAGTCATCAAGGCCTCGATGCCGGCGCGGCACGCAGCGGCGAAGGGGACCAGCTCGATGGAATGCAGGCGCTCGTCGTCGTGGGCCACGCTGGGCAGCTCGAGGTGCGAATCGGATTGGGTGTCGCCATGACCCGGGAAGTGCTTTCCGCAGCCCAGTACCTTGGCGTCGTGCAGTCCGCGCCAGAAGGCCAACGCATGATCGGTGACCTGCTCCGGCCGGCTGCCGAACGCGCGGTTGCCGATGACCGGGTTTTGGGGATTGGTGTGCACGTCGAGCACGGGAGCGAAATTCCAGCCGATGCCGAGCGCGGCCAGCTCGCCGCCCAGGGCCAGGCCCACCGCGCGCGTGCGAGCAACGTCGCCAGCCGCGGCTACCGAGCCCATGTCCGGCCACGCGGTGAGCGGGGCGCGCAGGCGCTGCACGCGGCCGCCTTCCTGATCGACGGAGACCACGAGCTGGGCCTGGGAAGGGCTCGCCTTGCGCAGCGAGGAAACCAGCGCCGCGACCTGCGCGGGATTCTCGATGTTGGGGCGGAAAAGCATCACGCCGCCCACCTCGGAACGGGCGATGCGGCCGAGCAACTCGGCCGGCGCCGCTGTCCCGTCGAATCCCACGGAAAGGAGCTGCCCGCACGCACGTCGAATCGAAGAAGATGTCACCCCACTACTCTACTCGATGACGAGCAGCAGGAGAGGTGGCAGCATTAGAATTTTGGGCTCGCGAGTACGATTAGAGGCCCGCGCAGGCGGACGTCGCGGCCATGGCGGAGGCGAGGCTAGTTTTCTGATGAAACTGGGATGGGAAAGTCAGCTTCCCGCGGCAGCAGGCTCTTGCTATAAGGGCGCACTGGTTTTGCGCACCCCAAGAACGATAGAGGTTATAGGAATGTCCGACAAGGCAGGCAAATGGCTTCCCTGGCTGGCGACTGGCCTGCCTTTCACGCTCGCGCTCGTCGGGTCGGCTCCCGCGTGGGCGCAGATGGGCGGCATGGGCCCCGGCATGGGCCCCGGCATGGGACACCCTGGCGGCGCGGGGGCGCCCCACGAGGACAAGGAAGAAGGACCGGCGGAGAATGCCCCTGACGCCGAGGAGAAAGCCACTCCCGCCAAGGAGAGCGACAGCGGCTACCTCGAACAGGCCCGCCGCCGCACCAAGGTGGTCGAGTTCGACGGCTACTACCGCATGCGCACCGACTGGCTGCACAAGATGAACATGGACCAGGGCTACAACGGCGCGGGGCCTGTCCCGGCCCTGCCGCCTTTCCCCACCGCGAGCCAGTGCCTGACCGCTTCTCCCAATGCTGGTGCGAACACTATCGGATGCCCTGACCAATCGCTGGGCAACGCCAACATGCGCCTGCGCATCGAGCCCACCATCAACATCTCCGACCAGGTGCGCGTGCGCAGCCAGTTCGACGTGTTCGACAACCTCATCCTCGGCTCGACGCCCGACTCCCTGGTGAACCCTTACATCCCGAACCAGAACACCGGCGTCGGGCAAACCAGCGCCACCGCGCCGGCGGACGTGCTTTCAAACACCCAGAACAGCTACGCCGCGAGCATTCTCGCCAAGCGGGCCTGGGGCGAAATCGACACCGAGCTCGGCTCGCTGCGCTTCGGCCGCATGCCCTGGCATTTCGGCCGCGGCATGTACTTCAACCGTGGCGACTGCGCCGACTGCGAGGGCGGGACCACGGTGGACCGGCTGATGATGCTGACCACGGTCTACGGCCACCAGCTTGCCCTCTCCTTGGACTGGGGCGCGCAAGGCTACGACCTGGGCTACACCGATCTCGGCCAGAAGAACATCGGCGGCTTTCCCCTCGACCTCACCCAGAAGGACGACGTCACCCAGTTCACCGCCGCCCTCACCAAGGTCGACGACGACCGGACTTGGCGCGAGCGCATCGCCTCCGGAGACGTGGTGGTCAACTACGGCGCGCAGCTAGTATATCGCTCCCAGGACTACGCAACGTACAGCATTTCGCCGGCCTCGGGCACGCCGTATTTCAACAGCGCCCAAAGCGCCAACGTGCCGCTGTCGGCCAACGACCTCGGCAAATCCCTCACCACCAACGTCAACGCCCTGCTCTTCATCCCCAGCCTGTGGTTCAAGCTCGGCTGGAAAGCCCTCACCTTGGAATTCGAGGGCACCATGCTCGCCGGCAAGCTGGGCAACGCCGGTCCGCTACGCGTTAACAACACCAATCTCAACGACCAAGGGCTCACCATCCTGCAGGCGGGCTGGGTCCTGGCCAGCGAGCTTCGGCTCTACAGCGACTCCCTGTTCATCGGCTTCGAGACCGGCGGCGCCACCGGCGATCANNCTCGGCACGGTCAGCAACGCGATCTACTTCAAGCCGAGCATCGCCTACTGGCTCGACCTCGACTCGAAGAAAGAGCGCGAGGTCGGCGTCTCGGGCTCCATCATCTACAGCCTGGCGCCGGTGCCGGTGTCGACGCCCGGCAACTCGGTCAACTATGGCATCGAGATGGATCTCGGCCTGCAGTACCGCAACCTGCGCGAGAACATCTACGCGGGTTTCACCTGGGGCGTGTTCTGGCCCATGGCAGCGCTGAGCCGGCCCTATGGCAGCGTCGGTGACGTCCTTTGGAACCACCCCGAGGACGCCAACGCCGCCCAGGTCATCCGCACGTTCGTGGGCATCCGGTTCTGATCGCGTGG
>PNBO01000059.1 GCA_003136095.1 Myxococcales bacterium
GTTCCGCCAGCCGAGGTCGTTCCGCCCGTGGCCTTGCTGCCGCCCGCGCTCGTCGTGCCGCCGGCGGAGGTCGTTCCCCCTGAGCTGGTCGTTCCGCCCGTGGCCTTGCTGCCACCGGTGCCCGTCGTACCGCCGGAAGAGGTCACACCTCCAGAACCGGTGGTTCCTCCGGAACCTACCGTCGTTCCGCCCGAGCCACTGCCGCCGGAACCGCCGCTGCCGCCGCTGCCGCCGCTACCGCCAGAGGCTTTGCTGCCTCCGGTTCCCGATGAGCTCCCCGGGCTCGTGCAGCTCGCGATCATCATGGCGAGAACGACGGGCCCGAGCAGCATCTGACACGCGCGACGCGCAGATTCCAATACGTGATTGTCTGTTCGCATGCCCGGAGCTTGGAGCAGAAGGCACCCTAGTGTCAAGCTGCGACGCGCCCCTTGCCGCGATGCGCCCCTCCAGAATGCGCGCAGGGCGTCAGGGGGCCCTTCGCCGTTACCGCATCGCATTCCAGGTGCAGGCGGGCGACCAGGGCTTGGGCCAAGGACAGTGCGATGAGCGCAGCAATTTCCGGCAAGAGACGGCCGTCGCCTTCATCGCGTCGGCGGCGTTGCCCGGCCATAGGTATCGTCACCCCAGCAAGTGACAGTGCCGTTGGTTTTCAACCCGCAGGCGGTGTGATAGCCCGCACTGACGGATGCAAACACTCCCCTACGGGCTTTCCATCGGGTACGAGGTTAGCTTCCGGAGCGCCAAAGGCAGCGTGGCCCGCCCGGCCCCCAGCACCGGCAACAAGAGCAAGATCCTGCGCGTCTTGCCTTGTTCGTAGCGTGGCCCGCCAGGCCTCATGCGGCCTGCGCTGGCCGATCGGGTGCGGTCGGGATGGTGAACCAGAAAGTCGCGCCATTGCCGGGCTCGCTGGTCACGCCAATGCGGCCACCGTGGGCCTGCACGATCCCACGCGCGATGAAAAGCCCGAGACCAGCTCCGCCGGAAGGGCTGCCAGGAACCCGGAAGAATTTTTCGAACAGGGCCGCCTGATGTTCGGCCGGTATGCCAGGGCCGTGGTCGCTGACCTCGAAGCGTATGAAACCTTGGCCACTGGCAACTTCTGGGGGGGCGCCAGCCCCTTCCGTGGCGGGTAGGGCGCGCACTACGATCTCGCTGCCCGCTGGCGAGTAGCGAATCGCATTGGTCAACAAATTCGCGAACACGAGATGCAGGCGATCCGGATCCGCGAAGGCTTCGGGCAGGCCGGGATAGACCTCGGAGTGCAGTGCTATCCGTTGCGCTGCCGCGGCCGCGCTGTGCACGTCGATGGCGAGGTCGACAAGCGATTGTGGCTCGACCCGGCGTCGCTGCAAGTCGATGCCGCCAGATTCGAGACGCGACAGATTGAGCAAGTCGTCGACGATGGCCTGCAACCGCTCACAATCCTCGCGCGCGGCGAAGAGCAGGTCGGCCTGCTTGGTTGTCAGGGGACCGACGGCCTCTTCCGTACACAGGTGAATGGCCATGCGCAAGGAAGTCAGTGGCGTACGGAATTCGTGCGCCACGGTGGCGACCAGATTGTTCTTGAGCTCGTCGAAGCGGAACATACGCGTGATGTCCTGAAGCACGAGGGCGGTGCCGGTGATGCTGCCACTTTCCCCGTAGATAGGCGTGGCGCGCGGGAGGTAGATGCGCTCGCCGGCGGGCGCGGCGATGCGGAGGGAGTCCTCGAAGCCCTTGGGACTGTAGGCGCCGTGGCCGCCGAGAACGTGGGTACGCAAACGGTCGAGCAGGGAACGAACGGCGGGATCCACGTGCTCCAGAGTGGAACTGCCACTTTCCTCGGGATCGATGCTCAGTATTTTGCGGGCGGCCTCGTTCGTGCCTTGCAGGGCGCCGGCGGCATCGAGCATGAGCACCGGATCGGGGAGGCTGTCGATCGCGGCCTGCGCTGCCTGTTGCGCCTGCAACAGCTCACCGAGAGAGCTTCTCCGGTAGCGCTCCAGGTGATCGGCCATGGTATTGAACTCCTGCGCGAGCCGGGCAATGTCGTCTTCGCCCTGCACGCGCGCACGTGCTTGCAGATCCCCCTGGCCAAAGCGGCGCACGGCCGCCGAGACCACCCCGAGCGGGCGCAGCAGGCGCGTGGTGAGACTGACCGAGGCCAGGAGCCCGAGCACCGATGCCACCAGCACCGCGACCGTCAGGAAGCGCTCGAACCGCGCGGCCCGTAGTTCCGTGCGCTGGCCCTTGAGCACCATCGCATCCTGGTTGATGTTCAGAATCTCATCCGAGGCCTGCTTGACCCCTTCGAAGGCTCGAGTGACGAGCGGGAAGAGTAGCTCGCGCTGCTTGGCCGGCTCGGGTTCAGCGCCAAATCGCCCGAGTGCCGCCTGATAGCCCGTCCAGGTTTGGCGCAATTTCTCGACCGCCTCGGCCTCGCCCGGCTCGGTAATGTTCTGCGCTTCTATGAGGAGCTCGCGCTCGAACAACTTGGTGTACTCGCCGACCGAACGCCGCTCGGGCTTGATGCCCTGCAGATCGAAGAGTACCGAATCGTAGAGCCGCTCCACGCTCTCCTTCATGCGCTGAGCGGCGAGGACGCTGCGGTAGTTGTCTTTCCAGATGGTGCCCGGCTGGCGAGCCAACACGGAGGTGACCATGCCGGAGACGATTCCGACCAGCGCCAGGGCGGCCACGAGCGGCGCCATGGTGAGCATGAGCTTGCTCCTGAAGGTCATCCCGTCACCTCGTCTTCGAGCGAAATGATGTGCAGGTCGAACTGGGGTGCCTCGCGCACCAAACGCAACGGGATGGAGCGGCCGAAGATCTGCTTCCACCAGGGCCGCTGCGAGCGACCGACCACGATGTGGCCGATGTTGTGCGACCGCGCGAATTCGAGAATCGCCGCGACCGGATCGGTGCCTTTGAGACGCACGGTCTCGGCGCCAAGCTCCTTGGCTCTTTCGATGTTGGCGAAGAGATGGCGCTGNNACCACGAACCAGTCGGTGTTGAATCGGCCGGCCATGCGCGAGCCCCGGCGCACCAGCATGGGCGTGCGCGGGGAGCCCGATGAAACACAGACCATCACGCGGCTGCGCGTGGCGGCATGGGCGCCGCTGCCGTCGGTGGGCATCGGGCGGGTGATGGCGGCGCGCTCGATGCTCTCGGCGACCTCGCGCAAGGCCAGCTCGCGCAGATGGGCCAGGTTCTGTTCCTTGAAGAAATGCTCCAGCGCCCACGGGATACGATCCATCGGATAGATCTTGCCGGCTCGCAGGCGTTCTTGCAGATCCTCGACGGAAAGGTCGAGATTGACCACCTGATCGGCCTGTTTGAGGAAGCTGTCCGGCACGGTTTCTCGGACCACCACGCCGGTCACCCGTTCGACCAGATCGTTCAAGCTCTCCAGGTGCTGCACGTTGAAGGCGCCGATGACGTTGATGCCAGCGCCCAGGAGCTCGAGCACGTCGAGGTAGCGCCGCTTGTTGCGGCTACCGGGAGGATTGGTGTGCGCCAGCTCGTCGACCAGGGCGACCTCGGGGTTGCGCTTGAGCACCTGATTGATGCTCATCTCCTCGATGAGGACACCGCGGTACTCGACCTGCCGAAGTGGGACGGCTTCGAGCCCCTGCATGAGGGCGGCGGTATCGGCGCGCCCGTGCGTCTCGATGAAGCCGATGACCACGTCCACGCCGCGCTTCTTGAGGGCGTGCGCCTCTTCCAGCATGCGGTAGGTCTTGCCCACGCCGGCGGCGAAACCGATGTAGAGCTTGAGGCGCCCGCGCTTGCTCTTCTGGACGAGCTCGAGAAAGTCTTCGGCTCGGGGCCGCGNNTGCAGTGCAATCTACAACCTGCGGTCCTTGTCTCCTTTCTCTTTGCAATCCGCCGCCGGCAATCCCGCCCGAAAACCTCGCTTCGCCGTCGCTCGGCGGCTGGCACACGCCATGCTGTATCGATGGGCGACACCATGAAAGATCTGATCTTCATTCTCATCACCGTTGGCTTTTTCGCCGGCGCCTGGCTCTACGCCCGGTCGTGCGAAAAGCTCTAGGGGGATCGCCATGAGTCTCGACTATTTGCTGGGAGGCCTGCTCGCCGCCGCCTTGGCCGTGTACCTGGTCTACGCCCTTCTCAAACCGGAACGCTTCTAGGAAAGGTCATGACGATCAACGGCTGGCTCCAAATCGTTTTCTTCTTGCTGGTGATCCTGGTCATCACCAAGCCCCTCGGTCTCTATCTCCATCGGGTCTTCGAGGGCGAGAAGCAGCCCTTCCGGCGCACCCTCGGCGTCCTGGAGAGGTTCCTTCTGCGCTTGACCGGCCTGCGGAGGCCGGCGGCGCAGGATTGGAAGCAGTACACGGCCTCGCTGCTTCTCTTCAGCGTGCTCGGACTCCTCGTCACCTATGCCATTCAGCGCCTGCAGCACGTGTTGCCATTCAATCCTGAGAAGCTCGCCCCACCGTCGGAACACCTGGCTTTCAATACCGCGGTCAGCTTCACCACCAACACCAACTGGCAGTCGTACTCGGGCGAGACCACGATGAGCTACCTCACCCAGATGGCGGGGTTGGCCTGGCACAACTTCACGTCGGCGGCGGCGGGGCTTGGGGTTGCCTTGGCCCTCGCGCGGGGCCTCACGCGCAAGCCTGACGAGAAAGATGACAAGGGCTTGGGGAACTTCTGGGTCGACGTGATTCGCTCCATCGTCTACGTGCTGCTTCCCATCAGCGTGATCTTCACCTTGCTACTCGTGTCGCAAGGGGTGGTGCAGAATTTCGCCCCCTACCTGCACGTCACGACCCTGGAAGGAGCGGCCCAGGTCATTCCACTCGGGCCCGTGGCTTCGCAGGAGGTCATCAAAGAACTAGGCACAAATGGCGGTGGCTTCTTCAATGCCAACAGCGCGCATCCCTTCGAGAACCCGACGCCGCTCGCCAATCTCATCGAGATGCTGCTCATCCTCTGCATCCCTGCCGCGCTGACCTACACCTTCGGCCGCATGGCCGGAAACCAAAAGCAAGGCTGGGCCATCCTGGCGGCCATGGCCATTCTCGTGCTCGCCGGAATCACGACGGCCTACGCGTCCGAGTCGAGCCCGAGCGCGGTCATGGGGGCGTTCCCGCTCGACCACGGACTTGGCAACATGGAAGGCAAGGAGGCCCGCTTCGGAGTGGCGAATTCGGCGCTGTGGGCGACCATCACCACGGGCACTTCTTGCGGGGCCGTCAATGCCATGCATGACAGTTTCAATCCCATCGGCGGCCTCGTCCCGCTGGTCAACATCGAGCTCGGCGAGGTCGTGTTCGGCGGTGTGGGCGCGGGGCTCTTCGGCATGCTGATGTTCGTGCTGCTGTCGGTCTTCATCGCCGGCCTCATGGTCGGACGCACCCCCGAGTACCTGGGCAAGAAGATCGAGGGCAAGGAGATGAAGCTGGCCATGCTCTACATCCTCATCTTCCCGCTGGTGATTCTGGGTTTCTCCGCCTGGTCCTCGGTTGCCGGCTACGGCACTTCCTCGCTCAACAACGCCGGGCCGCATGGGCTCTCGGAGATCCTCTATGCCTATTCCAGCGCGGCCGGCAACAACGGGTCGGCCTTCGCCGGGCTCAACGCCAACACGCCGTGGTGGGATACCTCCATGGGCATCACCATGCTGTTCGGCCGTTTCTTCATGATGATCCCCGTCATGGCCATGGCCGGCTCCATGCGCGGCAAACGGCCGGTGCCCGCCGGACCCGGCACCTTTCCCACCCATGGCCTTTTGTTCTCGGGCCTGGTCGTGTCGGTCATTCTCATCGTCGGCGCGTTGACCTTCTTCCCCGCGCTTTCGCTCGGTCCCATCGCCGAGCACTTCGTTGCCCATGCCGGAAAGGTGTTCTGATGCGCTCGCAAGCTCATGCCATTGCCCTGTTCGATCGCGCGATCCTCAAGGAAGCCGCGAAAGAGAGCCTGCGCAAGCTTTCGCCAAGCAAGGTCATGCGCAATCCCGTGATGTTCGTCGTCGAAATCGGCAGCATCTTGACCACGCTCGTAGCCGTGCGTGACGCCATCGCGCCCACACCCGACTCGGCGCCGCTGTGGTTCACCATCAGTATCTCGCTGTGGCTGTGGTTCACGGTGGTGTTCGCCAATCTGGCCGAAGCCGTGGCCGAGGGACGCGGCAAGGCGCAAGCCGCGAGTCTGCGCAAGATGCGCACGCAAACTACGGCCCGCCGCCTCAAGACGCGCAACGGCCCCGAGGAAGCCGTCGCAGCAGATCTCCTGCGCATGGGCGATTTCGTGGTCGTGGACGCCGGAGAGCTGATTCCGGGCGATGGCGAGGTCATCGAAGGCGTCGCTTCGGTGGACGAATCGGCCATCACGGGTGAATCGGCGCCGGTCATTCGCGAAAGCGGTGGCGACCGCTCGGCGGTAACCGGCGGGACGCGGGTGCTTTCGGATCGCATCGTCATCAAGATTACTTCGGATCCCGGGCACACCTTTCTCGACCGGATGATCGCCCTGGTCGAGGGCGCCAGCCGCCAGAAGACACCCAACGAAATCGCGCTCCACATCCTGCTCGTCGGCATGACCATCGTCTTCCTGCTCGCCTGCGTGACCCTGGTGCCGCTCGCGGCATATTCTTCCATCCGCCTCTCGGCGACCGTCATCGTAGCGCTCTTGGTGTGCCTCATCCCCACGACCATCGGAGGCCTGCTGTCCGCCATCGGCATCGCCGGCATGGATCGCCTGATCCGCAAGAACGTCATCGCCATGAGTGGTCGCGCCATCGAGGCGGCCGGCGACGTCGACACCCTGCTCCTCGACAAAACCGGCACCATCACGCTCGGCAATCGCATGGCCACCGAGCTCATCCCGGTGGGCGGCAGCACGATCGAAGCCCTGGCCGACGCCGCCCAACTCGCCAGCCTTGCCGACGAGACGCCGGAGGGACGGTCGATTGTTGTCTTGGCCAAGGAGAAGTTTGGCTTGCGCGGGCGCAACGTCGAACAGTTGGGCGCGCACTTCGTGAAGTTCTCGGCGCTGACCCGCATGAGCGGGTGCGACTTCGACGGTCGCAAGATCCGCAAAGGCGCCGTCGACGCCATCAAGTCTTGGGTGGAATCCATGGGCGGCGAGGTGCCGGCCGCGTTGGAGGAAATCGCGCAGAAGATCGCGGATCAAGGCGCCACGCCGCTCGCGGTCGCAGATAAGCAAAAGGTCCTGGGAGTCGTGCGCCTCAATGACGTGGTCAAGGGCGGCATCAAGGACCGCTTCGATCGCTTCCGGGCCATGGGCATTCGCACCGTCATGATCACGGGCGACAATCCCCGCACGGCAGCCGCCATCGCCCGCGAAGCGGGTGTCGACGACTTTCTCGCCGAGGCCACCCCGGAGGCGAAGATGCGCCTCATCAAGGCCGAACAGGCCAAGGGCAAGCTGGTGGCCATGACCGGCGACGGGACCAACGATGCCCCGGCGCTAGCCCAGGCCGATGTCGGCGTGGCCATNNGCCAAGTACTTCGCCATCCTGCCCGCCATGTTCATGGCCACCTACCCGGAGATCGCGCCGCTCAACGTGATGGGGTTGACCTCACCGTCGAGCGCCATCCTGTCCGCGGTCATCTTCAACGCCATCATCATCGTGCTGCTCATCCCGCTCGCGCTCCGTGGGGTCAAGTACCGACCCCTGGGCGCCGCGGCACTTTTCCGGCGCTCCATGCTCATCTACGGCTTNNAAGGCGCTGCATCTCGTCTGAGGAATGCAATCATGAAGACCTTCGTCATCGCTCTCCGTGCAACCCTGGTAACTCTGGTACTCACAGGGATTCTCTATCCCTTGGGGATGACCGGACTGGCGCAGATTCTCTTTCCGACCGCGGCCAACGGNNCAAACCTTCACCAACCCAGCCTACTTCCAGACCCGGCCTTCTGCCGCGGGCAACGGCTACGATCCCTTGGCGTCCGGCGGATCGAACCTCGGTCCGACCTCGGCCAAATTGCGCGACCGGGTGACGGCCGACCTGGCTCGTTTGCGGAAGGAAAATCCCGAGGCTGCTGGCGACGCCCCCGCCGAGCTCGTAACCGCCTCGGGAAGCGGGCTCGATCCGCACATCAGCCCGAGCGCGGCTCGCTGGCAAGTCGCGCGCGTGGCGCGTGCGCGCAGGGTGGCTGTCGCCCGCATCGCCGCGACATTGGAAGAGACCATCAGCGGCCGCGACCTGGGATTCCTGGGTGAACCGACCGTCAACGTGCTCGAGCTCAATCTGGCGCTAGACCGCCAATTTGGCCAGCCCGAGGCCGTATCGGCTCACCCCGCCGCGCCGGCGAATTGAGCCGGACGGCATTCAACCACCCTCGTCGTANNAGAATGGTCGCGGCGCTGTCGAGGGAGGAGGCCCGGGCCATGACGGAGATGATGTGCGCGCGTTCGATTGTCTCGACGCTGAAGTCGCCGCCGATTTGGGGGCCCCGTTCCTTGGCACCGGCGATGCGCTCGGGGAAGGCCTGCGGTTCCAGGCGCGGGGAGGGCCAGAGGATCATCGCGCGCTCGATGGTGTTGCGCAGCTCCCGCACGTTGCCGGGCCAAGCGTAGTCTTCGAGAGCATGTTCAGCCGCGGGGGATAGCTCGGGTAGGGAACGACCCAAGGCGCGGGAGAAGAACGCGAGAAAGTGGCGGGCCAGGGGCAGGATATCCTCGCGCCGCTCGCGCAGCGCGGGAACCTTTACTTCGACGACATTCAAACGGTAGAGCAGATCCTCGCGGAACTTACCGGCCCTCACGTCCGTATCGAGGTCGCGGTTGGTGGCCGCGACCACGCGCACGTCGGCCTGACGAGTCCGCGTTTCCCCGATGCGCTCGAACTGCTTTTCTTGCAGGAAGCGCAAGAGCTTGGCCTGAAGGTTCCCTGGCATCTCGCCGATTTCGTCGAGGAAGAGGCTGCCCCCTTCGGCCGATTCGACGCGCCCGACCTGATCGCGGACCGCCCCGGTGAAGGCCCCACGGGCGTGACCAAACAGCTCGCTAGCCAGCAGCTCCTCGGAAAGGGTCGGACAGTTGACCAGGACGAAGGGGCGCTCGTGGCGCTTGCTTTGCTTGTGCAGGGCGCGCGCCAGCACGCCCTTGCCCGTGCCGCTCTCCCCGCGAAAGAGCACGGCGGCATCCGACGTCGCGGCCCGCGACACCATGTCCAGCACCGAACGTACCGCGGGCGCCGCCGTGGCGAGGAGGATGTCGGGCGTTTCCGCGCTGAGCTGGCTTTCCAGGTCGGCGGCGCGCACGNNCGCATGGCCTCGACCGCGGTTTCGATGGTCGCGTAGGCCGTGACCATGACGATGGTCAGGTTGGGATTCTCGGCGAGAAGGCGGGGAATGAGGTCGAGGCCGCTCTGGGTGCCGAGCTTGAGGTCGAGAAAGGCCACGTCGTAGGTCATCCGCGTGATGGTTTCCAGTGCCACCTCCGCGGAGGGGGCCTCGCCCACTTTGCCGCCCAGGGATTCGATGCACACACGCAAGGCGTGCCGGATGTTCTTCTCGTCGTCGACGATGAGGACGTTGAGTGGCTCCACGCCGGCAGTCTACTCCAAGGCCCGCGCGGCGGGGTGAGACCTGTGTCCATCGCTCGTTGCAGCCTGCACGGCCCGTGCTCGCAGGAATTGCAGCGTGCAAGGCGCACACGAGGCGGTCGCATGCAAGGCAGCGCAAAACCACGAACGAACGTGGCACGCGACGTGCGTAAGCCTCCAACGTCATGGACTCTCGGCTCGAATTGGTCGTGGAAGCTGAATCGACGGCGGAGGAGCCCATGCACGGCAGGCTCGGGCGATGGGCGCGCTGGCCCGCGGCCGTCGTTGGGTTCGCCGGCGTCCTGTTCCTGATGGTATGGTGCGAGGGTGCGGAACAAAGGGCCATTCGCAACATGCCCGAAGGCGAGCGCCATGCGCTCTTCGTGCGTACCCTCCAGAATCTGAAGTCGGTCTGCACCGCGCCCGAGGAGGCCATGCACGCCTATTGCGCCGAGCAGGCTCGTATCGCGTTGGAATTCTCGGAGTGCGACCCGGCCTGTCAGGCCTTGGCCAGCCGGCAGATCTCGCGGGTGCCGCGGCCACGCTAGTCTGCGTTCAGCGCGCAGTCCAGGGCACGGAACCTGTGCGCATCCTCACGGGCGCTGGGGTGAGCCACTTTCCCGCCGGCGTACACTTAGGCGACATGCGAACCATGAGATGGATTGGATACCTTGCCCTGGGCTCCCTGACGATGTTGGCCTGCAAGTCGGAGACTACCTTTTTGAACGGCCGTGACGGCGCGGCCGGCCAAGATGCGGGTGGGGCGGGGACCGGTGGCGCAGCCGGACGCCCCGGCACGGGCGGAGGCAATGGATCCGGAGGCATTGGCGGTGCCGCTTCCGGCGGAGCCGGCGGCGCGGGGTTTGGCGGCGACGACACCGCGCTCGGTGGTGGTGGGGGCGGTGGCTTCGGCGGGAGTGGTGGCACAGGGACCGGTGGCGCGGTGAAAGATGGCGGCCAACCGGACGCAGCAAGCGATGTCCTCGTCTCGGCGGACTCACCCGTCTCCGGCGATGTCGATCCGGGCTGCGGTCCCGGGTACCCACTGAACAGCCAGCGCCCACAGGGCGACGGTTGCAACACCTGCTATTGCGAGGGCGGTGGCTACTGGCTTTGTACGACGAGGGCGTGTCCGCCACCGGCCGACGCCGCCCCGGAGGTCGGCGGCGATGCGGGTCCTTGTCCTGCCGGTCAGGTCTACTGTCCGGGTTGCCCTCCGAACCCTGGGACCTGCGGTCCGGCGGGCACCGTCTGTGCCGGTCCCCCCTGTCCAGTCAACGATGCCGGATGCACGGGCAGCGGCTGCTCGACCGCCGACGCTGCCTCGACGGCAAAGGATGCCTCGAACGCTGAATCGGGCTCCGCGACTTGCGCGCAAGTGACGACTCAGGCCGAATGCGACGTTCGCGCGGATTGCCATTCGGTCTTCGTCGATCTCATGACCTGTGGCTGCGCTGCCTCGGGTTGTTGCACGCGCTTCAACCGTTGTGCCGATGGCGGACGCGCCGCCTGCAATCCTCCCGTCGCTTTCGGGTGCACCATCGCCACGCCATACTGCGAAAGCCCCTACGTGGTGTCGTACACGAGCAATTGCTACGAAGGATGCGTGAAGAGCACCGAGTGCGCTGAGTAGGTCGATCCCGTCTCCCCCAGACGGTTACCAACCCCTGACAGGGTGGCGCGCGACCCTCACGGCAATTGCCAAGGATCGTCGGGTCCGTCCTGCCACGGATCCGCGAAGGCGGGCTGCCAGGGATCCTCGACAGGATCTGGTGCGGCCGCGGCGGCCGGCGCTTTCACCAGCTGGCTGAGCAGCGGCTGCCACGGATCGACGGTGCTGTCCGCCTGCGAGGTCGCCGTCGTCTCGGCGAAGACGGGCTGCCAGGGATCCACGTCGTCCTGCCAAGGATCCAAGAAGGTGTCCGGCGCCTTTTTCTCGGAGGTAAGTTGCCAGGGATCCTCGTCGCAGTCTTGCCACGGGTCCTGGTAGAGCACGCACATCGGCGCGGCCAGGGGCGCGTAGCTTTGCCCGCGGTTGCCGGGACGGCACGCCGCGGATTGCGGAAGGGCCCAGGCATTCGCCGAAACCAACAGGCCAGCGAAGACAGCAATGGAAAGAGCGTGTTTCAACCTGGCACCCCCCTCTCGCTACCTTCTATTGTCAGCCTCCCAGGCGTCAAAGTCGAGGGCAACCTCTTGGCGGCGGCCGTGCACCGCCGGACGGGAGGGCCACCGCCCACCAGGAAGGCCCCGCGGGTAGGCTGGTGTCGTATGTCGCCGGTCCCGGTGGCTACAGGCACTTGCCGCTGGTAGTGGACATGCCGAAGCTGCCACAGACGCAGCGCCCATTGGGGACGCATCGGCCGCGGATCGACGAGATGATCGGACTGTCGTTGCAGGTCTGGTCCATACCGACCGTACAGGTCGAGCCCGGCCCGACGCAGCCATAGCCCGGCATGAAACAGGTGGCCTCACCCCACCCTCGGGGCTTGGCAAGTGATGATCGTCACCGCAGCCGTTGTGCGATAGGCTCGGCCCACCATGAAACGCGTCGTGCTCTCCCTTGGCCTGCCCGTGCTTCTCGCCGCCTGCTCGACCGGCGGCGGCCGTGCGGACTTCGACCTCAAGCAGATCCCCGGGGCCACCGTGTTCGAGTCCGAGCGGGACTTCGCGTCGACCGTGATCAACGGGCGCTATCGCCTGCTCAACAACGTGTGGAACAAGGGCGCGACCACGGGCCGCTATCGCCAGAAGATCTTCGTCAACGACGACAACGGCAAGACCATCTTTGGCTGGGCCTGGAAGTGGAAGGACAGCAGCGGCGTGGCGACCTACCCGGAGATCCAGGCCGGCGTGAGCCCGTGGAACGGCGAGGCGGCCCCCGACTCGGGATTCCCGTTCCTGGCTGGCTCGAAGAAGCTGGTGGTCGACTACGACATCGCCCTCGAAGCCTCGGGCAGCTACAACCTGGCCTTCGAGTTCTGGGCGGTCTCGGCCCTGCCGCCGAGCAAGGACACCATCAGCCACGAGATCATGATCTGGATTGCGGGTGAACGTCTGGGCGCGGCCGGCAGCGAGGTCGGCAAGACGACCGTGCAGGGCACCACCTACAGCGTGAACCTCAGCAAGAACCACGGCGATGCCTCGGGCGCCAACCAGAACACCTGGACCATCATTTCGCTGCTGGCGGAAAAGCCCGTTCTGCACGGCCCGCTCGATGTCGGCCAGATCATCGACGCTTTGCTCAAGAACGGCTATCTGGGACCGCAGCACTACATCGCCAACCTGGAGCTGGGCGACGAGGTCATGCGCGGCACCGGCACGACCATCGTGCGGAACTACGCGGTCAAGGTGGAGTAGCCGAGAGAATCGGGAGGAGAGCATGTCGGAGGAACAAGGACGAGTCGCAGTCGTGACCGGCGCCAATGGCGCCATCGGCCGCGCCATATGCCAGGGCCTGGCCGAGCGCGGGTTCGACGTGGTGATGGCGTGCCGCAATCCCGAGCGCGCGCGGCAGGCGGCGGGCGAAGTCCAGAAGGCCGTCGCGAGCGCGCGCCTGCGCACGGAAATCGTCGACGTTTCCCGAAAAGCCGAGGTCTTCGCCTTCGCCGGCCGCTGCACCGGCCGGCTCGATGTCCTGGTCAACAACGCGGCCATCGCCCCGCGCCAGCGCGGCGAAACGCCCGAGGGCATCGAGCTGGAATTCGCGACCAACGTGCTCGGCTACGCGTGGATGATGCGGGCCTTCGCAGAGGCGCTGCTGGCCTCGGCCCCCGCGCGCGTCGTGAATGTCGCGAGCTACTGGGCGGGCGACCTCGATCTCGACGATTTGCAGTTCAAACAACGCGACTACAACAACGACACCGCGTACCGCCAGTCCAAGCAGGCCGACCGCATGCTCACCGTCGCCTTTGCCCGGCGCTGGCCGCCCGCCGAGATCACGGTCAACGCCTGCCATCCCGGCGACGCCCATTCCACGCTCTCGCACTCGCTCGGCTACGGCGGCCACGAGACGCCGGAACAGGCCGCGGACACGCCGGTGTGGCTGGCCACAGATCCCTCGATCGCGGGCCTGACCGGCAAATACTTCGCAAGCCGCCGCCAACAGTCGTGCGAATTCGCCAAGAACGAGAAAGCCATCGCCCGGCTGGACGAGATCTGCGCGGGGTTCTGACGGTGCCAGTGAACATGCGCTGTGATTGTGGAGCGGATCCTCGACAAGCGCGGGGTAGGGATCTCGCCGGGTGCGGCGCTATCTCTGTCCAGGTATCTGACTTCGTTCACCTTGACCGCGTGGGTCGATCGCGCTGAGCGCGATCGGAAGACCGCACTTCTGCCTGATCCTCTCCACCTGAAATCGCTTGCATGGCGAGCCGCCTTCCCTCGTCGCGCACCGTGGGGCGGAAGAACTTCTTCGGGACAGAGAAGGCCCGGCGGACGTATGCTTCCACTCGCAGTTATCCTCAGCAAGCTGTAGCCTCGCCCCCCCGCGCACAGATGTGCACCGGCGGCGCTCGGCCTGCCCTGAAAAGGAGATCCAGATGAAACTCAAAGCATCCCTGGCAATTGCGTTCGTGGTCACTTCGCTCGCAACCTACTCGCTCGCCCGCGAGGAAGGACGCGGCGGAGGTCGTAGCGAGGGTCGAAGTGAAGCAAGGCCCACGCCACCCCGCCGCCAGGCCCCGCCGGAGCGTTTCCAGGCACACCCTCCGGGAGCACACCCGCACGGTCCCATGGTGCGTCCCCATTCGATTCGCGTGCTGCAACCCAGCGTCGTCAAGTATGGCGGCCACCAGTGGCGTCACTGGGAGCATCCCGAGTTCTTCCGTCCCGTCTATTATTGGAACTGGGCTGTCATTCGAAATGTAACCTGCATCGCTGAAGACTCTTACGGCGATCAGTACCCCGTGACCGAGGCAACGTTCTCGGGATTCGGCTTGGACAACATGACGGCGGTCGAGGACGACGCGCTGGACCGATGCTCTGCCGAGTCCGGCGGAGACCCGAACTGCTACCTCGCGACCTGCTCTCATTTCTGACCTGCCGGCGGGCTCCCGGGAAGGCCGCTTGGACTCGACCAGCAGCGTGGGTTCTATCGCCTCATCGAGTGCATCGTCCGCAGTCGATACCAGCATCGCCAGCATGACCACGCCAGCCCCGGCTGGTAGACGGTAGTGTCAGCCCGCCACATGGCCACCACCGAACCATCCCCCGAATTCAAGCGCCTGCTCCGAGCAGTCCTGCATGCAGCTCGTGCTGGGCTATCGGGTGGCTTCGCTGTCATCTCCGCGGATCTAGCATCGTAGCTGGTTACCGCTCCCTTCGCGTGGCTCGCCTACATCTTCGTCGGCGGGACGATGGTCATTGTGTACTGGTTGGTCTGGGGAAAGGACTTCAAGAACGTGAGGCTGGTGGTGGAGTAGACGCGCGCCGCTTCGTCGTGTCCCTGCATGCCTGATGTCGAAG
>PNBO01000416.1:0-3509 GCA_003136095.1 Myxococcales bacterium
ACGGTCAGGAGGAAATTCTCCAGATCTTCCTTCTTCTTGCCCTTGCGCGACTTCTTGCCGCAACTCTCCCAGGCCTGCAGTTGCCGCATCTCCTCCTCGAGGAACTGCTTGTGCGAGGCCTTCCACGTTGGCACCGACTTCGCGTCGACCTTCGCCTCCTTGTCGGCGACGACCAGAAGCGGCCCACAATCCTTGCGCACCCGATCCATGAACGCAACCGGGTCCTTCTTGAAGCACGCGTCGCTCATGAACTCGAGGACCTCCTGCGCGTCCTTTTTCTTGGCCAGGTCGGGGATGGCGCAGTAGAGGAATTTCTCGTAGGCGGCGGTCTCGGCGGTGATGTCGGGCGTGGTGTGCCAGGCGGTGCCCAGCTCCTGGATGAGCTGGTCGGTGTCCTTGACCGAACCGCGCCTCTTGATCTTCTCGGCGTAGTCCTCCAGGCCCGCCTGCAGTTTGGGCAGCGTCTCGCGGTATTTGTCGATGGGGCCAGCCAGCTCGGTCGGGGCGTCGCGCAGGCCACCGAAGGCCTGGCGCGCGCGCTCGATCTTCGGCACGCACTCGTTGGTCAGGTAGTCGGCGAAGGTCTTCTGCTGCGTGAAGTACGCAGCCTCGATGCGCTGCTGGAACTGCTCGCCCTTCTGGAACATGCCGATGTCCACCTCGCTGGCCATCACGCAGTTCCAGAACGCGCCGGTCTCGCGCTTTTCCAGCTCGACGAATTTCTCGGCGTAGTTCAGCTTCTCCTGCGCAGCGGCCTTGCGATTGCGATCTTGCACCTGCCGCAAGACCACGTAACCGACCACGACGAGAACGACGGCGCCGACGATCACTCGGTTGCGCCTGCGAATCGCCTCGCGCGCGGCCATCTGCCGGGCGTATTCGTCNNTGGACGGGGGCTGGAGCCTGAGGGGGCATGAAGACCGGAGCCTGGGCCTGGGCGGGCACCGGAGCCTTGACGGGCGCCGGAGCCTGGGCGGGGGCAGCCAGGGGAGTGCCACACTTGTAGCAAGTCGTTGCCGTGGGAAGATTCGGGTGTCCGCATTTTGGACAGGAAGCCATCGTGCTCTCCTTTGTTCAACGCGGCGCGACGAACGCCGCAAGGCTAGCCCTTTTTAACAGATTGCTTGGAAAACACGGCCCAAGATTTTAGGTAGTCCAGCGCAACCTGGAGCTGGTAGTCGGACAGGCGCTTGACTTCGACCGGCTTCTCGCCTTGCTCGTTGCGCAGGTGGCGGTCGATGTTGCGCTCCCGCATCATTTCGCCCTCGCCGCTGTCCGAGGGCGGGGCGGCGGCGTCCACGATGATGTTGGGCATGATGCCCTGGCCTTGGATAGACCGGCCGCTGGGCGTGTAGTAGCGCGAAACCGTCAGCTTGAGCCCGCAGGGTTTCGCCCCGCAGCCGTCGATGGTCATCACGGTCTGCACCGATCCCTTGCCGAAGGTGGGGCTGCCCAGCACCACCGCGCGCTCGTGGTCCTGGAGCGCGCCGGCCAGGATCTCGGCGGCCGAGGCGGTGGCACCGTCGACCAGCACCACCATGGGGAATCCCAGCCAGGTGCCGCGGCTATGCGCCATCTGGCGGTCCATCTCCTTGCCGGCCTTGCCCACGGTGCGCACGATGAGCCCATCGGCCAAGAATCGGTCGGCCACCTTCACGCCCTGATCGAGCAGTCCCCCCGGATTGTGGCGAACGTCGAGGATGATGCCCTTGATGCCGCCGCTCTTCTGGGTCTGTTTCTGCAGATCTTCGAGCCCTTCGAGCACCTTGGCGTCCGCGATGGACGAGAACACGCGCAGCTTGATGTAGCCGTAGCCCTCGGCGAGCAGGCGCCACTCGACCGCCCTGACCTCGAACTTCTCGCGCTTGATGTGGATCGTGAGCGAGCGACCGCGGCGGAGGATGGACAGCACGACCTCGCTGCCCGCCGGCCCCTGAATGCGCGCGATGGCGTCGTTCCAGTCGAGCGGCGCCGCCTCGACCCCGTCGATGCGCTCGATGAGGTCGCCGCTCTCGATGCCCGCGCGCCAGGCCGGCGAGCCCTCGATGGGGGAGACCACCACGAAGCCGCGCTTGCGTTTCTCGAGGTCGATGCCGATGCCGATGATTTCGGCGTTACCCTCGGTTTCCTGCTTGAGCTTCTCGTACTCGTCGGGATCCATGAAACGGGAATGCGGGTCGAGGACCTCGGTCAAGCCACGGGCCGCGCCGTACATCAGCTCGCTCTCGGAGATGTCCTCGACGTAGTTGTTCTCGATGTACGAGAGTACCTTGGTGAAGATGGCGAGCTTGTGGTACGGGTCGAATCGTCCCGCGGAGAGCGGCCGCGCGGCCATCATCCCACCTACGAAGGCGGCAAGAACCAGAAGCGAAAGGGCGGGGACGCGCAGACCAGAAAAACCTCGGCGTTGCATAGCCGAGCATTATGGCATGGGCGGGGGCGGGTGGTGGGACGGCAGCAGGCTACTTGTATTCGAGAACCACGACCTCGGCGGATGGCTTGGTGCGTAGGCCGGTGATGGCGATGCGGTTCGACTTTTCGCGGCGGACGTTGGTCCGGCCGGCCAGGAACGGGTCGACCGGGGCCAACTCCTTGATGGTCACGGCATCGGTCTTGAAGTGCATGGGGATGACCAGGAGGCGCGGCCGGATCTGGTCCACCACATGCGTAGCCTCTTGCGCGTCGATGGTGCCGGCGCCGCCCACGGGCACCAGCACGACATCGACCGAGCCGATGGCCGAGAGCTGCTGGTCGGTCAAGGAATGCCCGAGGTCGCCCAGGTGGGCGATGCGCACCCCGCCGGTCTCGAAGATGAAGACGGTATCGAGCCCGCTCTCGGCACCGCGCTTGCCGTCGTGGTACACGCCCACGGTGCGGACCGAGATGTCCTTGATCTTCTCATCGATCCTGACCCAGCCCTTCTTGTCGGCGGTCAACCCGCGCAGGATGCGCGGCTTGCCTTGCAGGAGCGCGACGTTGGTGTGGTCGGGGTGTTCATGGCTGATGGTCACCGCGTCGGCGTGCAGGTCGGCGGGCGGCAGGTAGCCGATGTTGGTCGGGATGGGGTCCATGACGATGCGTGCGCCGCTCGCACTTTCGAGCAGAAAGCAGGATTGGCCGTACCAGGTCAGGTAGGCCACCGGTCGCGACGCGGCCCGCGCGACCGGGACGCCAAGGCCCGCGCCAAGGACGGTCGCAAGCAAGGCGCAAGCTAGGCTCTTCGGCCTGACGGCGAACATGGCCCAAGTTAGCCGCCAAAGGTGGGCTGGCGTCAACTCGGACTATTTGTGGTAACGGTCGGTCTTGTCGCCACCGGCTTTCCCGGCCATGCTGAGGGGCGCGGCAAGGACCGCAGCATTGCCCAGGGGTCGTCACCGATGGAGAAACAGGAAAGAACGCGAGCCGAGCTCAAGCGCGCCTACAAGGAAGCGCCCCGCCAGGCCGGCGTCTATCAGGTCAAGAACCAGCAGTCCGGCAAGATCCTGCTCGGCAGCAGCACCAATCTGCAC
>PNBO01000416.1:3521-15071 GCA_003136095.1 Myxococcales bacterium
AAGCTGGGACTGCCCGGCGAGCGGGGCTACAACCTCGGACCGATCCAGCGTGACTAGTCGTCTGGGCCAGTGATGAGCTTCTTCTATTTTCTGGTCACCTGCCTCCTGACGGTCGCGGCCGTCTTGGCTTTGCTCCCGTCGCTCGTGTTCTTGCTTGAGGTCGTCGCGGCGCTGCTGCGGCGGCCAGCGCAGGAGCCGGCTTCCCCGCGGCCACCACGCCTGGCCGTCTTGATCCCCGCGCACGACGAGGAGGCGCAGATCGGGGCGAGCGTGCGCGCGCTGCGCGGCGAGCTTGGCCCGGCCGACCGGCTGCTCGTCGTCGCGGACAACTGCCAGGACCGCACCGCCGCGCTGGCCCGCGAGGCGGGAGCCGAGGTCATCGAGCGGCACAGCGCCACCGAGCGGGGTAAGGGCTTCGCCATCTCCTTCGGGGTCGCCCATCTGCAAGCCGATCCGCCCGAGGTGGTCGTGCTCGTGGACGCGGATTGCTACGTGGTGCGAGGTCGTCTGGCTGGGTTGGCGCAGGCCGCGCAAACCGCGGGCACGGCAGTTCAGGCGGACTACCTCCTCACCGCCCCGGCCGCCGCCAAAGGACTGGTCAACGTCAATGCCTTCGCCATCCTGGTGCGCAACCGCGTGCGTGCGCGGGGTCTCGACCGCCTGGCCCAGGTCTGCCAGCTCATGGGCAGCGGCATGGCGTTTCCGTGGCCCGTGCTCAAGGGCGCGCCCGCCATGCGCGAGAACCTGGTGGAGGATATGGCGCTGGGCCTGGAATTGGCCCTGCAAGGCCGGCCGCCCCGCTATTGCCCGGAGGTCAGGGTGGAAAGCGAGTTGCCGAGCGGCGCCCAGGCCGGGCTGGGGCAGCGCCGGCGCTGGGAACACGGCCAAATTGCCACCATGTCGTCCTACGTACCGCGCCTGCTGGCGGCATGTCTGCGACGGCCGCGGCGCGCGCTTCTGGGACTCGCGCTGGATCTGCTGGTGCCGCCCCTCGCGTTGCTGGCCATGATCGAGCTCACGCTACTCGCCGTGGCCGGAGCGGCCGCTGGCTTGCGCCTCGCCTCCGCGCTGCCCGCGCTGCTCGCCTTCGCTTCGGTCGCGTTCATGCTCGTGGCCGCCGGCCTGGCCTGGCTGGGCTTTGGCCGGCAAACCCTGTCCCTCGGCGCCGCTCTCCGCATTCCTTTCTACGTGCTCTGGAAGGCCGGCCTCTACGTCTCCTTGCTGGTTAGGGGCAAGCAGAAGACGTGGGAACGCACGGAGCGAGATGCAACGGGTGGCGGCGGGCCCGACCGATAGCTGCTCCGGCAGCGGGGTCAGGCCTCGCTGCTGATTCTGATCGATCGCTCGGCGAGCTCGCGGCCGTAGTCGGTCCACATACCTCTGCCCCAGTAGCGGTAGCATGAGGTTTCGGCGGCGAGCAGGTGAAAGAGGGCGTCGCGATAGCGGGCGGGGTTGAACGGCGTCTTGCCCAGAAACTTTTCGGCGAAGAGGGCGCTGGCGCGCTCCATGGGGCGCAGGACCTCGTCGTAACCGCGTACCCACGAGATGTTGTTGGTCCACGAGCCGCCCTCGACGTGGAAGCGCGCATCCTCGCGTTTCAATTCGTCGATGACCTGGGCAAGCTTCTCCGGCCCCGANNAAATCCGCCGCGGTGATGCCGATGGATTCCAGCGAGTCGAGGTACTCGCTCACGTTGAGCGGCGGCACCTCGGAGCCACTCGCCTCGCGCATGACCTGCAGGAATTTCGGCGGAAACTCATTCATCATCACCCCGCCGTTCTCGCCGTCGGCGATCTGGGTCACCAGCCGGGGGACACGTCGGCCCGCGAGCTCGGTCGCGCCTGTTCGCGGTGGCGCAGCCGGGCTTGGCCCGGCGGAGCCAGAGCGCGGGGGGGCATGGGGACCCTCCCAGGGTTCCCATTTCAACGACTTGGCTTCATAGTATGGCTGCATTTGCCCCACGAGCTTGGTGTCGCTGCCCTGGGTCTTGATGATGGCGATGATGGAGGCACTTTCGCCTTCGCTGCTTCTGGCGACCAGGCGATGCGGGATGTGCTTGTCGCGCAGGGGGCCACCATCCTCCGCGCGCTCGACACTGTGTTCTTGCACCAGCACCCAGCGGTAGCCGCAATCGCGCAACGTCTTGACGAAGGCAAAGGCGACGTCGGGCTGGTTGGGCAGCGCCATCTCCGACGGCGAGAAGCCACGCACGCGCGCCAGGGCGTCGAGGCCGAAGATCGCGGCGAAGTGCTGCTGGAAGGCCTCGACGTGCAGGCGGTAGTCCTGGACCGGCGTCGACGGCGCCACCGCGTGTCCCCAGGGGGCGCCCAGCCATTCCACGCAGCGGGCGTAGTCGGGCTCGCGCGCCAGCGGCACCAGCGCCGCGAACACGTCGTCGAGTCCCATGTCGCGTAGGCCGTGTAGCAGCGTGCCCGAATACTCGAGCATGATGCGCGGCTGTTTGCCCTCGCGCACGAGCTGCGGGATGAGCTCCCCCATGCGCTTGTAGCACCAATGGAAGACCCCGGCGTTGTGGTTGTCGCCGTCGTGGGGATTCTCCAGCATGTGCTGCAAGTTGCTGATGATGCGCGCGGTGTGCAGGTCCGCCCCGCCCGCCGGGATGAGGGGCTGGTGCATGTGCAGGGCGCAGGCGAAGCCCGCGCGGATGCGGCCGAAGTCGACGCCGCCGGCGAGATGTTGCGGCAGGGGTGGCCGCCGCATCACCGCGCGCACGGTGTCTTCGTGGCCCGAGAGGTTGGGCACACCGTCGACCGTCTCGGGCCAGGCATCATCCATGGTGAGGATTGTACCGGGTCTGGGCTTGTTCCGCTTTCATTGGGTGTCCACCGAATCGGGGCAAGGTCGCTCGGCGTACGCGGCGAGCTCTAGAGCGGCGAGATGAACTGCCAGATCTCGGGGCCGGCAAAGGGGGCTGGCTCGTGCACGCCGCTAAAGGTGCACCAGGTGACTGGGTAACCCTGGTCGCAGCCCTGGTAGGTCACGCAGTTGTTGGCATCCGCGGCGGAGGTCTGCGTGCCGCAGTGGTTGCGTTTCACGAACTCGTCGCGGGCGGCCTCTCCGTTCGCGATGGGAATGGTGGTGTCGTTGGTACCGTGCGAGGCCCAGTAGGCGATGTGCTGGCCGGTCGGGCACGGGCTCGGCAGCGATCCCGACATGGGCGCGATGCCGCGGAAGACGTCGCTACGGTTGCAGCCGAGGGTGATGGTCATGATGGCACCCATGCTGAAGCCAACCGAGAAGATGCGGCTCTTGTCGACGCAGAGCTGGGATTCGAAGAGCGCCAGCATGGCGTCCACGAACGCAAGATCGCTCGAGCCCCAGGTCGGGCTGGCTTGCGGTGCGACGAAGATGGCACTGCCCGCAGACTCGCTTTCGATGCCGAAGTACGGGCCGGAGAGGGGCGTGCCGCCGTCTGGTGCGATGCCCGTGGCCACCCAGTTGTCATCGTACTTGGCGCCGTGGAAACCGAAGATGAGGCGATAGGCGTGATTCGGGTCATACCCGTCGGGAACCTTGAGAATGTACTCGCGCGAGGTCCCGCCGACATCGATGGTGTAGCGATTGCTCGCGGGCGGAGTCTTGCCGCAGCCCGCGCTGGGCACGGGTGCGGAGGAGCCGCTGCTGCCTCCGCTGCCACTGCCCCCGGAGCCGCCGCCCGCGCCGGCGCTGCCGGATCTGCCGCCGCTCGCCGTGAGTCCACCGGTTCCGGGCCTGCCACCGGTGGCAGGCGGGCCCGCGTCAGTGCCGATCACGGCCGTCGTTCCACCCGAGCCTGGCTGCGAGCTCCCGGCGCCACCGCTCGCCGTGAGGCCGCCGGTTCCGGTGGCTCCCCCCGTGGACGGCTTGGCCGCGTCGGAGCCGGTCGTTGTCGTCGTTCCGCCGGAGCCTTGCGTGGTATTGCCGGTTCCAGTGCCGCCAGTGCCAGTGGTGAGCGCGGCATCCGGTTGCGCCGTGCTTGCGCCTCCGGCGCCGAAAGCACCGCCCGTTCCCGCGCCTCCCGTTCCCGATTGCGGCTTGCTCGATCCTTGTTCCCCGCACGCGAGGGCAAGGACTGTGTAGCCGACCACCAAACCCAGGATGCTTCGGGGGGCAAGGGTTGCGAATAGGCGCATGGCAACCTCCGTTGGTGCGAAGTCTACACGCTTGAGCGAGGAGGCGCATACGTCGGAATGTCACGGCCGGCCATGCGCCCGCTCAGCGCGGCAAGAAAAAGTCCGGGTGGGGAGGATTCGTGCATTCTCGCCGCGGATCTCGTGAATCCTTGTGGCCCCCGCCGGCCTCTGAGGACTGGAGGAAGATCATGGCTTCGATGGGAATGAGACGGGAAACCAAGCTCAGCTACGATGAGGCCCTGGCCGCGCTGCCCGAGATATTGAAGAGCGAGGGCTTTGGCATCATCACCGAGATCGACATGCGCGAAACCCTGAAGACGAAGATTGGCGCCGACATCCGGCGCTACAAGATCCTCGGGGCCTGCAATCCGCACTTCGCCCACGAGGCGCTGGGCAGCGACCTCGACATCGGCATCATGCTTCCCTGCAACGTGGCGGTCTACGAGGGCGACGATGGCCGCGCCGTGGTTACCACCATCGATCCGGTGCGGGCCATGGCCGCCCACGCGTCGCCGGCCATCACCGCGCTGGCGGCCAAGGTTCGCGGCAAGCTCGAGCAGGTCTTGCGCAAGCTCGGATAGCCGGGCTACGGAGTGGCCGTAGGCACCGTCTCGTCGAACACGATGTGCGAGAAACCACTCGAGTTGTCGATGAATGCGGCGCCGAGACCCGCGGCGGTTGGGCTCCAGCCAAAGTAGTCACCCAGCCAATCGGGCACGTGGCGCTGCAAGCTCGGGGTGAGGCCCGTTGCGAGTGTGATCGCGTTCCCGAACGAGCGGCCACCGTCGGTCGAGACGACGTAGACCAGATCGGCCGCGCCCGTGCCTTCGCCGGCCGTTCGGTAGGCAGCGAGTCCCAGCCTGCCATCGGCAAATTGCGCGAGCTGGGGAAAAAGCAAGAACCCTGGCGCGCTGCCGCCGTCACCGCCGGCCCCGCCGCCGTCGGCGATCGCCAACGCGGTGCTTGCGCCATCGAGGGCGATGACGTCGGAGTCCACGCTCGACGCGCCAAGGGTCAGGTGTGCCACGCGTATCGCGAGGAGGCGCTCCACGGGCACGTCCGTCCCGTCATGCGTTCGGCCGTACGAGAGCCACACCTCGTCGCCATTCGCGATGCACGTCGGATCCTGCCAGGCAACGTTGCCGGAGGGATCGGATACGGCCCCGGCCACCGGGGACGACCAGGTGAGGCCGCCGTCCGCCGTGTGCGCGAGACGGATGGCGCCGGTTGCGACATAGGTGACGAACGCGCCCCCGGGGCGACCGTCCGGGCACAACGCCGCGAGGTTCGCCTTGGTCGAATCGACGAGTGTCCGCTGGAAATGGGCGCCGCCGTCGGCCGACGACGCCACCCAGATGCCGCCACGGCTGAGATCGCTGTAGCTGACGACAATCCCGTCGTCGGCCGTGACGATCATCCACGGCTTGTCATAGAGCGAAGCGGTGATGGCTTCGCTCAGCTCGACCGGAGCCTCGAAGCCGCTGGCGCCCGCCGGCCAGCGCGCGAGCTGGATGGCAATGTCGCTGGCCTGCACGTGGGGCTGCGCGGGATCGGGGCCAGGGGTCCACGACGCCCACGCCACGAAGAGCGAACCTGACCCATCTCGCGCCAGGGTGATGTTGCTGGCCATTTGACCGTTTGGACTCGCGAGGTATCGCGGTTTGTCGAACCCCGCCGCCGATCCCCGGCGGGTGTAGCCGATGCGGGTCAGGTCGTCGCAGCCGGACGCCTCCCACGCGATGGCCAGGTCGCCGGCACGAGCCACGAAGAACGGCTCGACCTCGAACTGGCTCGCGCCGTCGAGAGAGACGAATACTTCGCCGGCTCGACTCGGCCAATCGCTGCAGCCGCGCGCATCGGGGACTGATTCGCTTGATGGGGACGACGAGCCGCAAGCCCCTGCGAGGAGCGGCAGGGCGAAGAGCGGGAGTACCCGCGAAGGCATCCGGGGCCGGTTCACTGCCTGCAATATTGCTACGTTCTTGCCGGCGGGGTTGCGGAAAACTTGATGCAAGTGGGGGCGAGAATTCATTGGCCCGCGGCGCCGGGGCTGCGGAAAGCGTAGACCGTGCCTGCGTCGTCATTGACGAAGAGAGAGTCGCCCACGGCTACGGGCACGGACGTGACGTCGCTTCCAAGCTCGAGCGATTGCCGGAGTCCGCCGCTGGCGAGGTCGAGCAGATAGAGGTGCCTGTCCCGCGAGCCGATGGCGATGAGCGCGGAGTCCTGGATTACGGTGGGCGACGACAAGATCGGTCCCTGGGTCTGAAAAGCCCAGTCGAGGTGGCCGTCGCGGGTGTCCACGGCGTAGAGCAGCCCGTCACTCGACCCGAAGTACACCGTGTCCTGGAAGACGCTCGGAGACGACATGCTGGCGGCCGTGCTGGCGAATTCCAGCCGCGGCTCGCCCGAGGCGATTCCCACGCCGTGCAACTTGGTGTCCCAGGAGGTGATGTAGACCGTATCCTCTGCCACGGCGGCCGTGGACTTGATGGCGCCGCCGGTCCGGTACGCCCACTGCTGTTGCCGTCGCACGTAGTCGAAGCAGAAGAGAAGGCCGTTGTTGGCGCCCACGAAGAGGAGGCCGCGTGCTGCATCGATGGACACCGAGGAATGGGGGTAGTGACCGAGACTCGGGGTGGACCAGACCACCTCACCGGTCTCGGCGCGGATCACGAAGACCTTGCCGTCCGGTGTCGGATACTCCACGGCGATGAACACGAAAGCGCCGAGCACGACCGGCGATGCGCCGATCGATCCGCCGAGCTGGCTCTCCCAGACCAGGTTGCCGGAGACCTTGTCCACCGCGTACAGATAGCCGGAGTAGTCTCCGATGTAGACGTTCGCATCGTCCCAGGCCGGCGAGCCGTGGATGCCGAGGTGGAGCGAATCGGTGGTTTGCAGCTCTAGCTGGTAGCGATGGGTCTGAAACCGCCACTCGATCGCACCGGTCCACCGATCGAGCGCGATGAGCTGCCCGTCGTCGACCCCCACATAGACCCGATCGACGTCCACGGCGGGAGAGGACTTCGAGGCGGAGTAGTTGCCGATGGCGAGGGGCTCGGTTTGCCAGGCGAGCACCAAATCGGAGCCGAGGCTCGTGCCCGGTGGGGACAGGCCCCGGTGGGTAGGATCGAGCCGGTATTGCGGGTAGGTTCCCGCGGGGACGGGCGGGATCGCCGTGGGGAAAGCCCAATTGCCGGCCCCCGCCGTGTCGTCGCCGCAGGCCGCGATGCCTGCCGCCAACGCCAGCGCCAGCAGCCAGGGCTGGTGGAAGGTTCTACGACGCTCCATGGGAACTAACCAAGTACCACAGGGATATCCTCTCACAAGGCCACCATCACAGTCCTCGGGAGTGGTTCGGGGATCGGCCGGGGCTACATCTCCAGGTGCAGGCGCACGCCGAGGAACTTCACCGGGCCGCGGTCGGCGTTGTAGCCAGGATGCATGACGTACTGGCCGTCGAGGGTAAACCATAGGCCGGCAAGAGCGTGGAAGGAGTAGTAGGCCTCGAACACCCGCTCGGGCTGATAGTTGAGCTGCCCGTCACCGATGAATTGCCCCAGGCCGCCGGACGCGAGGTAGTCGCGGTGCGGATCCGAGAGGCCATTCTGCACGAACGCCACCGCGAGGTTGTCGCGCGGACGAAACCACAGGCGCCCGCGCATGGCCAGGCCCGCGGTCAGGCATCGATCGATCTCGGCGAAGGCATAGGTTTCCGTGCGCCCGTCGTTCCAGCTATAGCGGCCGAAGAAACCGGCGTCGCGGGTGAGGCTCTGTTCGAGGCTGACCCCGAAGCCGAGCTTCTCTCGATCGCGGCGCACGTCGGCGACGGCGGGCGTGGCCGCGGTGGCGGTGGCCCAGGCAAGCGCGTCGCGGAAACCGCCCATCTTCGCGTAGTTGAGGAAGGTCATCACCCGCACGCGGCCCTCCTGTCCCCAGGGGGCGTGCCGGTGCTCGATTTCGAGATTCTCCCCGAAGTGCGCCCACAGCCGGTAATCGAGCGCGAGTCCGTTGGACTCCTTGGGTTGCGCGAATTGGCCGAAGCGGAGGGCCCAGGCGTCGCGATAGTATTCGACCGCAAAGCCCACGGTGTAGCCGCGCGCATCGGCGGCGTAGTCCGAAGCCCCCTGCGCCATCAGGGCCCAGTTGAAGAACTGGACGCGCGGGTCGTGCGCCAAGGCATTGTTGTCGAAGATGTCGATGAGCGCCATCTGCCCGACGGTCACGACCAGACGACGCGAAGACACCTGGCCGGGAAACTGATTGGCTGCGGCCTCGACGGGCGCATCGCCGCCGCCCAGCCTGATGGTCTGGCGAAGAAAAGCCCGCGCGCTGTACACGTGTGCGGTCGGGCCTCCCGTCTTCTGGTTCTCGCCGTTGCTCATGCCGCCCAGACCGTGCAGGTCGGACATGGGGACGCTTTGGATCATCTCCGGGTTGAAGAACAATTCGGCGCCCTGCCAGAGTCGGTGTCCCAAGAAGAGGGTCGCCGTCAGCGTGTAGCCAGTCTCGCGCTCGGAGAGGAGGCTGTGGGGGCCGTCGTAGGCGGCCGCAAATGCGGGATGCATCTGCCAGACATAGGTCGCCTGGAAATTCACGCTCCAATCCTCGGGGCGCAGGGCCCGCGCCAGCCAGGCCGGACGTCGATCGATCTCGACGGTGGCGGGAGCCGCGGGGCTGGCCTCCGTGACGGCGGGCTCGGCCCGGGCCGGCGACGCCAGGCACATCGCGCCCACCCCGAAGGCGAGCGCGAGCTTGGATGAAAGCGGGATGCCTCCGCAGGCCAGCACGGCCCCTGCGTCTAGCACGACTCGACCCGGGAAACTCGCCCGAAGTGGAGACGATCCTACGCTGGCGCCGTTTCGCGAATCGTCTCCAGGCTGGCAAGTCGTGCTGAAGGTCGTGACCCTCGTGTCGTGAAAGCGACGCCCGCACGAGCACGGTGGCCCAACCGAAGAGGCCCTCTGCAGGCGGGCCCTGGGGTAAAGTCTGCCCTCCTATAAGTGGACTTCCAGATGAACCCCCGTTGGCTTTCCTTGTCCCCGCGGGTGCGCAAGGGCACCTAAACGCGGTTCCGATTCCCTCCGCGGCCGACGAACGTCGAGCAGGATGCCTCGAGTTGCCCACCATAGACGCCGCCCTAAGGTTGGGCAAGCATACTTGTCTTCTTGTCTGCACCCACAACCGCGTCCTACACGCCCACCACATCCGGCACTGGCTACACGGCGGCGAAACCAGCGTGGACAACCTTTCCCTGCTGTGCATGCACCATCACCACTTGGTCCACGAAGGCGGCTGGTCGGTCGAACGAACGCCGGGAGGCGAGTTGCGCTTCCGTGCACCCGACGGACGAGAGGTGCCGGCGGTGCCTGCGCGCGAGGCCAGCGAGAACGCGCTGGTGTACTTGCACGAATGGGCTGAAGACCGCGGCCTCGACCTCGGCGCCGATACGAACACGCCACTTTGGGACGGGATACGGCCGGACTACGACTGGGCAGTGGCGGCATTGGTGTCGGAATCGGCGGTGTGAAGGGCGGCCGCGACAACGGCTGCCAGCTGTGCCTCATGGCCGGCGCTTCACGAATCACCCTGCGGACCGCGGAATCTGGCCCCAGCGGAGGTGGACACTGCCCGGCCAGCCTTCGAGTGTCTTTGCTAGTGCGAGCAAAACGAGCAGGTGAGGCGAGGCAGCGAATGTCGCATGGCTTGCGTGCTCGGAATAGCGGGCGAGGGCCTCGCGGCAGTCACCGAGTCGTGGTAGGTGAGCCCACCACTTGTCGCGAGGACAGCGCCTCCCACGAGCAGCGGGAACGAGGTCACGATCAGCATGAGATTCTCCGAATAGTCACAGGTGTCGTTCTGGGTGCCGGGGTTGCAGGGTTGGTGAACCAGACCGTAGATCAACATTGCCGCGCCTCCAGCAAGCATCAGCATCCCGGTGGTGAGCCGGACCTTCCCCGGATGATCGACGTCCACCACGTCGGCGCGGCTGACGGTCTGCTCTTGGCCTTCACTCGAGGTAACGTAGAGATTCTCGCCGTCGGAGCGATCGATTCGGGCTTCGAGGGTGGGCGCCGATCGTCTCTCGATGCGCGCGTATCGAAAACAGGCGGAAGAGCTCAGACACAGGAGCGCGATGGCCAGGCGAAGCGCTGGCGCGAAGGAGATTCGAGAGCCTTTTCCGCATCGCCGCATCACATCTCCAGAGGTCCGACCACGCATCTTACGTCAAATGATGCCCATGCTGGGTTCGTCTATCGAGTCGTGTGGGGAGCCGCCCAGCTTCGCTCGGCATAACCATTCCAAGCGCGCTCGATTGGAATCGGGCGCGGTGGTACCGTGAGCGCTGGGAACCGTCATGCGTGAACGAGACATGCGAGGGCGAGTGGAGGCATTCCTGGGGCGCCAGGTGCGCTTGCTGGTCATGCCGCCCGCGTTGGGGTTGGGATTGGCGCTGACCACCGCGTGCAAGGCCCACGTTCCAGACCGCCCGCCTTGCACGGTCTACGACTTCGAGGACGATTCGAGATCTCCATGCGCGGTCTCACGGCCGGATGGCGTACCGATCTACTCCGCGTATGTGCAAGATCCCGACGACTCTCGCCCATCCCGCTTTCCTCCGCCCGAAATCTACAGACCGCGACCGGAAGAGACCGCGCGTGCGATCGAATCCGCGAGGGAAAGCTGCGACACCCCCCAACTGAGAGCCGTGATCTTGAGCCATGGCGAATTTTCAAGCCTTGCCCGAACGCCGCCCGACGAAGCGACCTACGAGGAAATGGTCGTGCGCTGGTTGTCGACGTACTCGCAACCCGACTGTGCGCTGTCGAAGACGGCAGCCAATCCGCACCCCGGGCAGCCCAAGATCGCTGGCGTCGTATCCCTGCCCGCTGGGCGCGAATGGAAGACGGCACTGACCCTCGTGTTGGTGAATCTTCCCCTTCTCGACCAAGCGCAGGCCAGCGCCGATTCGAGATCGCCCATCGCGCTGGTGGACTTCGGCGGTCAATGGCGAGTTCTGCCAAAAACAACAAGCCGATAGTTGCAGCAGCTGCAATTTCCCATTGCCACCTCCACTGAACAAGTGTATAGTATTACCCATGTCTACCGTCGAGGAATTGGGTCAGGAGATAGCGAACCTGGCGGTGCACTTGGATGCCGCCACGCACCGGTTGCTCGAATGCGTTCGTCAATTCGATGCCGATTGCGGATGGGCAGCCCAAGGGGCCGTGTCGTGCGCGCATTGGTTGTCTTGGCGAATTGGGCTCGACCCGGCCACCGCGCGCGAGAAGGTGCGCGTGGCGCGCGCCCTTGGCAAGTTGCCCGCCATCGACGCCGCCTTGAAGTCGGGCAAGCTGTCGTACGCCAAGGTGCGTGCCCTCACGCGCGTGGCCGCCCCCGAGACCGAGGCCAA
>PNBO01000356.1 GCA_003136095.1 Myxococcales bacterium
GGGTATGGGAAGTAACGCAGGACCAGGGATCTCGCTGGGGTCCTTGATGTTTCTAATCCCAGGTTTGCACAACAAGGAGAACGGATGGAATCTCGCAAGGGGGGTGGTCGGTTAGCTCCAGTAGCCCCGACATCTTGTGGTTCACCAGTCGTAGCCGCCGCCGACGTCGTCCTCGGTTACCGGGCCGGGGACGACGGCCTGCTCCAATAGCCGTCGGATGTGCGGGCGACAACCGGGACTCGAACCAGCTCAACAACTCGCAGTACCGCTGGCTCCCACTCACCGTGAATGGCAACAAGCTGAGCATGTCGTACTACCCCCAGTGGTCATTGAGCTTGGGAATTGGCGTCTGGACCGGCAACTGACTCCTCGTAACCTCGAACAGGAAGGATCACATTGATGCAACGCTTTAAGGCTGACTCCCAATTTCCCGTCGCGGTCCTCGCGCTGTGGATGTCGCTTGTGACATGCGCTTGCTCGACATCCAATCCTTCCAAGAGTGCCGGGACCGGAGGCAGCAAAGCCTCGGGCGGCATGACCGGGTCGGGAGGGCAACTGGGAACGGGCGGACATTCCAGCCGGGGGGGAGCCGTGGGCACGGGTGGAAGCATCAGCAGCGGAGGCGCCGTGGGCACAGGCGGGAGCACCAGCAGCGGAGGCGCCGGGAGCGGCGGCGCTGGCGGAGGTAGCTCAAGCACCACGGTGAGCGGCAGCAAGACCCTCGGTTCGCTCACGCCGTCGGAGGCCACCCAGCTCTGCAAGGACACCTCTACCTACTTCGGGCAAAACATCAGCCAGGCGACGTTATGCAAGGAGGCGGGGCTGGGCTACGCGGTGTCGAGCAGTGCACCCACGGACGCTCAGCTGCAGAAAAACTGTTCGAGCCAAGAGGCCACTTGCCTGCAAGGCGGTCCCGCCGTCGCCAATTGCACCAGCATTACTGCGAACTGCGGCGCGACGGTAGCGCAGTACTTGGCCTGCATCGCCGACAGGGCCGCCGACTTCAACCAGCAGGTGAGCGCTCTCGCCAGCTGCGCCACGGTCACTCTGTCCGATTTGGCCGCGGTCTGGGTCTTCATGTCCGCCGCGCTACCGGCGAGTTGCACGACGGTCACCGACCAGTGCCCAACCTTGGACATCCCGAGCCCGCTTCCGGGGACTGGCAGCTCCGGTGGTGCCGGGGGCGGCAGTGGTGGAAGTGCGGGAGCGGGCGGTTCGAGTGGTTCCGGAGGCGGCAGTGGCGGTAACGCCGGGGCAGGTGGTTCGGGTGGCGCCGCGGGCGGTAGCGGGGGAAGCACGCGGACGGGTGGCTCGAGTGGCTCCACAGGGGGTGGTGGCGGAAGCACACGGGCGGGTGGCGCGGGTGGTTCGACGGCCGGTAGCGGCGGAGCCACGGCGACCGGCGGTTCCGCGGGCGGTAGCGGCGGCAGCACCGGGACGGGCGGCTCCGGCGGTACCACTGGCACCAGCACACTTCCTGGCGACGTGGCGAAGGCAGCGGGGACGCCCTTCGTTGCCGCCCACGCCATGACGCGCACCCTGTTCGCCTCCTACACAGGCCCGCTTTTCCAAGCCCTGCGCGTATCCGACAAGCAGGTGAAAGATATCGGTATCGTGGCGTCGACCGGGCTCGCGGACCTTGCAACCCTCAGCACGTTCTGTTCGGGCACGTCGTGCAAGGTGACCACGCTGTACGACCAGTCCGGGAACGGCAACGACATGTGGCGGGCAGACGACCCGAACACGAATCAGCCCGGTACCAATAAGCCCTGCGATCTGATGGATATCGATTACTGGCAGATGTCGGACGGAACCAAGGTGCCCGTCGCGATCGAGACCGGTGCCATGTGGAAGAGCCCGGCGCAATGCCTGAGAAACCGGGACAAGACCAAGAACATGCCCACGGGGGCGAAGCCGCAAACCACGTACGCCATCTTCCATGCCAAGTATCTGAACAACAACTGTTGCTTCAACTACGGCAATACCAACAACGCCATCGCATACTCCGGTCCCGGCACGTTGACCGCGCTCAACTTTTCGCAGATCACGTTTTGGTCCAAGGGCACGGGGAACGGACCATGGCCCATGGTCGACTTCGAGACCGGCGTCTACGCTGGCAACACGGGAAAATGTGGTTCTGGCATACCAACCACTGTTGACTGCACGTCGACGGGGGAGAACGCCAATCCGTCCGTGACGTTCGACGTCGTGACGACGCTGTTCAAGCACGACGGCACAGCCCACTGGGCACTCAAGACCGGAAACGCCAAGAGCGGCGCGCTCTCGGTTAATGTCGACCTGCCAGCGCTGCCCAAAGGATACTCGCCCCTCAAACAGCTGGGTGGCCTGGGGCTGGGTGAAGGTGGTGCGGGCGACTCCAACGGCACCGGCGGCTTCTCCGAAGGCGCCGTCATGGCTGGCCAAACGACCGACGCAACCGACGACGCGATTCAGAAGAGCATCGTCAGCGTCTACGGCAAATAGTCACCTGATAGACGAAAGGGAAGAAAGGGGGCCCTTGCGCACCGCTCGACCCATGTTTTTGCCGACGAGAGCGGATTTGACCTGACCCCGCACGTCGGGCACCCCTGGACGGCGCGCGGGCTGACTCCAATTATGCGCTACAGCTACCGACCCTCCAGATCACGCCGTAGAGCCTTGATTCGTAGGTCGGCTAGCTCGAGGAGACCGAGAAGCTGTTGACCACGAAGCTTTGCACGCCGCTGTCCGAAACAATCTCGGGCCCGAACTGAAACTGATACAGCGTCCAGCTGGTGTTGAAGGTCTTCTTGTTGGCGATGAGCCAGTTGAAAATGTCTTTGATGTCCACGGTGGCGGCAGTCGTGTTGGTCGTCCGAAGCAGAGAAATCACGTCGTTCCCTCCGTAGCTGCCGTAGTAGACGTTCCAGGTGTGTCCGCCGGTCGTGACGTTGGACACGCCGAGGCTCCCGGCGGGGGAGACCTTGCCTTGCGTGTAGTTCACCCATAGCATGATTTCGATCTTGGTCGACCCGTTCTGCACCCATAAGTCGTAGGCCACTTCCCACGCGCCGCCCGAGGGGACGGTGATCTCGAAGCTGCTCGTGTATGTGGTGTAGGCGCTGATGGCCTTGCCCGGAGAGAGGGAGATGTTGGGGTAGGACTTGACGCTGCCCCCGCTGGGATGATTCGCGGCTACGCCCCATTGGTCGCCCGAGACCCAGATGCACTGGGGGCCGGCGCCGGAGCCCCAAATGTCATTGTAGTAGGTCGCATCGCCCTTGGCCCACTGTCCCCACTGATCGCACGAGCACCAGTCGGGGGTAATTCCTGCGGGGGCGGCCCCCGGGCAACTGACGGTCACCGGGCCGGCGCTGCCACCCGTCCCGCTGTTACCGCCGGACGCGGTCACCCCGCCGGTTGCCGTGGCGCCGCCCTGTCCCGTCTTTCCACCGGTGCCGCTGGCACCGCCCGAGCCAGTCATCCCGCCGGTACCCGTAGCGCCTCCCTGGCCGGCAGTCCCACCGTTGCCGCTCGTGCCTGCGGATCCCGTGGCACCACCAGCAGCGCTCGTGCCGCCCGAGCCGGGACGGCCACCGGTGCCCGTGCTCGCGCCGCTCCCTTGCGTTCCGCCACCCGACTGACCGCCGGGGCCGGTCGTTCCACCCATCGCGCCCGCGCCACCCGCACCACCCGCACCGCCGGACGGTGTGCCTCCACTCGGGGCAACCGTTCCGCCGGCGCCTCCTCGCGGATTCGTGCCTCCGGCTCCCCCGGGGCCGACGGTGGAGCTGCCGAGGCCGCCCGAGCCCCCGGTGGCAGTCGTTCCCCCGGCGCCAACGCGTCCACCAGAACCGCCGGCGGAGCCTCCAACCTGGGAGGTTTCACCGCCGTTGCCACCGGTCTGCGCGCCGCCGGTGCCGGGCGCACCGCCGCTGGTCGAGCTGCTTGTCGGGGCTGGGGTGCTCGAGCAGGAGACGATCGATGCCGCGAAGGCCGTCACCGTCAACGCGAGCAAGGTGTTCTTCATGGGCGAGCCTCCTGGAAACCATCGTCGGAATCATGCGGTGGCCGCCTGATGGCACACCAGCATCAGGAAAATTGCCACTCGGTGCATGCTCTTGTCACGAAGAGTGTGGCCACGCGCCCGAGGGCTCAGCTTGTGGATTGTAGCATTTCGTGGAGGCGATCGATGGTCGGCGCCCCCCGTAGTAAGATTGCCCCCACTTTCTGATCGCGAGCATGGCGGTCGCAACTGGGTCCTGGTCGGACAGCGATGGCTGACCGCCTGAGAGCCCGCGCAAGAATGTCCGCGATCCTCTGCGGCACGTGGCCATGGGACTTGCCCTACGGATTCTACGCACCGTGCGAGGGCGAGGCACGCCCCGTGAGACTCCAGCTGGCTTGCGGACTTACACATCGTGTTATCCGCTGGGCAGATCCCTGTCACCTCGCTCACTTCACTCGGGAGAGGTTCCCGCGCACGCTGTGTCAGGAAATCCCGTGACAACATGCCGAGCCCCAGACAAATACCAGGAGAAGCATACCCTTACCGTGCTTGGCCGGGTGACCGGTCCAGCCGGCTGACTCGGCAGCGATTTTCCCCACCCTGGACGTTCCCGACGAAGGAGATTCAACCATGCGTTCGCCATCGACGTCGGTTTCGAGGAAACCGCGCAACACAATCCCGG
>PNBO01000328.1:0-5097 GCA_003136095.1 Myxococcales bacterium
CGATCCGATCCGGACGTGCAGGCGGTGGCGTCCTTCATCGGCGCCGACGGCACCAATCCCACGCTCAATGTCGGCCGGCTCTCCATCACGCTCAAGCCGCGGCGGCTGCGCAAGGCCGACGCGGACACCATCATCGCCCGGCTCTCGCCCCGCTTGCGTGAAGTGTCCGGCATCGCGGTCTATTTGCAATCCGTGCAAGATCTCCAGGTCGATACGCGCACCAGCCGGACGCAGTTCCAGCTCACCCTCGAGGATGCCGATCCGACCGAGCTCGACGTGTGGGCGCCGCGCGTGCTTGCCGCCATGAAGGATCTGCCCGTGCTGCGCGACGTGGCCAGCGACCGCCAGTCGACCGCGCTCGGGCTTTCCCTGGTCATCGATCGCGACATGGCNNCAGCTCAACCTGTATCGCGTGATCCTGGAGGTCGCGCCCGGGTTCCAGCAGGATCCGGTAGCCCTGCGCTCCATCTACGTGCGCTCGGCCACCGGCGATCCTATTTCCCTGGCCACCATCGCCCACTACGAGGAATCGCCGCACGCTCCGACCATCGCCCACCAGGGGCAGTTCCCCGCCGCCACCCTGTCCTTCAACCTGGCACCGGGGGAGGCCCTCGGCGCCGCCGTCACCGCCATCGACACGGCCATGCAGTCGGTCGATCTGCCACCCAGCGTGCACCCTTCGTTCCAAGGTACGGCCAAGGTCTTTTCCGAGTCGCTCGCCAATGAGCCCATCCTCATTCTCGCCGCGCTCATCACCATGTACATCGTGCTCGGCATTCTCTACGAGAGCTACATCCACCCCATCACCATCTTGAGCACCTTGCCCTCGGCCGGGGTCGGCGCCTTGCTCGCGCTGCTCATCTGCCGGATCGAGTTCAGCGTGATCGCGCTCATCGGCATCNNTGGCGGCCTTGCTCGGCGGCTTGCCCTTGGCGCTCGGCCAGGGCACGGGCGCGGAGCTGCGCCGCCCGCTTGGCATCGCCATCGTGGGCGGCTTGCTCATCTCGCAGGTACTCACGCTCTACACCACGCCGGTCATCTACCTGGCCATGGATCGCCTGCGCCATCTCGGGCGAGCACCGCAAACCACGGCCGTGGCCGCACCCGCGGTGGGAGAGCCCGTGGCGTGAATATCTCGGGACCCTTCATCCGCCGTCCCATCGCGACGTCGCTCCTGGCCGTCGCGCTCATCCTGGCGGGCCTGACCGCCTACGCCAATCTGGCGGTGGCGCCCTTGCCACGCGTGGATTTTCCAACCATCAATGTGCAGGCCGCGTTGCCCGGCGCCAGCCCCGAAACCATGGCCAGCTCGGTGGCCACGCCGCTCGAACGCCGTTTCGGCCGCATCGCCGGCCTCACCGAAATGACCTCGGCCAGCTCGCTCGGCGCCACCAGCATCACCATGCAGTTCGATCTGAGCCGCGACATCACCGGCGCCGCGCGCGACGTGCAGGCGGCCATGAATGCCGCCGGGGGCGAGCTGCCGCCCAATCTGCCCAGCCGCCCGACCTATCGCAAGGTCAACCCCGCCGATGCGCCCGTGCTCATCGTGGGACTGACCTCGGACACGCTGCCCCTGGCGCAGGTCTATGACACCGCAAACACCATCCTTGCGCAGAAGGTGTCGCAGGTTAAAGGCGTGGGCCAGGTCTTCGTCGGCGGCGGCCAGCAGCCCGCCGTGCGCGTGCAGGTCGACCTCGACGCCCTGGCGGGTCTGGGCCTCGGCATGGTGGACGTGCGCACGGCACTTGCACAGGCCACGGTCAACACTCCCGAGGGCGCGCTGGCCAACGATCAGCGCACGCTGGTCATCTCGTCCAACGACCAGCTGTTCGGCGCCGAGGCCTTTCGCAACGTGATTGTCACCTACCGCAACGGCGCGGCTGTCCGCTTGCGCGACGTGGCCAAGGTCTTCGACGACGTGGAGAACAACCGCGTGGCGGGCTGGGTGGATGGCAAGCGCGCGGTGGTGCTCATCGTCCGTCGCGAGCCGGGCGCGAACATTCTCGAGACCATCGACCGGGTCAAGTCCCTGCTGCCGACCCTGGCGACCTCGATCTCTCCGGCCATCAAGCTGCAGATCGCGCTCGACCGCGCGGGCACCATCCGCGCCTCGGTGCGCGACGTGGAGACGACCTTGCTCATGAGCATCGGTCTGGTCGTGCTGGTGGTCCTGCTCTTCCTGCGCCGGCTGCGCGCCACCATGATCCCGGCCGTGGCCATTCCGCTGTCGCTGACCGGGACCTTCGCGGTCATGTACCTGCTCGACTATAGCATCGACAACTTGTCGCTCATGGCCCTGACCATCGCGACCGGGTTCGTGGTCGACGACGCCATCGTGGTGGTGGAAAACATCATGCGCCACGTGGAGCAGGGCATGGCGCCCACGGAGGCGGCGTTCCTGGGCGCGAGCGAGATCGGCTTCACCATCGTGTCGATCACCGTGTCGCTGCTCGCGGTCTTCATTCCGCTGCTGCTCATGGGCGGCGTCGTCGGGCGGCTCTTCCGCGAGTTCTCGGTCACCCTCAGCATCGCCATCGTGGTCTCGGCCGTGGTGTCCCTGACCTTGACTCCGACCATGTCCTCGCGGCTGCTGCGCCAGTTTTCGCATGAGAAGCCCACGCGCTTCGCCCGCGTGTCCGAGCGTGCTTTCACGGCGCTGCAAGGACTCTATGCCCGCTGCCTCGACTGGATCCTGCGCCACCAGGTTGCCGCGCTCGCACTGACCGTCGGCACCATCGCCTTCACCGTCTTCCTCTATGTGGTCGTGCCCAAGGGGCTTTTCCCCCAGCAAGACACGGGCATGCTGATGGGCTCGACCGAGGCCAGCCAGGACGTATCGTTCCCGGCCATGAAGGTCAACCAGGAGAAGGTCAACGCCATCGTGATGGCCGATCCCGACGTCCAGCACGTGGTGTCCTTCATCGGTTCGGCGAACGCCTCGACCGGCAACGCCGGGACCCTGTTTGTCGCCTTGAAAGACAAGCCCGGACGCAAGTCCACCGCCGACGAGGTCATCGCCCGCCTCCGGCCCAAGGTCGGCCATCTGCCCGGAATGCGCCTGTTCCTGCAGTCCGTCCAGGATCTACGCGTGGGCGGACGCTCCGCGCGCACCCAGTACCAGTACACNNCCGCGCTCAAGGACGTGAACAGCGACCAGCAGACCGCCGGACTTCAGCTCGGCGTGACCCTCGACCGCGAGCGCGCCGCTCGCTTCGGCATTTTGCCCCAGGCGGTGGACGAGGCGCTCTACGATGCCTTCGGCCAGCGTCAGGTCGCGGTCTCGTACACCCAGCTCAACTACTACCGCGTGGTGCTCGAAGCCGCGCCCATGCAGCAGAGTGGTCCCGAGGCCCTGCGCCGCATCTACGTGTCGTCGCCCAGCGGCGGCCAGGTGCCGTTGTCGGAGATCGCGACGTTTGGCCCGGGCAACGCGTCCCTGGCCATCAATCACCAGGGGCAGTTCCCGTGCACCACCCTCTCGTTCAATCTGGCCCCGGGAACTTCCCTCGGCGACGCCGTCGAGCTCATTCACAAGGCAGAGGCACAGCTCCACTACCCCGAGAGCCTGCGTGGCAGTTTCATGGGCACCGCGCAAGCCTTCAAGAGCTCCACCGACAGCCAGCCGTGGTTGATCCTGGCCGCGCTGGTCACCGTGTATCTCGTGCTCGGCATGCTCTACGAGAGCCTGATCCACCCCATCACCATCTTGTCGACCTTGCCCTCGGCCGGCGTGGGCGCGCTGCTCGCGCTGTTCGCGTTCAAGACCGAGTTCAGCATCATCGCGCTCATCGGCATCATCCTGCTCCTCGGCATCGTGAAGAAGAACGCCATCATCATGGTCGACTTCGCCATCGAGTCGCGCCGCGCGCGCGGCACCTCCGCCGCGGTGGCGGTACGCGAGGCCGCGCTGTTGCGCTTTCGCCCCATCCTGATGACCACCATGGCCGCGCTGCTCGGGGCGTTGCCGCTGGCCATCGGCGGCGGCACCGGCTCCGAGCTGCGCCGTCCGCTCGGCATCGCCATGGTGGGCGGCCTCGCCCTGTCACAGCTCGTGACCCTGTTCACGACGCCGGTCATCTACCTCTGGCTCGATCGTATCCAGGCCCGCAAGAAGGCGCCGGCCGCCGCAAGGGTCGAGGCGGGGCAGGTGGCGAGCGAGACGGTGTAGGGCCGGCCGGCGCGGTGAGAGGCGCAACAACCAGGCGGTGCTTGCCAAGAAGTCTCCTTCGTGGGCGGCTCCTGTGGTGACAGCTTCTGCTCCGCACGCGCCGAGCCGTTCAGGTGCTTCCGCTGCTGCCGGATCCTCGATCCCGGACGGGGTGCCGCTGCACTTGCTGCCAGAGGTCCCCAGGGAGCTCCTTCTCCACGACTTTGACCACGTCCGACTGCTCGCTCACCCGCGCGAGGAGATCCAGCTCACCTCATACGTTATGGAATTCCGGGCGATCCACGTGCCGGACCAAGCCGGCGTCGCGCTCGTGTTCTGGAGCGACCACCCCTTCGATATGAAAGAACGTCTCTTTGCTATTGCCGACCAGCAACTGGTCCCGAGCATGTCCGACGCTGAATATGCCGTAGAGGCACAGTGGAGACAATCGAGCGAGAGTGCGGTCTTCCGATCGCGCTGGGCGCGATCGGATCGCGTTGGCAAGACGAACGGAATCGGGTGCTTGGACAAGAGGTGACACCGCGCTCCGGTTGATCGCNNCTTTGAGAAGGTTGCCTTCGTCGCGGGCTCACGGCGAAGCCTGGCCGGGACACGTCGACGGGGGCCAGCGGCGAGCTGACAACGGTTGGTCGGGGGATTTCTTCTCACATGGTTGAAATAGATTTGCGATGAAAAGCGATACGTCCTTGCCCTGCGATGACGCGCGTCAACCGGATGTCGTCATCAAGGTCCGCCGGGAAGAGGCACTGCTCAAGGCGGGGGCACTGCAGAGNNCGGATGCTGGGCTACGCCGCCGCCGAAGTGGTGAACAAGATCACGCCGGCAGAGATTTCCGATCCGTGGGAAATCATCGTGCGCGCCAAGGCGTTGAGCCAGGAACTGGAGACCACGATTGCTCCCGGTTTCGAGGCGCTGGTGTTCAAGGC
>PNBO01000328.1:5106-5879 GCA_003136095.1 Myxococcales bacterium
AACACCGCGCGCAAGCAGGTGGAAGCAGAGCAGAAAAGGCTCGATCAGCGCCTGCGCGACCAGCAATTCTACACGCGCTCGCTCATCGAATCCCACATCGACGCGCTGGTGATCACCGATCCGGAGCGGGCCGAAGCGGTTATCAAGCTGGCGCTACGGGAAAAGCGGGTCACCGATTACCAGCTCACCGTGCGCGCCCTGGACGGCAAGACGACAGCGGTGTCCTACAACGCCACGACTTTCTACGACCGCGATAGGCTGTCGCAGGGCGTGTTCGCCGCCGCGCGGGACGTGACCGAGCGCCAACTCCACCAGCAGGCGCTTCAGAAGACCAACGTCGAGCTGGAGATCGCCAAGTCTGCCGCGGAGAAAGCCAATCTCGCGAAATCGGATTTCCTTTCCAGTATGAGCCATGAGCTTCGCAGTCCGCTCAATGCGATTCTCGGTTTCGCGCAACTGATGGAGTCGTCCTCGCCGTTACCGACGGAGTCCCAGAAGGAAAGCATTGCCCAGATCCTCCAGTCGGGATGGCATCTACTGAAGTTGATCGACGAAATCCTCGACCTCGCGGTAATCGAGGCCGGAAAGGTCACGCTTTCGCCGGAACCTGTTTCCTTGGCCGAGGTCATGTCCGAATGCCAGGCCATGCTGGAGCCCGATGCCCAACATCGCGGGATTCACATGACCTTCCCCCGTTTCGACAAACCGATGTTCGTCAGTGCCGACCGGACCCGGCTCAAGCAAGTCGTCATCAACCTGCTCTCCAACGCGAT
>PNBO01000328.1:5884-9225 GCA_003136095.1 Myxococcales bacterium
TTCAATCGTCTTGGGCAAGCGGAGGTGGGCGGCGTGGCGGGCACGGGCATCGGCCTGGTGGTGACGAAGCGACTGGTGGAATTGATGGGGGGCGCGCTCGGCGCGGAAAGCACGGTCGGCGAGGGAAGCGTATTCTGGTTCGAGTTACGCTCGAGCTCTGCACCCCAACTTGGCGTCGAAACGGCCGAAGCCGCGAGCCGCGACAAGACGCCGCTGCCGATTGGCGTGCCGCTGCACACCCTGCTCTATGTCGAGGACAACCAGGCAAACATGAAGCTCGTGGAGCATATCATCGCGCGGCGCCCTGATATGCGACTGCTGACCGCGGTGAACGGACTTCTTGGCATCGAGGCAGCGCGCGCCGCTCGGCCAACGGTGATCTTGATGGACATCAATTTGCCTGGCATCAGCGGTGTCGAGGCCATGGAGATCTTGCGTAAGGACCCAGCCACGACCCACATCCCTATCATTGCCCTCAGCGCCAATGCAAATCCCCGCGACATCGAGATGGGCCTGAAGAAGGGCTTCTTCCGCTATCTCACCAAACCCCTCAAAATCAAAGAATTCATGGCCACCCTGAACGCAGCTCTGGAAGTTCGAGAGGGCCAAAGCACGGTTGCGCAATGAAAGCAGGAAACACGCTGTGGTCAGTACCTTTGACATTCTCAACGCCAACGTCCTGATTGTCGACGACACGGAATCGCATGTGCTTCTGCTCGAGCGCATGCTGCGCGCAGACGGCTATCTTTCCATTCACTCGACGATGGATCCGCATGAGGTCTGCGAGCTTCACCGCAGGAACTGTTACGCCGCAATCCTGCTCGATCTCAAGATGCCTGGCATGGACGGATTCCAGCTCATGGAAAGTCTGAAGGAGATCGCGCCGGACGGCAATCTCCCTGTCCTCGTGATCACCGCCGAGCCGGGTCAAAAGCTGCGGGCGCTGAGAGCGGGCGCGCGCGATTTCGTCACCAAGCCGCTGGATATGCCGGAGGTTCTGATACGCGTCCACAACATCATCGAAGTTGCTTTGCTGCACCAGGAACTGAAGCGTCTCAACGACCGACTCGTGGAGATGCAGGCGGGTGGCCGTCTGGCGTGAGCGTTTCCACGAAGAGAGGTCGACGGTGCCCAATGAACGGCAAGGATGACAAGCCATCATCCTGCTCCTCGGCATCGTGAAGAAGAACGCCATCATCATGGTCGACTTCGCCATCGAGTCGCGCCGCGCGCGCGGCACCTCCGCCGCGGCGGCGGTTCGCGAGGCCGCGCTCTTGCGCTTTCGCCCCATCCTGATGACCACCATGGCGGCGTTCCTCGGCGCGTTGCCGCTGGCCATCGGCGGCGGCACCGGCTCCGAGCTGCGCCGTTCACTCGGCATCGCCATGGTGGGCGGCCTGGCCCTGTCGCAGCTCGTGACCCTGTTCACGACGCCGGTCATCTACCTCTGGCTCGATCGTATCCAGGCCCGCAGGGCAGCAGTGGACCGACGAGGTCAGCGGGCGCACGCTGCCGAAGTCCGTGGCCGACGAGCTGCACGGGTTCATGTCGTGTGGAATCTTGGGGCGAGCTTTTGCCCACTTGTACTGGCTCCCGCCTCAGCATCGCGGTGCCCAGGGTGGCGTATCAGCGGGAGCTCCGGCCGGCCCGGGAAGGGTTCTCTGACGCAGCCTAGTCTCGACTTGAGCACTTTTCTGACAATGCGACCTTTGAGTGCTGGATAGTGAAACACGGCTCTGGACGGGCAAGACTCATCCAAATCGACGTAGCTACAACGTCACTTTGATTGAACTGAGCCATCCATTGCCGCTGTCCGACGCTGTAACTCCCTGAGCTTGCTGCATCTCCTTTGTGGCTCGAAAGCTGCTTTGGTCGTCTGCCATCGCGGAACCTCGCCTTCAGCTCCAGACAAGGACGTGTCCCATCGCACACGAATCAAGCCTCAATCTCCACCCGATGACGGTCGCTGCCTGCCGAAGGCCTCCACGCCTGTGCCAACATACCGTGTGCCGTTTCAACCTAACTTCCGAACGCAGAGACAACATGCGTCAGATCCAACTAGGTGCGCTTGCGAAGCTGTCGCTGCATCGTAGCGGGAACGATGGCGGAGACAGGGCCAGGGCGGTCGGGATGCGCCGCCGCCCGCGCATCGCCGCCTGAGACGGAGTCGTCACAAGGATTCAATCCGCATGCGAAAGTTGCGAATAGTAACCATCAACATTCACAAAGGTTTCTCCTGGGGCAATCGACGGTTCATCTTGCACCGCCTTCGTGAGGCGATCCGCTCGGTGGACGCTGATATCGTCTTTCTGCAGGAGGTAGTTGGCAAAAATTCAACTCGGGCCCAAGAGCATCCTAATTGGCCCGCTCAAGCACAACACGAATTTCTTGCCGATACGGTATGGAAGTATTCTGCCTATGGCAAGAATGCCTTTTACTCCGATGGCCATCACGGCAATGCCATCCTGTCGAAGTTTCCAATCCTCCATTCCGAACAAATCGACACCTCGACCAATAGATTCGAGCAACGTGGTTTCCTCTACTGCGCCGTGAGTATCCCCGGCCGCGCGAAGCCGCTGCATTGCCTATGTATCCACCTTGGGCTATTTGCGACCTCACGCCGCAAGCAGCTGCGCATGCAGGCCGATTACATCAACTTGTGCATTCCGCGCGAGGGACCGATCATCATGGCGGGCGATTTCAATGACTGGCGCGGTCGGGGTATCGACGATTTCGCCCAGCTTGTCGGCATGAAGAACTCCTCGATTGAGGTAACCGGAAGGCTGGCGCGCACATTTCCCGCGCGTATTCCCGTTCTGCCCCTGGATCGAATCTATCTTAGGGGGTTGACGGCGAAGAGCTCGAAGACCCACAACAAAGGCGTCTGGAAAAAGCTCTCAGATCATGCGGCCTTGTTTGTGGAAGGCGAGTTGCCGAAAGAGAGCGTCTTGCGCCAGGCGTCTCCGGCTTGAGCGTGGCACCTCAGTATTTGTCCGGCCGCACGCGCGACGTTGGAACCTCGCCGGAATTCGCATACCCTCTCCTTCGAATTGAACGAGAAGGTACCTCATCTTGAATGAGTCGATCCGCGTCAAGAAGCATTGGTGGTGCAAGTTGCCGCTTTCATTGCCAAGTAGTTCGTGGCCCGAATCATGCTCTGAGTGCCTGCGGATATAGACGGCGCACCACTACCCCAGTGGTCAAACAGCTTCCGTACAAGTGGCAAGCGAGTACAACGAAAAGGGAGAGAGCATCATGTTGAAGACGCGGCGTGGCATACAGTTCCTGGCCTGTTTCGCACTCATAACCGTATTCATGGGCTGCGCAGGCACGCAACAACG
>PNBO01000101.1 GCA_003136095.1 Myxococcales bacterium
GTCGTTCCATTCTGACTCGACGGACCGGCAGAAACTTCTTGGAGCGGAGACTCATGAATTTGAAAGCTGCTGTTGGGCTAGCTATCCTCGTCTCGGGCGGGATAGCTGCTGCCGCGGGGCGATCACCGTCTGCATTCCCTCTGAAGATCGGGGCGTTCAAGGCGGGCTTTCGCAACTGCTCAAGGCCGACTCCACAAGGAATCACCTCGTACTGGCAGGTGAACCAGTCCGACGTCGAGAGGATTGATGAGGCACTGATGCAGTACTTGGAAAGAAAGGGGCTTCTGAAGATGTTGCGGACGCCACTGTCTGCCTACGGGCGGCAGTATCTCGGATACAATCGGGGTGAGCGTCGCTTCGTCTATATCAATGCGTTCATGAGGTCATCCGGCGACACGAAATCAACGTACGTTCGATGGTGCGACGGCGGAAATCTGTTTTGGGGTATCGAGTACGATATGAAGGGGAAGACATTCACTGGATTCGAAATCGATGGCGTAGAAGGGGATCCCTTGGAGGGTCTGAAGTTGCATGAGTAACCGAAAGACGGGTACGGCCGCCGAACAAGCCGTTGAAGCGGATGGTCGGCCGCAGACAGCCGCCCACCGCTTAACGGCATAGCGCTCGCACTCTTGAGCGAGCGGCGACACAGCAGCCGGTCGGCAGATTCCTCGCGCTTGGCGTCCGTGAGGACGCAACCGCGCCGTCGCGTGGCCGGTTGCTCGTTCAGCGCTCGAGCAGGAGAAAGACGTAGGTGTCGTACTTGGCGTCCAACACGGCCAGCGTCACCGCATTGGCCGTGTTCTCCGCGGCCACGGGCACCTGCATGATCGCCACCTTCGTGTAGTCGTTGGTGCAAGCATCGGTCGATACCACCAGGAAGATGGAGCTGCCGTCGGCTGAGAACTGCGACATCGCATCAACCCCACGGTATGGTGAAGGCAGCTTTTCCGCGTCCAGCACCCGGAAGGCAGCCGCCCCTTTGCTATCCATGACCGAAACGCCGCCATAGGCGCCGGCATCGCAGCCACGCCAGCTTCGTATGTAGCTGCTGCCCCGGACTTGCCCGACATTGATGGCTCCAGTGTACGGTTCGATATCGACGAGGGTCTTGGCCGTTGGATCCAGCGCCTGCATCTTGCTGTCGTGTTCGACAATGACACGCGTACCGTCATCGGAGACGGCCCAAGGCGTGGCGCCCGTGCTGGTGTAGTACAATCGTTCATTCGTGCGTGCCACCAGATCCCAGCGAGCCAGGAACGCGGGCCCCCCGTGGACCGAGCCATCGGTGCCGGCCGACATGGGAGAGAAGTAGGCGTATTTCCCGTCGCGGGAGACCGTAAAGACCGAGGTGGCCAGCGTGCCGAACTCGGCATCACACGCGCAAGACACGATCTCTGGTTGCCCCAGCACGAAGGTGTCGAGCGCGCCCTGCACTTCGATCGTGTCCTTCACCGGATCCCAGATGGCCAACTGGTGGGGCTTGTAGTCCTCGTAGATGTCATCACTTTGGTACACCACCGTGACCACGATACGGCCGTCATCCAGGACCTGGGCTCGCGTGGCATCGATGGTGTAGTGGTAGCCGGTGGTAGGGGACTTGGGGATGGGCACGAACCAACGGGTTGCCGGCGTGGCCACATCGAACGTGACGATGCTGCCACGGTCCGTCGCGGTCGCAGGAACCGCCGAATCAGCCACGATCATCGCCACACGGCCTTTGCGGTAGTCGATGCGACTCGCGCCGTAGTTGAGCGGCACAAGCTCAGTCAGGGGTTGGACCACAGCCTGACCACCGCTCAGCGTGACCTTGACCAGGCCCGCTGCCTCGTTCTTGGTCGAGTCCCCATACGAGCCCATGATGAAACTGGGGCCGCTGGGCAGTGTAGAGCTGCCATCGACGGCGACGCCAGCCTCCCCCGTACCAAGAGGGGAACTGTCGCGGACCAGCGCCGCGTCTCGCGCACCGTCGATGGCCGACCCACCGTCCACCGCGAGGGGCGAACCGCCGTCGGGTCCTGCGATGGTGAAGACCAGAGTCACCGAGGCACTCGTGTTCCCTGCCTGGTCGGTCAAGGAGAGAGCGAGGACGTGCGTGCCCGGCACATAGTTGCGGGGAAAGAGGGCCAGGGTCACGGTGCCTGACACGCTGCCATCAGTGATGCCGACAAGGCTCAACGTCGCGTGATTGGACTCGCCTACGATGCCGAAATTCACGCTGGCCACGTCGCCCTGCGCATCCGTATAGGTGATGGTCACCTTCAACGGCTCGCCGCTCTGGATGGTCGTGCTCGCAGCCGTGATGCTCGTCACCTTGGGCGCAGCCGCTAGGCTGGAGCCATCCAAACTCGTGCTCTCCGACGGTACGGGACCAGCCGTTTCAGTTCCAGTTACGAAACCGACCACGCCGCCTTGGGAGGAGCTCCCCCCACCGCCCCCGCAGGAAGCTATGAGAACAACAACAGCAGACCCGTAGAGAGCGGAGTGTGTTCTGAGCATGCGTAGTGAGCTCCATTTCAGAGAGAGGCAAAACCTAGGAACTATTCAGTATAGCTAACCTTGCGCAAACGAACAAACGCCACGACGCCACGACGCCACGACGCCACAGGGCAAACTCCCAGGAATCGTCGCCGGTCCGTTCCGGGAAATGCAACGACACCCTCCAGGTGCCCAAGTCAAACGAATGGGGTTTTTCTGCGGCAGAGAACCCTTCCCGCCCCGGCCAGAACTGGGCGTAACCGATTCAAGCCGGTCTGGTGCGTAGGAAAGGGAGGACTGGAGCGAGGGCGATGGTCAAACCTGCATGGGAAGGCGACCGGCGAGGACGAACCCGCGACCCTGGACCCATAAGCAGCCTGACGCAGGGTGCTCGATGGGCAGACCCCGGCCCTGCGGCGGGAAGGGGTTGGCCTACTCGAACAGCTCGGCTTGGCGGAGCACCGAGCGGTGCTATCGGCAAGACGGCCGCCGATGTTGCCACCTTGCGCGTACCCGGGCGGCCAGCTATCACCAGCGCGGTGTCAGCCGTCGAGTTACTCGCGCCCGCGAAGGACTTGGAGACCGGAATCGCCGCCATCGATTGTGGGGCGGATGCGGTGTACGTGGGGGCTGGCCGGTTTTCGGCGCGCGAGGCGGCGGGAAATTCGCTGGCGGACATCGCGGCGCTGGCCCGGCACGCACACCGCTACTGGGCGCGGGTCTACGCGGCGGTGAACACCATCCTGCGCGACGACGAGCTCGACGAGGCGGTGCGCCTGTGCCACGACCTGCACGGCGCGGGCGTGGACGGGCTCATCATCCAGGACGTGGGCTTGCTGGAATGCGCTCTGCCGCCCCTGCCGCTCATCGCCAGCACCCAGATGCACAATCACACGCCGGAGCGCGTGGCGTTTCTGGAGAAGGTCGGGTTCGCGCGCGCGATCCTGGCGCGCGAGCTTGACCTCGACGGGATTCGCGCGATCCGCCGGGCGACCGCCATCGAGCTGGAGGTCTTCGTGCACGGCGCGCTCTGCGTGGGCATGAGCGGTCGCTGCACGCTGAGCTTCGCCATGGGCGGCCGCAGTGGCAACCGCGGGCAGTGCGCGCAGCCGTGCCGCCGCGGCTACTCGCTGGTCGACGGCGCGGGTCGCACCGTGGTGGCGGATCGCCACCTGCTCTCGCTACGCGACTTGAACTTGACCCCGCACCTCGATGAGTTGGTCGCGGCCGGGGTTTCGTCGTTCAAGATCGAGGGACGGCTCAAGAACAAGGCCTACGTCATGAACGTGGTGGGCCACTACCGGCAGGCGCTCGACCGGGTGCTCGCCGCGCCGGGCGCCCGCAAGTCCTCGTCGGGCCGGGTCACCCTCGATTTTGCCCCCAACCCCGACAAGACCTTCAACCGCGGCTACACCACGTACTTCTTCACCGGCCGGGGCGCGGAGATGGCATCGCCCCATTCGCCCAAGCACGTGGGCGAACCGCTCGGCAGCGTGCAGTCGGTCGGCCGCGATTCGTTCACCCTGGACGCGCCCGCGCCTCTGCGCAGTGGGGACGGCATCACCTTCTATGACCGCGACCACGAGCTCGAGGGCTCGCTGGTCAATCGCGTGCAGGGCCAAACGGTCTTTCCCCAGAAGCTCGCCGACATCGCGCCCGGCGCGCGCGTCTTCCGCAACCACGATCACGCCTTCGTCGCGGAAATCGCGCGCAGCCGGCCCAGCCGCAAGATCGTGGTCGACCTCGGGTTGCGCGAAACCGCCGCGGGATTGCTCGTCGAGGCCACGGACGAGGATGGGATCTCCGCCAGCGCCGGGCTCGCCTGCGCGAAGGTCCCGGCCGACAAACCCGACCAGGCCCGTGCCGATGTCGCGCACCGGCTCGCGAAGCTGGGCGACACGGAATTCACCGCGAGGGACATCGACCTGGCGTGGACCACGCCGCTGCACCTCGCGGCCAGCCAGGTCAATGGTTTGCGCCGGGCGCTCGCGGAAAACCTCGCCGCCGCGCGCGCGCAGGTGCGTCCCACCCCACGCAAGACCATCGTTCCGAACGACGCCCCTTTCCCTGAAGCGAAGCTCGACTATCGCGACAATGTCCTCAACGGCAGGGCCATGGCTTTCTACCGCCGCCACGGCGTCGTGGACATCGAGCCCGCGGCCGAGAGCGGCCTGGCCATGAAAGACCGCGTGGTGATGACCGCGCGCTATTGCCTCAAGTACGAGCTGGGGAGGTGCCCGCGCGAGCCCCGTTCCACGGATCGCACCACCATCCCCGAGCCCTGGTTTCTGGTCGACGACGAGGGGCGGAGGCTGCGCCTGTGTTTCCGCTGCGAAACGCGCGATTGTCTGATGGAGATCGCCTACGAAGGATAGGCCGATCCGGATCTGCCAATTCGCAAGGCGATCTGCCGACGGAGTTGGCAGGAAGGGCTCAGAATTCTGAGGGAATGGGCCATAATTCGCCGTCCCACCAAGGCGCCGAGGCTAGATTCCCTGGCGCGATGCTTGCTACAGGCTAGGTAAGACCAGAGGAAGACCACCATGACTCGCACATCTACCCTCGCCCTTGCTTCGCTCTTCTCGTTCGCCATCGCTGCTTGTGGCTCGAACAACGAGCCGCCAACCTTCCCCGTGGCGAAGTCGTCCGCCACGCGGGTGGCCGATCCCCAGGTCTCTACCGCGGACGGCGCCACCTTCGCCGGGGACAACGCGGCCTTTGCCCTGGATGCCTACCGCCAGATGGCATCGAGTGGCGGGAATCTGGTGTTTTCTCCGGCCAGCATCTCGATCGCTCTGGCCATGACCTACGCGGGCGCGGCCGGCACCACGGCCAGTGAGATGGCGGGGGCGATGCACTTCAGTCTGCCACCCGAGCGCCTGCATCCGGCCTTCGATGCGCTGGATCTGGCGCTGGCCTCGCGCGGGCAGGGTTACAAGGGCGCGGACGGCGGACCCATGCGCGTCGACGTGGTGAACGCGGCCTGGGCCGAGCGCACGTACGCCTTCCAGGCGGCCTACCTCGACACCCTGGCCACGAGCTACGGCGCGGGCATCAACCTTCTCGATTTCGCCGGCGCCGCCGAATCCTCGCGCCAGACCATCAACGCTTGGGTCGCCGGCGAGACCGAGAACAAGATCCAGAACCTGCTCCCCGAAGGCTCGGTGGACGCGAGCACTCGCCTGGTGCTCACCAATGCCGTGTACCTCAATGCCGCCTGGAAGACGCCGTTCGATCCAACGGATAGCTACGATGGCTTCTTCACCCTGCTCGACAACAGCACGGTGACCGCCCACCTCATGAACGTCGCGCTGACGGCTCCGGCGGTGCAAGGCACTGGCTTCGTGGCGGCCGCGATCCCCTACGACGACGAGCGGCTTTCCCTCCTGGTCGTGGTCCCCGACGCCGGCACCTACCCGCAATTCGAGGCGTCGCTGGATGCCGCCAAGCTCGAGAGTATCGTGGCCGGACTGACCAACCAGGCCGTGGTCCTGTGGCTGCCGCGTTTCAAGGTGGAGACCGCGCAGGAGCTGGCGGCCTTGCTGCAAGGGCTCGGCATGACCTCGGCATTCTCACCCGGGCTGGCCGACTTCTCCGGCATGGACGGCACGCGCGACCTCTACATCTCGAACGTGATCCACAAGGCCTTCATCTCGGTCGCCGAGAAAGGCACCGAGGCCGCCGCTGCCACCGCCGTCGTCATCAAACGGAGCTCGGCGCCGATGGGCTTGAACGTCAGCGCGGATCGCCCCTTCCTCTATTTCCTGCGCGACGAACCCACCGGCGCCATCCTTTTCCTGGGGCGCGTCCTCGATCCGACGCAGAGCTAGTTCTTCGCCTCCTGCGCAGCGAGATGCGCCTTCCAGCGGGCGCGTCGCTCTTTCACCAGGCGGTGCTTCTTGTTGGCCATGGCGATGTCGTGGGCCACGGTTTCTTGCGGCGGGATGACGAGCTCGGGGCCAAGCACCGGCGCCGGATCGATGGCGTCGCCGTCGCGATGGATCTCGAGGTGTAAATGCGTGCCCGACGCCTTGGTCCCCGAGCGCCCGACGTTGGCGATGACCTGCCCAGCTTTCACGCGATCGTTGATGGCCACGCGGTATGATTGCAGGTGCATGTAGCACGAGAAGACGCGCGGCACGTGCCGGATGCACACGAACAGGCCACCCGGCCCCAGCTCGGGACGTTTCGTCGTCGCGAGCTCATCGGGCGGCACCACCTGCGGCCGCACCCGCCCGGGCAGATCGAAGCCGGTGAACGACACCACGCCGTCGGCGATGCTACCGATGGGCTCGCCCGCGGTGGCGTCGATGTCGAGCCCGCGGTGGGCGCGCACGCCATCTTCCCTATCCTCGCCCGGCCCGCTCGGTGCCAGGCGAGGAATGCCCTCCAGCGGCGACACGATCTCGAAACCCAGGTCGGTCTTCCGCGGCGCGGTCGTCTTGTCCAGATAGCGATTGATCATCCGCCGCCGCGCGGTGAGCGCGCGATCTTCCCCGCCGGTACCGCGCACGATGTCGCCCCAGCCGAAGTGCGCGACCGCGCTGCGATGGGGAACCGACTCGACGAAGGCCTCGTCGATGGCGGGGTGCTGGTCCTGCCACATAGCGAGCATGGCCGCGCCCAGGCGCAGGTTGATGAGCGAATTCTGCAAGCGCAAGAGCGCACCGGCCGGAATCGGGCGGCTGTGCTCCTTCCACTCGTCGCCCTCGCGCACCTGATAGCGCAGACTGCTGCCGCGCACGTTGGCCTGGATCATGCGCGCCTGGATCTGCAGAAGACCCGTCCCGAACCCGGTCACCAGCGTGGGCACGCAGCGGCTCTCGCGATAGACCAGCGCGCCCAGGAGAAACGGGTCGAGGCCCGCCTCGCCCGCGACCTGAAGGATCTCCTCGGAAATGCGCCCGAGCAAGCGCGGGCTGGCCATGCCCTCGCACATGCCCGAGAACGCCGCCCGGAAACGCTTCTCGTCGACGGGCGCCGCCGGCNNCGGGCCACGGCGTCCGTTCCACGGCCGCGGCATCCGCGGCGAACGACGTCATGAGCGCCAGGGCTACGAGCGTACTGTGGCCCACGCGCCTAGTGTGCCCGACGGGTGCCCGACTTGACTAGTTCTTCGCGCTAGTGACGCCGGTCAGAAGAGCGGGCATGTTCTGGGCGTCGAGGCGCCCGGCCGGCAAAGCGCGACGAGGGGGCATACTTGACGTATGTGACCGAGGAGCAACGCAGCCGGCCGGGATGGATCGGCGGCCAGAACGTGCCCGAAATTCTGAACGGCGGAACTAGATGCTCGACGCCACGCCGACTGCGAAGCCGGTGCCGTTCGGGGCGGGCGCTACCGTTGGCAGCAGGCGCTCGGCGAAGGTGGGCTCGCCTCGCTTGCGCGGTTGATCGATTTCCATGTCGCGTGGCGTCAGCTTTCTGCCATTCACCTGCCGATGCCATTTTCCGCCTTGACAGCTGTGGATCCGCATAATACATTGCTCCTATCGACTTTATAGGAGTTGACCATGCTCTTCGACGACAATTCCCTTTCCATCGGCGGGACGCCGCTTGTGAAGCTCGGCCGGCTCGCCGCCGGCACGAAGGCGACCGTGCTCGCCAAGATCGAAGGCCGGAACCCCGCCTACTCGGTCAAGTGCCGCATTGGCGCCTCCATGATTCGCGATGCCGAGGCACGGGGGGTGCTCCATCAAGGCATCGAGGTCGTGGAGCCAACCAGCGGCAACACCGGCATCGCCCTGGGGTTCGTGTGTGCAGCGCGCGGCTACAAGTTGACGCTGACCATGCCCGAAACCATGAGCATCGAGCGCCGTCGCGTGCTCGCCGCCTTCGGCGCCAATCTGGTTTTGACGCCCGGGCCGGAGGGCATGCCGGGCGCCATCCGCCGGGCCGAGGCCATCGTTGCCAGCGACCCCAGCCACTACTTCCTGCCCCAGCAATTCAAGAACCCGGCGAACCCGCGCATCCACGAGGAAACGACGGGGCCGGAGATCTGGAACGACACCAATGGCAAGGTCGACGTGCTGGTCTCTGGCGTGGGCACCGGCGGCACCATCACCGGCATCTCGCGCTACTTCGAGAAGGTCAGAAAGCAGCCGCTCCTCTCCGTCGCCGTCGAGCCGGCCAAGAGCCCGGTCATCACGCAGGCGAGGAATGGCGAGCCGCTGAAACCCTCGCCGCATAAGATCCAGGGCATCGGCGCCGGCTTCATCCCCGACACCTTGGATCTGTCGCTGGTGGACCGCGTCGAGCAGGTCGCCGACGAGGAGGCCATCGAGACGGCGCGCCGGCTGGCACGCGAGGAAGGCATCCTCTCCGGCATCTCCTGCGGCGCGGCCGCGGCCGTGGCCCTGCGCCTGGCCAAGCTCGACGAATTCGCGGGCAAGACCATCGTCGCGATCCTGCCCGACTCCGGCGAGCGCTATCTGTCGACGGTCCTCTTCGAGGGTATCTAGGTTTCCGACGCAAGTTGGATGCAGACCGCGACGACTTCCATGGCCTTGCGGACCTGGTCGACCGGCGGCCGCGTGGGCGAGATGCGGATGTTGCGATCGTTCGGATCCTTGCCGAAGGGATAGGTCGCGCCCGCCGGCGTAAGCGCCACGCCGGCCTCCTTGGCCAGCTTCACCACCTGGCTGGCCACCGACTTTGCAGTGTCGAGGCTGACGAAGTAGCCGCCCTTGGGCTTGGTCCAGCTCGCCAGGTTCTTGCCGGAAAGCTCGCGCGTCAGGATGTCGTCGACGGCGTTGAACTTGGGGGCCAGCAGCTTGGCATGCGCCTTCATGATACCGGCGATGCCGCCGGGGTAGCGGCCGAGGAAGAGCACGTGGCGGTACTGCTCGATCTTGTTGGGCGTGATCATCTGCGTGCCCATCAGCTCGCCGATCCAGGCGATGGTTTCCTTGCTGCCGCCGAGGAAGCTGATCCCGGCGCCGGCGAAGGTGATCTTCGAGGTCGAGCCGAAGAGGATCACGCGTGTCGGGTTGCCCGCTTTCTTGCACGCGCCCAGCAGATCGGGGTGCGCGGGCGGCGTATCGTCGAGGTGGTGCACGGCGTACGCGTCGTCGGCGAAGATGGTGAAGTCGGGCGCCGCGGTCGGCATGCGGCCCAGACGATCGGCGACCGCCTGCGAGGTGGTGTCACCGGTCGGGTTGCTGTAGGTGGGCACGTAGAGCATGCCCTTCACGTTCGCGTCGCTCGCCACGATCTTCTCGACGGCCGCGATGTCCGGACCTGCCGCGGTCATGGCCACGGGAATCATGCCGATNNCCCAGGCGTTCGAGCATGAGGAAGTGGCGGTCGTAGCCGGGCACGGTCACGATGATCTTCACCTCGCCCTTGCCCCACGGCGCCGGGCTCTTGGCTACGCCCTTGAGCATCGCCCACATGAGCGCCTTGCCTTCGAGCTCGAGGCTGGCGTTGTTACCCACGAGGATCTCGTCAGGCCGCACCCCGAGCACTGGGGCAAACATCTCGCGCGCTTCCTTGAGCCCGGCGATGCCGCCAGGATAGTTGCGCAAGGAAACCCCGCTCGGCGTGACCAGCGCCTGGTCGTCGACGATGGTCAGCATCGCGTTCGAGAGATCGAAGTCGTCGTCGCCGGGCTGACCGCGGGTCAGATCCAACTTGAGGCCAAGGGCGCGCAGGGCATCATAGCGTTCGCGTGTGGTGCTCATGGCTGTCTTCATCTGCCCGATCGCGCGCTGAAAATCCAGCCCCGCGAAGCCCCACCCCGGTTGATTTTCCGACTAGGGGCTGTCCCTAATACGCGTGGCGGAAAAGGTGGCACTCGGGAGAGCGGCGCGCGGCCTCGGCGCGCGGACGGCTGCAACGGGGATACGAAGTGCCCCGCCCACCGGACGAGCGACTTCGGACGGGCCTCGCCCGCCCATGTCGCTCTCGGTCGTCGCTTGGCATCCGTCCGCGGACGGCCGGAGCAGCTCCTCACGCCGGTGGTCGAGACACTTCGTTTCCCCTGCGCGCCGTCCGATCCGTGCAGGGGCTAGCACGTGGCACGTTAGGTTCTGAAGTCGTCCGGGTGACCACAACTTCATTCCTGGAAGCAAGCTCGGCGCGCGGGCGGGATAGGGACGACTCCGAGGCGGCGTAGACTCGCGCACCGAGCGTCCGCGCTCGGTTGCCAGCGAGTCGGGACCGGGGCCATGTCGACCGGTCTTCCGGTCGACTCAGGCCCCAGAAGCCGAGCGTGCCATGGACGCGCGTCGCGCGGCCGTTGGCATGCGGCCGCCGAGGGGCCGTCCCTATCCCGCCCGAGGAAGCCGAGCGCCGCTCTCCCGTATTCTCGATGTTCAAATAGGGACAGCCACTACCCCCGCGGTCCGATGGGCAGCACCACGCGGCCGTAGCTCTCGTTCAAGACCTGCGCGACGCCGAGGTACATGGCGGAGAGGCCCGTGAAGATGCCTTCCCAGCCGGCGACGCGGGTGAAGGTTTCGCTGCCAGTCAGGTCGCCGGCGGCGAGCAGCCAGAACAAAATGGTCAGCGAACCGAAGACCGTCACGAGCGCGTTGTTCGCCCGCAGCGTGCCGAAGAACATGAAGAAGGTAAAGAATCCCCACAGCATGAGGTAGGCGCCCATGGACGCCTTGTCGGCCGCGGCGGCCCAGCCCAGCTTGGGCAACACCAGCAACACAACCAGGCTGATCCAGAAGAACCCGTAGGAAGTGAAGGCCAGTGTGCCGAAGGTATTCTTCTTCTTCCATTCCATGATGCCGGCGATGACCTGGGCGGCACCGCCGTAGCAAAGTCCCATGGCCAGGATCATGCTGGACAACGCGATGAGGCCGGCGTTGTGCAAGTTGAGCAGAACCGTGGTCATGCCGAAGCCCATCAGGCCAAGGGGGGCGGGATTGGCGGTGGTGTCCTTGATCGCGGTCTCGCCAGTTTCCATGGTTGCTCCTTGTCGCCGGGAATGCTGCCGGGTGGGGGTGCCCGGACACTATCACGGCCGGATCGGGTGAAGTACCTGCGGCAGTGACGGGCACTCGCCCCTACCGGCCAGCCTGCGCGACGCGTCGGGCGCGTAAGGCAGAGGACGAATCTCCTGGTGAGTTGCATGAGCTGTCTGCCAGAGGCGTGGCACTGCCCTGCAAGAGCGACACAAAAATGCTGCAACTTGCTTCCCGCAACCCCGCCGACGCCGGAATGCCTCTCGACGCATTCCGTTGGATGCACGCGGAACGCCCACGCCAGGCCGCTCGGCGCGCGGAGGCTGCGACTTGTCCCGCCCTTTCCTGTAGAATTGTGTCTGTGTCCGAGCGGTCAACGGTCAGGCGCGGGCCCGTGCGTGAGCTGCATCCCGTCAGGGTGCGGACCGAAGAATTCCAGACACATCCAAACCGCCCCCAGTCCGACCATGCGGTCGACGACGCTCCGCTCGCTCGCGCTGGGATGATCGGTCAGGGCTGGGCCCACCGCGAAATCTGGTTCCGCTTTGCCCCCATGGTCTTTGCGTTTCTGCGCCGAGCTCTCGGTGCGCGCTACGATCACGAGGATCTCTTGCAGGAGGTGTTCCTGCGCGTTTTTCGCCGTCTGGAATCGCTCGAGAATCCAGCCGCCCTGCGCAGCTTCGTCTACTCTTTCGCGATCCGAGTCGTCAGGGAGGAATTGCGCCGCCATCGCATCCGCTCGAAGTTCGCCTCGTTCTTCGCCAGTCCGGCCACGGAGGCGTCCGTGCCGCACGTCGATTTCGAATCGCGCGAGCTTCTCCGGCGCGTGCAGGCGGCCCTCGATCACATGCCTGGCAGAAAGCGCGCCGTGTTCGTGCTGCGCCGCTTCGACGGCATGGAGCTAGCCGAAATCGCCAAGAACCTCGATCTGTCATTGGCCACGGTGAAACGCGACCTCGAAAAGGCGAACGCGTACATCGCCAGCTCCATCCACCGCGACGAGCGGCTACGCGCCGGCCTCGAAACGGATCTGTCCAACGCGACGAAGGAACGCGCAAGGGATCGTGGATGATGATCGGGGCCAGCGACGAACGGCTTGTGCAAGCTCTCGTGGAGAAGGCGCAGAGGGGCGTGGGCCTCATCTCGCAAGAGCAACTCGACGAAGGCTGGCAGCGGTTGCAGTCCCCGGCACCGCGCGCGCGCCCCTGGCCCACAAGGCGCCCGGCGGTCAGGACCTGGCTGGCTGGATTCACGACGGCAAGCGCGCTGGCGGTCCTGGTCGTGATGGTGTACCGGGCGCTGCCGGCGCCGCAAGCGTCGGCGTTGCGCTACGTCGTCCAGGGCGCCGCCGCGACCAGCGGCAATGCCGTCACTGCCCTGCCCGACCAGCCGGCCCGTTTGACCTTCTCGGACGAGTCGCGCATCGATCTGGAGGCGTCCGCGAAGATCAACGTGGATGCCATGGATGCCCTGGGCGCGCATGTTGTCCTCGTCGACGGAGCCGTGGCAGTCAACATCAAGCACCGGGAGAACACCTCGTGGGTGTTCGCGGCCGGTCCCTTCCGTGTGCAGGTCAAGGGCACGGCATTTCGCCTCGGCTTCGCGGCCGATCGGGGCTATCTGACCTTGCACATGACGAGTGGCTTGGTCGAGGTCTTCGCGCCCTCCGACCGGACCATCGCCGTTGGCGCGGGCGAGTCCTTGGAGCTGCTCGCCACCCCGCCGGCGTCGCAGGCCACGGCGGCGTCAACCGTCACGCCACCGGCGGCCGAGCCAACGCCGGTTGCGGCACCGCCGGAAATCGCGCCACCGAGCGGCAAGAGCGAACCCCCGCGGCCAGGCGGTCGCCGGGTCGCGGTGCGTGCCAGCGAGCGCGGCGAGCCCACGGCCGAGCCTGCCGAACCCGCCCCCATCGCCTGGTCCGGATTGCTGGCCAGCGGCAGTTTCGCCGCCGTGGTCGCGGATGCCGAACGCCGCGGGATCAGCACGGTCCTCGCCCAGGCCACGGCGGGGGATCTGGCCTCCCTGGCGGACTCGGCCCGCTACACCAGACGCCACGATCTGGCGCAGAAAGCCTTGCTCGCCATTCGGGCGCGCTTTGCCGGGACCGAACCCGCGCGCGACGCCTCGTTCTTCCTGGGCCGCCTCGCGGAAGCCTCGCCGGGGCAGCCCGCGGCGGCTCTGGCCTGGTACGACACCTACCTGCGCGAAGCGCCGCGTGGCCTCTACGCGAGCGAGACCCTGGGACGTGAGATGACCCTGCTGGCCCACAGCGCCCCCGAGCGTGCCCGCAAGACCGCCCGCGCGTACCTCGAACGTTTCCCGCACGGTCCCCAGACCGACCTCGCTCGGTCCCTGCTAGGATCAGATCCCGAGTGATTTCCGGCCCACTCATTCTCGCCTTGCTGCAAGGGGCGGCAGGCCCCTCCTTGCATTCGTCCGCGCCCCAGCCATCGACGATCATTGCCGTGATCCTGCCCAGTGCCCCCAACGCGTCGATGCTCGAAGCGCTCTACCGGCTGCGCGGCGAGGCTGATTCGGTCGGATTCGAGCTTCGCCTCGTGGAGGCCGTCGCCAACGACGAACCTCGCGCGCAACTCGACTCGGTGGCGCGCGGTCTCGCGCCAGCCGCGGTGGTTGCCCTGGTGGGGAAGACCGGCGGGAAAGCAACGGCCGGGCCCCCCATCGGCTCGATGGACGTCTGGTTCCTCGACCCCGCGACCGCCAACACCTCGGTGGGGCATCTGACCGTGGAGGAGGAGGCCGGGGATCGGGCCGACCTGGTGCTCGCGGTGCGGGTGGTCGATTTCATCCGCGCGCGCATGTTCGATTCCCTGGTGCGGACTCTCGCGGAGTCGAAGGCGAAGCGGCGCCAGGTGGTGACGCATGAACGGGTGGGACGAAGCTTCGTGGCCGCCGGGGTTGGGAGCACGGGCAGCTTCTCGGGTTTGCCGCCCGCGTTCCTGCCGGCCCTCGAGGTCGGCTACGCCGTGAAGAAGTGGTTGCGCCTGACCCTGGCCGCCGCTGGACTGGGAACGCAGCCTCGCCGGGAGACAACGGCGGGCAACGCCTCGGTGGACCAGAAGCTCGTGAAGGTGAGCGCCATCTTCGTGGCGCGAACCTGGTGGCGGCTCTATCCCTTCGTGGAGGCGGGAGTGTCGGCGTACTTCGTGTCGGTGCACGGCGTGGGCTACCCCGGCAACGTCGGCTACGATCCCTCGGGTTGGTCGCCCGGCGTGCTGGCCTCGGCGGGCCTGGGCCTGGTGCTCGCCCCCCATTTCGTCGTGCAGGTCCACGCTGGCGGCATGCTCCTCTACCGCGAGCCCAAGATCTTCATCGCCGACACCGAGGTGGCGCGCACGGGCCGTCCAGCATGGCTGGCCAGCGCAATGCTTGGAGTCACATTCTGATGGCGCGCCAGCTCGTTGCGCTGCTCAGCCTGTGGGCCGCTTGCTCGGGGCAACGCCTGGACGCGGTCAAGCCCTTCGGCAAGGGCCAGGCCGACGGGCACTATCAGATGGAAAGTCTCAACCGGGGAGTCGTGGCGGTGAAGGTCGACGGCGGCGTGTACGTGGGCTGGCGCATGTTCGGGTACGAATACGACCCCGCAAGTCCAGGCAACATCGCGTACAACCTCTACCGCGACGGCGGCAAGATCGCACAGGTTGCGGACAGCACGAACTATCTCGACGCCAAGGGCGGCAGCAGCTCGACCTATTCCGTACGGGCGGTCATCGGGGGCGTGGAGCAGGAAGACTCGGGCATCACCAAGGTCTGGGCCGAAGACTACCTGCGCATTCCCCTCGACGTGCCGCCCGCGGGGGTGACGCCAGGCTCGCCCACCTGCGAGACGCCGAACGAGGGCTACACCTACGACGCCAACGATGGCAGCGTCGGCGATCTCGACGGAGACGGCGAATACGAGATCGTGCTCAAGTGGTCTCCGCAGAATGCCAAGGACAACTCGCAGTCCGGTTGCACCGGCAACGTCTACCTGGACGCCTACAAGCTCAGCGGCACCCTGCTCTGGCGGATCGACCTCGGCGTGAACATCCGCGCCGGCGCCAGCTACACGCAGTTCCTCGTCTACGACTTCGATGGCGACGGCAAGGCCGAGGTCGCGATGAAGACCGCCCCGGGCACCAAGGACGGCCAGGGCCATTACCTGCACACCGGTCCGGCGGCGATCGACGACGACAGCGCCGACTATCGCTCCGTGGACAACGCCGCGGGCATGACCGGGTACATCCTCACGGGACCGGAATATCTCACCGTGTTCGCGGGCGCGACCGGGGCCGAGCTGGCGACCCTGCCCTTCGATGTCCCGCGCGGCGACGTGGCGGCGTGGGGTGACAGCTACGGCAATCGCGTCGATCTCTTCCTCGCGTCGGTGGGTTTCGTCAGCGACCAGGGCGCGGGCAAGGCCGCGAGCGGCCGCCCCAGCCTGCTCATGGCGCGCGGCTACGCCGCCCGCTCGACGCTCACGGCCTGGAACTGGCGCGAAGGTCAGCTCACCGAGATCTGGAAGTTCGACAGCGACGATTACACCGACCCGAACGTGTCCTATGCGGGCCAGGGCGCGCACAGCATGGCGGTGGCCGATGTCGACGGGGATGGCGCGCAGGAAATCATCTACGGGGCCGCGACCATCGACAGCGACGGCACCGGCAAGTGCTCCACCAACCTCGGGCACGGCGACGCGCTCCACGTCGGCGACCTGGTGCCCTCGCACCCAGGGATCGAGGTCTTCCTGCCGCATGAATCCACCAGTGGCCCCGTCTTCGACGTGCACGACGCCAACACCTGCGAAATCATCACGGCGGGGCCGGTGACCGGCAGCAACACCACGCGGGGCGTGTCGGACGACGTGTCGCCGAAGTGGGACGGCGCCGAGGCCTGGACCAACAACTCGGGGGGCGTCCTCTCCGCGACGACCGGCGCGGTCGACGACAGCAAGGCCACGCCGTCGCTCAATTTCCTCATCTACTGGGACGCCGACGAGTCGCGCGAGCTCGAGGACGGAACCTCGATCACCAAGTACGGCGGCGACACCCTGCAAAGCTGCGCGGAGTGCGCCTCGAACAACGGCAGCAAGGCCACGCCCGTCCTGACCGCCGACCTCTTCGGCGACTGGCGCGAGGAGATCATCTGGCGGGAGACTGGCAGCGCGGCCCTGCGCATCTACACCACGACCGACGTCACTGCCCGCCGCCTCTTTACGCTCATGCACGATCCGCAGTACCGGATGCAGGTGTCGTCCGAGCAGACCGCTTTCAACCAGCCGCCCCACCCCAGCTTTCACCTCGGCGGCGGCATGGCCGATCCGCCCAAGCCGGATATCCACGTGAAGTAGCTACTTGGAATCGAGCTTGGCCGACGCGGAGCCCGAAATCTTCACCTTCATCGAGAGCTACTACAATCAAACCAGGCTACATGCACACAACCGCTACAGAACCCCGAACGAGGCCGAAGCCGACCTGCGCGATGGTGCGCTGGCGGCATGAACCAGGTGTCCACGGAATCGGGGCAAGCTCAGTTACGCTCAACCCATGCTATCTTCCGAATTCGCATGCCGCCAGAGAGGGGAGGCTTTGAGATGGGCTCAAAAACCGTCGTCGCGACCGCACTCGGAGCAGCCTTTGCTCTGTCCGCGGTCGCAGGCGAGAAGCGGATCACGAAGGCGGATGTTCCCAACGCTGTGCCGGCAGCCGCCGGAAAGAAGCACGAGATCGTCTTCTCTTCCACCGGCGAGCTGACGAAGGAAGAAGCGAAAAGCCAGCGCGAGAATTGAAGGTGTTCCTTGTCGCGGCTTGACGCTTTTGCCAGCCTGGGAGTGATACCGGCCGCGCTGCTCGTGGCCGGGTCGTCGTGGGCACGCGATATCTCGTTTCCCGAAGCGCGCGCGGCGGCAGAGCAGCTTGCCCCGGATGTGCAGCTTGCCGAGCAGCGCGTGCCCATCTCGAACGCCGAGGTGGATGTTGCCGGCGCTCTGAACAATCCCACCCTGACCGTGTCCACGGCCCACCAAACCGCTCGACTCGGAACCTCGCTGGCAGTCCCGCTGCCCCTATTCGGACAGCGTGCCACGGCCATGCGGGCCGCGCGGGCGGATGCCGACGCGATTGCCTTGGATGTCAGCGTGGTCCGCCGAGAGTCGCGGTGGGCCGCAACCATTGCCTGGATCGATCTTTGGGAGTCCCAAGAGAGGGCCAAGGTGCTCGAGTTTGCCGCCCAAGATTCCGAACGCCTCTTCCAGATCGCAAGCGAGAAGTTCGACGCCGGCACTGGCCCTCGCCTCGACGTCATCCGTACCAAAGGCGATCGTGCGCGCTCCGCTGCCGAGGCTGAGGCAGCTCGCAACCTCGTGTCGGCGGCTGCCGCCCGCCTGGCGCCCTGGATTGGTGCCGCGCCCGGCGGGGATCTGACCGCCACCGGCACGCCAGGCTACCCCGCGAATGTTTCCGTCACCATCGAGCGACTCGAACAACGACTGTCCGACCACCCGACCCTGCGCCGCGACCGAGCCGAGGTGATTGCGGCCCAGGCCCGCATGCAAAGCGAGCAGCGCCTGCGCGCGCCGATGGTCAGCCCTCAGCTTACCGTGAACCAGTTCGACCCAACCTTGCCCGGACCTGACGTCATCATCGGCCTCTCGCTCGACATCCCGGTTCTCAACCTTCGCGGTGGCGCGATCGCTCGGGCCCAGGCGCGGCGCACGCTGGCCGAGCTGGTCGCCGCGGTCGACGAGCGGCGACTGCATGCCGACTTGCTCGATGCCTACCGACGCACCGAAGGCGCGAACGCGAAGCTGCACGCCTTTCGCGAGCTGGTCCTGCCTGCCCTCAAGGAGGCGAGAACCATGACGGAAGAGGGGTACCAATTGGGTCGGGTCGATCTCATTCGCCTGCTCGATGCCCAGCGGGCGCTGCTGGAAAGCCGGCTGGCCGCGGCGGAAGCAGAGGCGACCTGGGGACGGGCGGTCGCCGATCTCGAGAGGGCGGCCGGAGCAGACTTCCACGGGGATGGCACGCATGCGCCGTAGGCTTGTCCTTGCCCTGCTCTATGCCGTGCTGGTCGCTTGCAAGCGCGGGCCGGAGGCCGAGCCGCAGACCGCGCCGAAACTCGTGAAATGCGTGCCCGTGCAGAGCGCGATGGTGAAAGACACCATCGAGGTTCGCGGCACGGTTGCCCCGCTGCCCGCCCGCGATGCCCAGGTGGCGCCACAGGTCAGTGGTCGGCTTCTGCGTGTAGAGGTACGGGAGGGCGATACCGTCGTGGCCGGACAGGTCGTCGCGCGCGTAGATGATGGCCCCCTGGTGGATGTTGCTCATCAGGCCGAGGCCGCGCTCGCCCGAGCACGAGCCGAACGCCAGAACGCCCGGACGACCCTGGCGCGTGTCGAGCGGGTATTCGCGCACGGGATCGTCGCACGTCAGGAGGTCGATGATGCGACGGCCAAGGAGGCGTCGGCGAGGGCAGCGGAAGCGGAGACGGAGGCTGCGGCACGGCAGGCCCACCGTCAAATCGACCGGGCTACGGTTCACAGCCCGCTTGCGGGCGTGGTACTGAAGGTCCTGCGCAAGCCCGGTGAGCTAGTCGATGGTACCCCGGCCACCGCGGTGGTTGAGATCGCCGACACGTCCGAGCTGGATCTCGCTGCCGATGTACCCACCTCCGATCTGGTTCGCCTGATTCGTGGTGCCCCAGCCACCGTCACGTTTTCCGCCCTGCCAGGTCAGAAGTTCAAGGCGTCCGTGTCTCGGGTCTCGCCAGCGGTGGATCGGCTAACCGGGGTCGGCAGCGCTCGCATCGGCATCCAGCGGTCCGAGGCGGCCAGCCCTCCCATAGGTGCGTTCGGTGTGGCTCGCATCGAGAGCGGGGAACCTCATCCGTCAATCTTGGTGCCCGTGGCTGCCGTTCGAAGTGTGGTCGGGGGCGAGGGCGAGGTCATCGTCTGTGGAGCGGACCACGTCGCGCACGTACACAAAGTGCGCCCTGGCTCGACGCGGGACGGGCTCGTTGAAGCTCGGGGAGAGCTCGGCTCGGGCGATCGCGTGGCGGTAGAGCCGGTNNGGGGCGTTCGTGGCAAGCCGGCTGCCGAGTGGCATCTACCCCGAGGTGGAGTTCCCCCGCATCGTCGTGGTCGCCCACGCTGGCGATGCCCCTCCGGACATCACACAGGTCTCGCTCACCCGTCCCCTCGAGGCCGCACTCGCGACCATTCTCGGCGTGGAGCGCGTCCGCTCGAAGACCATTCGCGGAGCGACGGAAATGTCGCTGCAATTCTCCCCGGGGACGGACATGTGGCGAGCGCTGCAGCTGGTTGAGTCTCGCGTGGCTGCGACTCGGTCGGCCTTGCCACCAGGTACCGACATCAGCGTCGAGCGACTGACCACGACCTCGTTCCCGATTCTTACCTACAACCTCACGGGCCCTGTCGACCCACGCAGACTCCGCGAGCTCGGCGAGTTTGTCCTCAAGCCCGCGTTCTCGCGCGTAAGCGGGGTTGGTCGCGTCGAGGTGCTGGGCGGCGACATACGGGAGATCGAGGTGATTCTCGACCCGGACCGAACCGCTGCCCTGCACCTCAGCCCATCGCAGGTCGCTGAGAAGCTGCGGGCACAAACGGTCCTGCAAGCGGTCGGGCGCCTCGAAGAATCACACTCGCTGGTCACGGTCATGGTCTCGGGTGAGCCCGCCGGGCTCGACGACCTGCGCGCCATTGCCGTCGGCGTCGGCGCTGACGGAAGCCCGATCACCCTGGGTGCGATCGCGGAGGTTCGGGAAGGCGCGGAGGACAAGCTGCTCAGGGTTGCGGGACCCGGGGGAGAAACCGTGCTGCTGAGCATCGCGCGTCTTCCGGGCGCGAGCACGCCCGAAGTCGTCGCAAACGTGGAGGCCGTCGCGCGGCAGGTCGCGGCCTCGCTGCCTTCCGGGGTAGAGCTCACGCCCGTCTACGACCAGGCCGAGCTCGTGCGGGACTCGATTCGCTCGGTACGCGACGCCATCTTGATGGGCATCGCCCTTTGCGTGGCCGTCATTGCGCTCTTCCTTCGCGACCTTCGCGCAGGTTTTGCCGCGTCGTTGTCGGTCCCGCTCACCCTGGGGGCGACTTTCCTGCCCGTCGGGCTTCTGGGTCACACCCTGAACCTCATGTCGCTCGGCGGCCTGGCGGTGGCCATCGGGCTCGTGATCGACGACGCGATCGTGGTGGTTGAGGCCATCGGGAGGCGCGTGGAGGAGGGTGTGGCCCCATCGGATGCTGCCCGGCTGGCGACGCGCGCCCTGCTGGCAGCGCTGGTCGGGACCACGGCGACCACGGTGGTCGTGTTCCTTCCGCTGGTCTGGCTGCAAGGCGTGGTCGGCCGGTTCTTCTCGGCCTTGGCGGCAACCCTCTCGACGGCCGTTCTCCTATCCTTGGCCGTGGCCCTCACGGTGGTCCCCCTGGTGGCCAGTCAATGGCTCCGCCCCCGTCCGAAGGCCGCTCGGCCGTCACGCTACCCGGAGACCTATGCGCGCATGGTACGTCCGTTGCTGCACAGACCCTGGATCGGGCTACTCATGGCCGTCGGGCTCCTCGGTCTGGGCGTGGTCAGCGCATTCAAGGTTCCGTCGGGCTTCCTGCCAACCATGGATGAGGGAGCTTTTGTGCTCGACTACTTCTTGCCCGCAGGGACGTCGCTAAGCGACACCGATGCGGTTGCGCAGAAGCTGGAACGGATTCTTTCCTCGACCCCGGAGGTGCGCACCTATTCCCGACGAACCGGGGCCGAGCTCGGCCCGGCAGCGGCCACCCAGGTCAGCCGTGGTGACATCATGGTGCGCCTCAAACCCGCGTCGCAGCGTCACCGGTCTGCCGATCAGGTGATCGCGGAGGTGCGCGCCAAGATCGGCCAGCACGTGCCGGAAGCCCGCACCGAGTTCATCCAGGTGCTGCAGGACGTGCTCAATGACCTCGCGGGAACGCCGCGTCCCATCGAGATCAAGATCTTCGGCGATGACTACGCCTCCCTACGCGCCAAGGCCCGCGCGGTGGCAGACCGCATCCACGACATTCCGGGGCTGGTGGACCTCTATCCTGGTTTCGAGGGACTCGCCCCCGATCTGCGCTTTCGCATCGACAGTGCAGCGGCAGCCCGCGCCGGCAAGTCCGCGTCGGACGTGGCCAGTGACCTCGACGACTCGTTGCACGGCGTGGTCGCATCGCTCCTGAGGCGACCGGACCGTCCCATCGGTGTGCGCGTCCGTTACCCGGATGCGGTTCGGTTCGACGCCCAACGCATCACGCAGCTTCCACTCCTCATCGGAGCCGAAGGCGTCACGCGCGTCTCGGCGGTGGCCACCCCGGTGCAGGGGAGCTCCGAAACGCTGCTCCTGCGGGAAAGTCTTCGGCCGGTGGTGATTCTTACCGCTGACCACGAAGGGCGCGATCTCGGCTCCGTCGTTCGTGACATCCAGAAGCGGTTGCGTGGGCTGTCCCTGCCGGAGGGTTATCGCCTCGAGCTCGGGGGGCAGTATGAAGGGCAACAGAAGACCTTGCGCGACCTCTCGGCGGTCATGGGGTTCGGCCTGCTGGCGGTCTTCTGCGTGCTGCTCGCGCAGTTTCGGCGGGCGCGGCTCGCATTCGTCGTCATCATCTCGGTGCCGCTGGCGGTCGTGGGAGCGTTACTGACCCTCTGGCTGACACAGATACCGCTCAACGCGTCCTCGCTCATGGGTTGCGTCCTGCTGGTGGGGCTCGTCGTGAAAAACGGCATCCTGCTCCTCGAGCAGTACGAGCAGCTGCTCGAGAAGGGCAAGGACGTAGAGCAAGCGCTGGTCGAAGCGGGGCAAATCCGGGCCCGACCGATTCTGATGACCACCCTTGCGACGATCGCCGGACTCATTCCCTTGGCCTTGGGCTTCGGCTCGGGCGCGGAGATCCAGCGGCCTTTGGCCGTGGCAGTGATCGGTGGCCTCGCCGTCTCGACGTCCGTAAGCCTCATCGTTCTGCCGTCCCTCGTGCGCCTGGTCCAGCCACGAAAAGTCGCCGGATGAGTTGCGCCTGCCGGCCTTCCCCCAACCTGCGGCTGGACTCGGTGGGTTCTTGAACGGATGTCCGCATATCGTCCGTGGGCGGAGTTGATGCGTCTGACCCTGGGCTTGCCCGTCGACACCTGCCCTCATTGCGGAGGACACATGAAACTTCGCGCCCTGGTGCGCGACCGCGCGAGCATCGAGCGCTTCCTCCGTCACCAGCTCCTGTGGACCGAGCCACTCGGCCTCGCCGAGGCTCGCCCGCCGCCCTACTTCCGCGGCATCACCCGCCTCAAGCCAACCCGCCAAGCCGAGCTGTTCGAGTAGGCCGAGCACTTCCCGCCGCAGGGACGGGGTCTGCCTATCGAGCACGCATCGTCAGGCTGCTTACAGGTCCAGGGTCGCGGGTTCATCCTCGCGGTTCGCCTTTCCATCCAAGCTTGCCCATCGCCTTCCCTCCATCCCTCCCTTTCCCACGCACCAGACCCGCTTATTTCGGTTACGCCCGTGTCCGCGGGTCGCACGCCTGTCCGCTTCGTCACATCGTTGTCCAGATCAATCGTAGCCGAAGTTCGTCGCTCGTGCCGCGGCTCCCGTGCCCAGCGTGACTCTTGCGCTGCCCGCGGGATCGCGAGACAAACAAGGGGCGTGGTTCTGATTTTGCTGACCGCCGTGTTTCTCTCGGGCTTCGCCGGGCTCTCGTGGGAGATCCTGTGGCAGATCGAATCCGCCCTCGCGCTGGGTGTGTCGGCACGTGGCACCGCGCTGACCTTGGTCGCCACGATGGGTGGCATGAGCCTGGGCGCGGCGTGGATGGGGCGCCACCTGCGCAGGCGGCGTGCCCTTCATTCCGCGCGGCTCTATGCGCTGCTGGAGCTGGTCGTGGCACTCTCTGGCGTGGCCCTGCTCCCGGGCTTTCGCGTCGCGGAACGCCTGGACGGAGCCTTCTGGCGCCTATCGCCGTCGCTCGGGCCAGTCCTGCACCTCCTCGCCATCTTGGTCGTGCTGGGCCCTCCGACCGTCGCCATGGGAGCCACGCTCCCGGTGTTCGGGGTGTTGGCGCAAAGGCGGTCCCTGTCGATCGCCACCTTGTATTCCGTGAACACCGCGGGAGCCACCGTCGGAGTTGTGGCGGCTTCATTTCTTGTTCTTCCCGCCGCTGGGATCTCCAGCTGCGCCGCGCTCATGACATCGATCGATCTGCTGGTGGCCGCGGCGATGTGGCTTTCTGAGGGGCGACTTGCCGATCCATCACCCGGCGATCGAATGCAGGACGACGTCCGGGTGGCTGGCGCGGGGGCACGCATCGATGGGTGGCTTGCCGGGGCCACGGGTCTTTGCACCTTTGCCCTGGAAGTCACGTGGTTTCGTTCGTTGCGCGCGACCTTCCAGAGCACCAGCGAGAGCTTCGCGATCATGCTCGTCGGCGTGCTGGGGCCGTTGGCGATGGGGGCGGCCCTCGCTCCGGCGATCCTCCATCGGTCGGGCCGCCGTGCCTTGCCGTTCTTGCTCGGCGGTGCGGGGATCCTCGTTCTGGGACTTGGGGCCGCCATCGAGCGGCTGGACGAGTGGCTGCCGCTGGCAGGCCACGGCTATTGGGCCCTGACGGGGCTGCGCTTGCTGGCCTCGCTCTGCCTCTTGGGGCCGCCGGTGCTTCTCCTCGGTATCTGCTTGCCTTTGTGGCTTGCGGCCAACCCCGATCCCTGGACGCAGGGGCGCCTTTACGCCATCAACACCGCCGGGGCCATCGTTGGATCGCTGCTGGCCGCATGGCTGCTTCTGCCCACCGTCGGGAGCACAGTCACCTCCTGGCTGGTCGGTCTTCTCTTGCTGGCTTGCGCGTGTCTGCTCGCACGAGGGCGCGCGCGGCGGGTTCTCGTCGGGCTTGCGCTGGTGGTGCTCGGCGGCGCGGTGCTCGGCCGATCGGGGGTGGGGCGCCTGCGCGTGCAAAGCCAGACGGTGGATCGCCGGCATCAAGTTTTGGCGGCGTACGAGGGACCCGACGCCACGGTGTCCGCCATCGAGGTGCCAGGTGGCGATCGCATCTTGGTTATCGACGGATTCGAGACCACCGCCGAGACCACGATGGCCCACTACATGGCGTGGATGGGGCGCCTGCCCGTGCTCCTCCATCCAGAGCCCACGAGCGCGCTGGTGATCTGTTTCGGCACCGGCCAGACCGCGGCGGCGCTCGTCGACGAGGGAGTGACGTCTCTCGACGTCGTCGAGTTGGACCGCTCGGTTCTGGCGCTGGCGCCGCTGTTTCGCAGCAACCGCGACGTGCTTCGTCACCCAGGGGTGAGCACCATGGTGATGGACGGGCGAGCGTGGCTGCGCCGCACCGAGCACCGCTACGACGTCGTCACGCTCGAACCGATGTCGCCCGAATTCGCCGGCACCAACGCGCTCTACTCGGTCGAGTTCTATCGGCGCATGACGTCCGTCCTGAATCCGGGGGCGGTGGTGGCCCAGTGGGTGCCGTTTCACATCGTGCCTCCCTCGGCGTCGGTCGGGATCGTCGCGGCTTTCGTGAGCGTGTTTCCCGATGCCTTGTTGTGGGTCGATCCGCGCGACGGCACCGGAATCGTCCTGGGGCGCCAGGCCAGCGCCGCCGGGCCTCTGGGCAGCGCCTGGCCGGGGCTCGACCGAAAGGGAGCGCACCGCGATCTTTCACCCCAGGAGATCCTCGCCGGCGTGTGGCTGCGGGGCTCGGGGGTCATGCGCTATGCGGCTCTCGGCGAACCCGTCGACGACGACAACCAAGCTCTGGCCTACGGTCGCCTCCTTCTGCACCGTCTGGCCTTCGGCGACCGCGTGGCGCAGGCCAACCACGCCCTCGTGAAACAGATGGCTCTCTTGTCGGCGAATCCGTAGGGTGTCCCTCGCCAACCGGTCATCCTGCCCGAGAAGCAGGCATTCCCGGATAGAGCGCGGGCTTTAGCGTTGTGGTCGCGGTCGCGCAGCCGCTGACCGAGTCCAGGATCGTCGGTGTGCTGTAAGCGGAATCGGCATCTGAGCAGACTCTGGCCGTCCGCCACCGTGGGTGGAACGCCGCGAAGCGACGCGCTCTTCAGGCAGCCAGGCGCTCGTACCGGTGATGAAGGCCGCCGACTTCAGGCAACGCCACGACCTTGCCCATGCTGGGCGGGTGGACCGGTCGCGACTCCGGCGCGTCCTTGCCCAGGGACAGATGCGTGCGCGACCGATGGTAGTAGGAAAAGTAGGACTTCAGGATCCGGTACAGGTGATGCTTACCGAGGACAATGACGTGATCGAGGCATTCTCGACGGACCGAGCCCACGAGGCGTTCGGCATATGGGTTCTGCCAGGGGGAACGTGGGGCCGTGAGAACTTCCTCGATGCCGATGCCCTCGACGCGACGTCGGTACTGCTCGCCGTAGATTCCGTCACGGTCGCGGATCATGTACCTGAGCGCTGTGTCCTCGGGAAACGCCTCGATGATCTGCTGGCCGGTCCACCGTACGCTCGGGAACTCGGTGATGTTGAAATGAAGAACCCGCCGACGGTCGTGGGAGAGGACGAACAGGACATAGAGGACGCGGAAGGTGGCGGTGGGCACGGTGAAGAAGTCGATCGACGCCAACGCCCCGACGTGGTTCTCGAGGAAGGATCGCCAGGTTTGCGAGGGTGGCTTGCGTGGCCTGGGCGGCGGCATGAAGCGCGAGACGCTGCGCTCGCCGATGTCGATGCCGAGATTGAGCAACTCGCCGTGGATTTTGGGCGCGCCCCAGCCCACGTTGGCCTCGGCCATCTGGCGGATGAGGGCCTTGACCTCGGCGGAGACGTCGCTCTCCGCCGGGCCGCGCGAGCGGGACTTCCAGCGCCAGAAGACACGGAATCCGGCGCGGTGCCAGCGGACCACGGTGACTGGCTTGACGATGACAAGCACGTCCGCCCAGCGCGACCACAGGCGCGACAGAACGAGCCAGAA
>PNBO01000250.1:0-12918 GCA_003136095.1 Myxococcales bacterium
GTCTTGGTCGAGGTCTGGGTGCTGGTGCCGGTCTGGGTGCTGGTTCCGGTTTGAGTCTGGGTCGAGGTCTGGGTGCTGGTGCCGGTCTGGGTGCTGGTCCTGCTCTGGGTTTGGGTGTTGGTCTGGGTGCTGGTCCCGCTCTGGGTCTTGGTACCCGTCTGGGTGCCGGTCGCCGTCTGCGCGCTGGTCCCAGTTTGCGTGATGGTCACGGTCTGCGTGCCGGTCCCCATCGTGCAGTTGGTGGTTGGAACGGAACAGGCTCCAGGATCTTGGGGGCAAGCCGCCACGTCGCACGGGGTAACGCCGTCTTCCTGGCAGTGGGGTATGCGGCAGTCGGCGTCCGACTGGCAGGTGGTGTGCCACGCTGCGCAGATACCTTGAACGCCACCCGTGCGGCAGTTGTCGCCATTGTCGCAGTCCACGCCAGCCTCGGACGAGTTGACGAACAAGCCGCCCGGGACACCGGTCATCGAGCCTGAGGTGTCGAGCACGATGAGCATGTTGGCCTTGTGAAGCTGTCGCTCGATGATGACCAGGGGATTGACGCGGGCGTGGGACACCGGCGCGCTGAAAAAGGCCCAACCCAACGCGGCGACGAGGCACCCAACGCGCAGGGCGGGCCGGCGCCGTGGGCGCGGCCCGCGACGGCGGGAGGGACGTGACTGCCTCACATGGGCTCTCATCGGCGGAATCGTTCGTTTAGTTGATGAACCGAGCGGTCCAAGCCGCTACTTCTTGCAAGCCTCGGTGAACATTTTACACGAAATAACACGTATGAAATATTACAAAATTCTAAATAGATAAGACCAGGCACGTGAAATCGCGGTCTTGGCGAGCTCGCGCCAAGTGGACGCAAGCCGCCACCCCAAGGTGCAGCAACACTCGGGCCAAGCAGCGTGGCCAGCTCTAGCGCCGACGGCGGCGCGTCAACAAGGCGCCCAAGGCCAGCGCGGCCAACCACGCGGGAGATTTGACCGAGGGTTTCGCGCCGAGGTTGCACTTGCAGCCGCCACCCACGACGTGGAAGCCCAGTGGACCGGCGCTGTCGGGTTCGCTGGCGGCGTCAAGCGGCGAGGCATCGAGTCCAGGAAGGCCGGCGTCGAGAGTACCGGCCGGAACGCACGCGCCCACCGCGCACGAGGCAGAGGCGATGCAGTCGAGATCGGAAGCGCAGGTCGTCTTGCAGGCGGTTGCGTCGCATTGAAACTGTCCGCAGCTCCGGGTCTGGCCGCCGACACATGCTCCCTGCCCATCGCACGCGCTTCGTATTGTCTCGGTCCCATTCGCGCAACTGGCCTGTCCGCATGTCGTCGTCGGGCCTGGCATGGCGCACGCGGTGGCCGAGGTCCCGTCGCACATGCCTTGACACGCGCCACTACCGGCGCAGGCCGGACGCCCGGCGCGCGGGGCGGCGCCGCTGACCGTGCCGCAGGTTCCGGTTTGGCCGGCCAGAGCGCAGGCCTGGCACTGGCCGGTGCAGGCCTGGTCGCAGCACACACCGTCCGCGCAGAATCCGCTCGCGCATTGAGTCCCGCTCGCGCAGGCCGTGCCCGTCGGCGCGTTGGCCACGCAGATGCCGGCGGAGCAGTGCTCGCCCGCGATGCAATCCGCGTCGAGCGTGCAATTGCCCAGGCAGATGTCGGCACCGCATGCGTACTGGCCGCAGCTCTGCGTCTGCATTGGCGGGCACGCTCCGCTTCCCTGGCAGGTGGCGGCGAGGCTCGCCGTGCCGTTCGTGCACGACGGTGGGCGGCACAGGACATCGGCGCCCGGATTCGCGCAGGCAGCGCGGGTCAGGCCGTCGCAGGTTCCCGCGCAAACGGTCCCGTCGCTCGCACAGGGCTTACGCGCGCCACGGGGCTGGCCGACGACAGCGCTGCACAAGCCGGGCGCGGTGGGCAGGTTGCACGCCTCGCACTGACCGGCGCAGGCCTGGTCGCAGCAGACACCATCGACGCAGAACCCGGCCTGACAGTCGCCTCCGACCGTGCAGGCGATGCCTGAACCGAGCCGGAAGGTTGCGTGGATGACGTGATCGGTGTCGAGAACCGCCGTGGTGTAGGTGTCGTCGGTGGGATCCGCGGTTCCCTTGCCGTCGACCAGGCCGAGCACGGACACTGGCGCCTGGCCGGTAGCCGCGTCCGTCAGGCCGGCGAGGACATAGCCGGTTTGCGGCGCGATCTGGCAGACCGAAGCGGCGCCGACAGGCACCGGATCCTGGCACACGACGGTGCCTTTGCCGTCGACGATCACCGTGACCCGGAACGCGGGCTGGCACAGGCCAGCGAGACAGCCACTGCCCGCGGTGCAGTCGGCCGATGTTGCGCAGGCCGTCTTGCAGCCGGCACTGGTGCAGGTGTACCGGCCACAGGTCGTCGTGAGCAGGGCGCCGCAAGTCCCGGCGCCGTCGCAGAGCGCGCTCAGGGTCACGACGCTGCCCGCGCAGCTCTCCGTCCGGCATGCCGTGCTGGCGCTCGGGAAGGCACACGCGGTCCGCGTGCTGCCGTCGCAGGTGCCGCCGCACAGGGTCTTGTCGCTCGCGCAGGCCGCGCGCGCGCCGCGGGGCGCGCCAGCCACGGCCAGGCAGGTGCCGGCGCTGCCGGATTCGGCGCAGGCCTCGCACTGGCCATCGCAGGCGCTGTTGCAGCAAACGCCATCGGTGCAGAACCCGGTGGTGCACTGGCTGCCGTGGGTGCACGCGGCGCCGTTCGCCTTTACGGGCAGGCACAGGCCGGCGGCGCAGTAGCTGCCGCTGGCGCAGGGCACGCTGCTCGAACAATCGGTCCCGCACCCGGTGCCGGCGCATCCCGAGACACCGCAGGTCACGGCAGCCTCGGCGGGGCAGAGACCATGACCGTCGCAGAAGGCCGCGGGAACGGCGACGCCGCTGGCGCAGCTCGGGGCGCCGCAAGAGGTTTGTTCGCTGGCATAGCCGCACTTGTCCGCCGTGGCGCCGTCGCAGGCGCCGGCGCAAGCCGAGCTCCCGCCGGCGCACGCCGGACGCGAGCCGTGCGCGGCGCCGGTCACGGGCGTGCAGGTGCCCTGGCTACCCGCCACATCACAGGCCTGGCACTGTCCCGTGCAGGCGGTATTGCAGCACAGACCGTCGGCGCAGATACCCGAATGACAGTCGACGGCGCCCGTGCAGGGAGTGCCGAGGCGCCGCTTGAACGTGGCCGCCAGGGAGTGGTCGGTTTGCATGTTGTTGAGGGTGTAGGTGTCGTCGTTGGGATCGCTGGCCACGTTGGCGTTGACCAGGGCGAAGACGTTCACCGGCGCGGAGGCGCCGGCCTCGTCGCTGAGGCTGTCGAGCGCGTAGCCGTCGTCGGGCTTGATGGTGCAGATCGGCGACGATCCTTGCGGCACCGACGTGGGGCAGGCGAGGGTGCCGTGGCCGCCCGTGATGGTCACCGTGATGGTGAGGGCGGATTGACAGGCGCCGGCCTGACAGAGGTTGCCTGCAGAGCAATCGGCGCTGGAGACACAGCTCGTCTTGCACGTCGTGGCCCCACACACGTAGCGCGCGCAGGTGGACTGGCTCATGGCCGGGCACTTGCCCGAGCCCGAGCACAGGGCGGCCAGGGTTTCGAGTCCACTCGCGCAGCTCGCGTTGCGGCAGGAGGTTGCGCTGGCCGGGTACGCGCAGGCGCTGGCCGAGGTGCCGTCGCAGGCCCCGCCGCACGACGAGCCATCGCTGGTGCAAGCCGGGCGCGCGCCCGCGGGTGCGCCGGTGACATTGGCGCAGTGGCCGCTCGACCCGCAAGCCTGGCATTGTCCGCCACACGCGCTGTCGCAGCACACGGAGTCCACGCAGTGGCCGAGCATGCACTGACTGTCGCCGGTGCAGGCGGCGCCGAGCCCCTTCTTGGGCGTGCACACCGAGGCGGCGCAGGCGGCGTCGCTGGTGCAGTCGCTGTCCTTTGCGCAGGTGGTCGGGCAGTTGACGGATGTCCCGTCGCACACGAAGGTGCCACAACTGCCCGAACCATGGGCGAGGGGCAGGCACGAACCGGTGGCACACGATCCGCAGGTGCCGCAGGGGCAGCCCGTGCAGACGTGCGTGGCCAGGTTGCAGGTGAGAGCGGCAGGGACGGTGCAGTCACCGTTGCTGGCACAGCCGACGCAGGTACCGCTCAGGCAGACCGGGGTGGCTCCGCCGCAGTCGCTGGGGCCCGAGCAGCCGGTGCACGAGCCCGCCTGACAGGTTGGTTTGGTCGGGTCCTTGCCGTTGCACTGGCTGTCGGTCGTGCACGCGGTACAGGAGTTGGTCGCCTGGTTGCAGATTGGCGTGGGGTTGCCGCAGGCGGTGTCGCTCGAGCAGGCCACGCATAAGCCCGAAGCGGTATCGCACTTGGGGGTGGCGGAGTTGCGCGCGGCGCACTGGCTGTCCTGCGTGCAGGGACCGCACGCGCCGGGGCTGCCGCTGCAGATGGGCATGCCGGCCGCGCAGTCGGTGCTGGCCGAGCACTGATTGGTGAGTTGGAAAACTGCGCTGTTCGCCGCGGTGGGCGTAGTGGCCACGACCTCGTAGTTGCCGGCGCTGGCGTTGGCGGTGGCAATCACCGCCGCGTAGCCGCCAACGTTGCTGGTGATGGTGACGCAGCCAGCGCCGCAGCTCGTGGTTCCCAGGCCCGACAGGGTCGCCGTGGCGCCGCTGGTGGGCGCCTGGAAGGTCACGACCACGCCGGTCGTGACGGGATCGCCGTCGCTGTCGAGCACCTGCGCCGCCAGCGCGCTGGCGAAGCCGGTGTTGATATTTCCGGTCTGAGGCGTGCCCGCGACGGCCTGCAGGGCATTGCCGCCGTCGTTGGTCAGATAGAAGGAGGCCGGCGTGGCCCCGCTGGCCGAGGCGGTCACCGTGAAGTGCCCCGCGCTGGCGTTCGCCGTGGCGGTGACGGTGACTTGCCCGAGTGCATTGCTGATCCCGGTGCGGCAGTAGTTCGAGGGAGGGGCGCAGGCCGAGACGCCCGCCAGCGTGGCAGAGGCGCCGGTGGTGGGCGCCTGGAAGGTCACCGTGACGCCGGGGACGGCATTGCCGACGGCATCGGAAACCACGGCCACCAGGGCCGCGCTGTAGGTCGTGGACAGCAGCGCGACCTGCGGGGTACCGCTGGCGGCGTAGACGGCGGCTGGCCCCGTGGTGACATTCTCGAGATCGAAACGCGCCGGGGTGGCCACGCCGGAAACCGTGGCGTTGACCGAGTACTGGCCGGTGGTGTTGTTGGCGGTGACGGTCAGCCGCGATTGCCCGTTGGCGTCGCTCACGGCGGTCGCCGTGACCGGCGTCGTGCTGGCGCCGCTGGCGGGCGAGGTGTAGGTCACCGTCATGCCAGGCACGGGCACAGAGTTGGCGTCCAGGACCTGGGCCACCAGGGGAGACGCGAACTGGGTGCCGATCGCCGCTTTCTGTCGGTCCGTGGCATCGTAGGTGACGTTGCCGCCGCTGACATAAATGATGCTGGCGGGGGCGCCGACATTGGTCAGGTTGAAGCTCACGGTGGGAAGTCCCGCGCCGGTCGCATTCACCGCATAGCTACCCGCGGTGGCGTTGGCGGTAGCGGTGACGCTGGCTAGGCCCGCGGCATTGGTCTGGGCGCTGGCGGCGGACGCGGCCGAGGCGCCGCTGCCCGCCGGCACGGCGGTGAAGCTCACCGTGATGCCGGACTTGGGATTGCCGCTACTGTCGGTGACCAGCACGGTGAGCGGGTTGGCGAAGGCGGTCGAGACCCGAGCGCTCTGAGGCGAGCCCGAGTAGAGAAAGATGTTGGTCGCCGGCGCGGGCGGGGGCGGAGCGGCGAAGGTGGCGGTGATGGCTTTGTTGCCCCCGGACATGGTGATGGCGCAGGTCGTGGGCGCGGGGCTGACCTGGCAGGCGGCCGGGGCGTCGGTCCCGCTCCAACCGGTGAAGGTCGCGCCAGAGATGGGGGCGGCCGTGAGCAGTACTTCCGCACCATCCGCGAAGGTAGCCGTGGCTGGCGCGCACGCCGTGGCGGGCGGACAGCTGATGCCAGCCGGGGCCGAGGTCACCGTGCCACTCGATGTCGAGCCGGCCTTGGTCACGCTGAGGGTCCGGGGTGTGCCCACCTGCAGCGTAACGGTGGACGAATTGTTCGCCAGGTTGGGATCGGGATAGCCCACGGCGGTCGTGGAGGATGCGGTGTTCACGAGCGTGCCGAAGCCGGAGCCGGCTTGCACGGCCGCCCATACCTTGATCGTCACCTTGCCGGGATTGGTCGTGCCGACCTGGTAGTAGCCCAGGCGTGGCTTGAGCGAGATGTTGCCGGTGCCCGTGCGATTGATGTTGGCCGTGCCCGAGGCGTCCCAGCACTTGCTCCTGTAGGTCGCCGTGCCCCCGCCCGCGTCGGCGCCGGTGCCCGCGGTGCATGACCAGTACACATCATCGAGGGTCGCCGACATGGCGTCGGTCAATGTGGGGGCGTAGCCGCGCGTTGTTGTCGTGGTGCTGAGATTGCGCACGACGATGGTGAAGAGCGGCGTGATGCCCGTGCACGCGGGCCGCGAGGCGGTGGGACAATCGTGGGTCGCGTCGCTCCAGTTGATGGTGGAGACCGCGGCGGTCTTGGTCACCTCGATGTCCACGGTGCTCGTGCCGGAGCCGAGTACCGTCGTGGTGACTTTCGGGCCGAGCAGCGTCGGGGCATTGACCGCGCCGATCGAGTAGGTGCCGTTGACGATGCTGCCCGTGGCCGAGCCGCTGACGTTCACCGTCACCGTGAACGAGCCGGTGGCGGCGGGCGCCAGCGAGCCGAGCGGACAGGATAGCGAGCCCGTGGCTCCCACCGCCGGGGTGGTGCAACCGCTGACGCCGGCAACCGACGCGAAGGTGGTCTGCGGGGGGATGGTCATGTCCACATGCGTGCCGATGGCAGCTTGCGCGGTGGAGGCGCCGTTGGCGTAGTTGACGATGTAGGTGATGGTTCCGCCCGCGTTCACCGATTCCGGTCCGATCGCGGAGACGTACGGGCCGGGCACGCTCGAGCCGGCGTTGTCGACGTAGATGCGACCGAAGTGCCCACCCAGCGAGCAGCCGGAGCCCACCACCGTGAGCTGTACCTGATCGCCCACGGCAACCGAATCTGCGCCGGACGCGATGTCGAGCAACGCCCAGTCGAGCCACTGGACCGCGTTGTGGGTGTTCAAGCTGGTGGTGTTGTGCCACGGCACCCCGGTTTGGCCGGCGGTGTTGAAGGCCGAGAACAAGGTCGTGCCGCGGGTGAGGTTGAGCAACTCGACGAAGAAGTACGGCTGCTGATTGAAGCTGTGGGCTGGATTCTCCAGCACCGGCGCGATGGCCGAGCGCACGTGCACCTGGCCGTCCATCGGATCGATGTCGGTGAGGGCAACGGTCATGACCTGCCGGATGAGGTTCGCGTTCTGGTTCTTGCCGTAGGTGGTCGGATCCCGGTAGTTCACGCGCGCCGCCTGCGCGCCGTAGATCGGGTAGCGGAAGCTTTCGCCCGCGCCCAGATCGGGGTCGGGCTGGCTCAAGGTCGCGCCGCCCACGACGTAGGTCATGTTGACCATGGTGCCGAGACCGGTGAGGTTCAAGGCCGCGAAGCTCGAGGGTGGCGCGGTCGCGGTGCCGCTCACGCCGGGGTTCTTGTAGTTCTGCAACGTCCAGCCGGACGGAGGCATATCCCCGATGTTGCCGGTCTCGAAGTCGCCATTGACGAACGAGGCGATGCGCGCAGTCCGCCCCGGTGGCTCGCTGCCCGGGCCGGAAGGGTTCTTCGCGGGAGAGCACGCGGCCAGGGCCGCCAGCATCATCGTGGTCAACCCTGCCTGTCGCTTCATGGCGTACTTGCGCTTCGAAATCATGGCTTGCTCCTCGTTGCTTCCTCGGGCTTGGCTCCGACGATGTGGAACTCGACGCGACGGTTGTTCTGGCGGCCGGCCGCCGTGTCGTTGCTGTCGATGGGCCTCGACTGGCCGAAGCCGGCGGCGCTCAGGCGCTCGGCGGCGATGCCCTTTGCGACCAGCCACTTGACCACCGCCTTCGCGCGCCGCTTGCTCAGGCGCTTGTTGTGCCCCTTGCCGCCGTGATTGTCGGTGTGGCCTTCCACGTTGAGGGACGCGATTTCCGGGTGTTCGCCGAGCACGGTGAAGACCGCATCGAGCACCACGTCGCTCTCGGGCCGGATGGTGGCCTTGTCGGTGGCGAACTCGATGCGTTCCATGATGACGATCTGCTCGCCCTTGACCACCGCGATCGGGCAGCCGTTCTTGGCGCGGTCGTCACTCTTGGGGCCGGGGTCGTTCGGGCAGGCGTCCTCGACATCGATGATGCCGTCGCCGTCGCTGTCCGGGGGCAAGGGACAGCCATTGGTACTCGGGTCGCTGGTCTTGGGGCCGGGGTCGTTGGGGCAGGCGTCCTCCCGATCGATGATGCCGTCGCCGTCGGTATCCTTGGGCTTGGGGGGGGGCGGCGGCGGTGGTGGCGGCGGCGCCGGTTGCACCGGTGGCGGCGGTGGGGGTATCGGCGCGGGCTGCGGGATCCACTCCGCCGAAATCAGGACACGCACCGTGGGCGAGCCCAGGCCGTCGGTCAGACCCGGGCCCGCGGCGGCGCCGACCACGAAATCGGAAGCCACGCGAAGCTTTGCGCCGAGCACCGCCTCGACGGGCGTGCTCACCGGCTTGAACGCGGTATGGGCATGCGCCACCACGGTCGAGCCATAGACTTCGGGACCGACGAGCAGCCGGCGGTCGAGGAAGCGCAGGCCGGTCGCCGCGACGAAGGTGACCTCGCTGCCCGTGACCGCGTCGGCGTAGCCGTCCGAAAGGGCCCGATACTGCGCGCCCACGCCTGCGGAGTAGGCCCAGGAGCCGACATCGCCTGCGAACATCAGGCGTCCGCGAACCCGCACCTTGCCGTCGCTGGCGAAGGCCGGTCGGCTGCCGGTGGGGCATTCCACTTGCGCCCCGAGCCCGAGCCGGAACGCGCCGTCGGCCTGGCCGTAGACGCGGACCGCGGCTCCCAGGCGCAGATCGCCCAGCTTGCCGCCTTTGGCCGTGGCGAAACGAACTTGGCCGTCGTCCGCCCCATGACCCGCGACCAGCGGCTCGAAGGGCAGGGCGACCGCGAGTTGGAATCGTTCCCACAGCGTGAGCGCGATGCCGAGATGGGCGAAGAGCTGGTGCTCGACGATCGCGGAGGAGGGGCCACTATCGGCCTCGAGTACGAGGGGGCGATAGGCCCAGTCGCCGACCAGCCCAATGGCCAGCCGGCCGTCACCGGTGTACGAAACCGAGTCGGCGGCGAACCAGTGCGTGCCGGATTCCGCGGGGCTGAAGCGATCAAGCGCGAAGCCAGGCACGATCGCGGTCTGGGCCTGCGCGTGGCTGGCCGAGAGGAGAACGATCGCTGTTGCGATCATTCCCCCAAGCTTCATGGGTTGGGAAAGAACCTGTCGACAGGGAAATGCCCAAAACCGGATTGCCGTCATCGGGTTTCTCATCGGCCGATGGGAGGCCGGAGTTGAACGGGCAGTTAGCAGCGTGCGAACACATGTAGGCAGGCGTGTTCCGGACCGATCGGGCGCCGCGCCTGGAGCTGCGCGTTGCGTTGGCCGGGCACAGCGGCTGGGCAGGCATGGCTATCTCGATTCTGCCGGCAAGGGCCAAAGGGTCCCACTCGACGGTGCCCCGCAGGCTTCCCCGGTTTCTTGGGTTCTCCCGCGAGTGGCATAGAATCGTGCGTGGAGGCCAGCCCTTCGCGGGGAGTTCAGACTCGAGTCAGTGGCATGAACACGTTAGCCGATCAGGTCGTCGAGTTCACGGTTACCCTGGTGCGAGCGTTGCACCGCGTGGGCCAGTTCGAGCCAGCGACAGCGAATTTTCCGCGTGTCCGTGCCCGCCTGTGGAAGGAGCTCGGGCGCCTGCAGAGAACCCAGCCGGAGATTGGATACCTCATCGGACCGCCTGCGGTCGCGGGCGGCCCGCCCGAGCTGTGGGTGGACGGCACCTCTCCCATGCGCGTCGAACTGCGCCGCATCGTGGGATCTTCCGTCGGCGGCGCGTTCATCCTGCAGCTCTTGGAATACATGCAGCACCGCGGGCTGGTGATCCTGGCGTTTTCCCGCGGCATGACCGAGCCCGAATGGAACGCCTTCCTGGAAATCATGAGCGGGCCTTTCGTCGACAAGAACCCGGCCGGCGAGGGCCAGCGTCTCTCGCGGGCGCTGCTCGCCAAGAAGGTGGTGCATGCTTCGCTCGTCTGCGACGCTGAGCAGACGCAGGTGCAGGGCGACCTTCCCTGGCAGGTTCGTCTGGCCTGCGCTCGTTTGCTGCGTGACCTGCGTGCCGAGGCGGCGTCGGCCGATTTCACACCCACGCGGCTCCTCGAGCAGAGCGAACGATTGATCGCCGGGATGGCGTATTCCTATTTCCGCAAGTTCGACGTGGTCCGGCAGATACTCTTCCGCGCCGATATCGTCGATCGGTTGCTGTACGAAAACCCGGCATTGCGCGAGGTCAAGGCCCTGGGGCTCATCGTGCACGGACTGCCCATCGTCTCGTTGCATGGGACCACCAACCTGGTCTTCAAGGAGCTCCGTTCGGCCGACCAAGCGCCGTCCGAGCCCGCGGCCTCGGTCCTGCGCGCCATCACCGAGCGCATGCTCAAGATGCCTTCGTCACGCCAGGTCGACGAAACCTTGCGGGCCATGTGCCGGCGACAGATCGTCCCCATTACCCGGCTGCCCGTCGAGTTGCAGGAGTGGGTGCTGGCCGAGACCTGGGTCGACGCTCTGCGGACCGACCCGGCCGCGGAACCGCCCAGGGGCAGCGCGGGCAGCGCTCCCGTCCGTATTCTGCAGAAAGGTGCGCGGCATGCCTTCACGCAGAAGATGTTTCCCCAGGCGACCGGGATCTTGCAGCGCATTTGGCGGATTGATCAGAAGGCTGTTCCTGCGGTCTTCGATGTTGCGACCGTGGAGGGAGTGCTCGCGGAGTTTCCCGAGGGCGCCGAAGAGAAACGGGGCGCGCTCGCCTTGCTGGAGTTGGGCGGACAAACCGCCGCCAACGCGACCGCCACGGTGCTCACCACCAGCGAGCGCAAGGTCAGCGAGTTGGCCGCCTGGATCCTGACTCAGATGAAGGGCGCCGGCGTCGCGGCAGCCTTGTTCGCCCTCGACCAGGACATCGAGAAGGAGGAAACCGTGCGGTTGCTCTTGGGCTGCGTGGCCGGCAAGGCGCCGGAAAGCGCGGCCCCCGCCTTCGTCCGACAGCTCGCGCACAAATCACCGCGCGTTCGGCGAGACGCTCTCTCGGCCCTGGCCGCGGCTAGCCCCGCGGCTGCGGATCTGCACGTGGCCCGCGCGCTCGCCGATCCCGACGAGAGCGTGCGCATCCGCGCCCTGCTCTTGTGCGCCGGCTCGGGGGTGGGCGGTGCGAAGGTCATCCCTCGGGCCATCAAGATCGTGTCCGAGGACGCGCGGGGAGCGCCACCGCAAGTCGTGCGCGCCGCCATCGAGGTCGTCATTCGCCGCTGGGAGGCCGGGACGCTCGGCGTTGCCCAAGCCGAGGCGGCCCTCTGCCGCATGGCCGCGCCCATCGGCGTCTTCGGCAAGCTCTTTGGCCAGACGCCACCGCCCGCTGCGATTCTGGTGACAGCCATCGCCGCCCTCGGCCGGCTCGGCACGGATCGCGCGGCCAGACTCCTTGTCAAACTCGAGCGCAGCAGGGATCCCGAGGTTGCCCAGGCGGCGCAACGTCTACTAGACGGTGTGGGCGAACCGACGCCGATCGAGCCCGCGTCGTCCCCGGATGTCGCGGACGGGAAGTAGTTCTCGGGCAAACGGCGGTCGACCGGCCACGGCCGCGGCCACGACCACGACCACGGCCATGACCACGACCTGCTGGGTGCCTACGAGCTATGCCTTGCGCGGCTTGGCTTCGAGCGCGGTCTCGACCAGGCGGATCTCGATCATGAGATCGCTGGCCAGACGTTCGAGGCCACTGCGCATGGTTCCCAGGTCGGCGTTACCGGGCAGGCGGACGCGCGCCTTGGCGACAAAGAGCATCTCGCCCGACATCGGCGCGCTGGTGCGGTCGGTGGCAAGCTCCTCGACGTTGGCGCCCCCGTTGGCCAGGAGCTGGGAGATCTCGCGTACGATACCGGGCCGGTCGAGGCCGACCACCTCCAGGTCCAGGCTGCGGCCCGTCGCGGGGTGACCACTTTCGCCGCTGGGCTCGCCTACCACCCTGAGCCCGCGCGCTCCGAGCTCGGCCAGGGCCGCCTGCAAGGTCTCGGCCTTGTCGGGCGGGATCTCGACGCGGAGGATGCCGGCGAACTTGCCCGCGAGATGCGCCATTCGGCTTTCCAGCCAGTTGCCGCCATGGCTAGCCACGACCTCGGCCACGGCTTCCACCAGGCCGGGGCGGTCGGGGCCGATGAGGGTGAGCACGAGGTCGGTCATCGCTTTCACACACGCAGGTGAAGCGGAAAGTTCTTCTCGATGGATTCGCTGCACGCGTCGGTGACGAGCTGCCAGATGTTGCGCATCTGGGCCTCGATGACGCTGCCCTCGTCCAGTTCCTCGCTGTCCTCGTCCTCGTCCTCCTCTTCGAAATCGTCGTCCTCGATGGCCAGTTCTTCTTTCATTTCTTCCAGGGTCTCCTGCAAGGCATAGGCGGATGCCACCCGGAGGTCCCCCACGCTCAGGGGGCCCTCGAACTCGACGGGCAAGTAGATCTCCGCGGCGATGTCGTGGGCATCGAGGCGGTCGATGAACTCGGTCATGGCCTCTTCGGAAAGCCGCTTGGCGAAGGTCTGCGTGATGTGGTCGTCCATGGCGGGCAGCTTGGTCCCGGCCTGCGCGAGCAGCCGTCCGAGCGACTTGATCTCCTCTTCGTCAAGCCGATCCGAGAGCGGGGCCAGTTCGATTGCCGACATGA
>PNBO01000250.1:12964-15548 GCA_003136095.1 Myxococcales bacterium
GGGGGGACGCCGGGCCTCGACATCACGCACGCGCTGACCGCCGCGGTCGAGGACACCATCCGCGAGGTGCTGGCCTTCCACTTCGCCGAGGCCGGGATCGGTGGCACCTCGGGGGTGGCCGTGCTCGCCACCGGCAGCTTCGGCCGCCGTGAGCTGGCCCCGTATTCCGACTTGGACCTGCTCTTCCTCTGTGCCAAGAAACCCGACGCCAAGATCGAGGCCCTGGCGCATTCCATCCTGGTGCCGTTGTGGGACGCCAAGGTCGATGCCGGCCAGGCCGTGCGCTCGGTGGCCGATGGGCTGGGCTTGCCCCAAAAGGACCTGGCGGCCGCGACCGCGCTGCTCGACGCCCGTTTTCTGGTCGGCGACCAGGGGCTGGCCACCGACTTTCTGTCCCGCTACCAGGCGCGCGTGGCGCGGACCACGCCGGACAGCCTGGTGGCGCGGCTGCGCGAGGAGCAGGAGAGCCGGCACTCGCGCTTCGGCGACACCATTTTCATGCTCGAACCGGACCTCAAGAACGGGCCAGGCGGCATCCGCGATCTGTGCGTAGGGCGGTGGGCCGCCCAGGCGGGCTTCCGGGTCTCGACCCCGGAGGCTCTGCGGGCGATAGGCGAGATGTCGCCCCGGCAGGCCGAGGCCAAGTCCCGGGCCATCGATTTCATGCTGCGGCTGCGCGCGGCCCTGCACCTCGCCACGGGCCGCCGGCAGGACCAGTTGCGCTTCGACCTGCAAGAGCGGATCGCGCCGATCTTCCACCCCGAGCTCGCCCCCGAGGACGACGAGGACGACCGGCCCGTCATCACGCCCGCGGTGGAGGCGCTGATGCGCGACGTTCAGACCCACGCCCGCACCATCCAGCACGCGACCGAGCGACTCATGCAGCGCGTGTGCGCCCGGCCCACGGAGCGCATGGCCACCCGGCCCGTGCCTATCTCCGCGAGCACCGAGGGTGAGCCAAGCTTCATTCTACGCGGGGGCAAGCTTGAAGTGAAGGATAGCTTCATATTTGATAAGCATCCATCTGAAATGATTAGATTATTTTACGTCGCCCAACAGCTTGATGTGGGTCTCGGCCTAGCCACCTTGGATCTCGTTTCCGAGCGCGGCGCGAGCCACGCCCTGGCCCTGCGCGCGGATCCCGATTCGGCGGCGCGCTTCCTCGATGTGCTCATCAACGTGAACGACACCAGCACGCCGTCGCGCCTGGAGCAGATGCAGAACCTGGGTCTCATCTCCGCCCTGTTGCCCGAGTGGCTGCCGGTTTGCGGGCGCGTGCAGCACGACATCTATCACGTCTACACCGTGGATCAGCACTCGCTCTATGCCGTGGCCACGCTCAAGGCCATCGCGCGCGGCGAGCTGATGGCGGAATACCCCGAGGTCTGCGCGGCGTACCCCGAGGTGGTTTCGCCCCGGGCGCTCTTCGTGGCTTTGCTCCTCCACGACGTGGGCAAGCCGCTCGGCTCGGACCACGCCGGGAAGGGCGCCGCGATCGCCCAGCCCATCGCGGCGCGGCTTGGACTCTCCGAGGAAGAATGCGCGCTGGTCGAATTCCTGGTGCGCGAGCACCTGGAAATGGGCCACAACTCGCAGCGCCGCGATCTTCAGGATCCCGGCCTGCTCGACTTCTTCGCGCGGCTGTGCGGAACCGAGGAGAAGATGCGCCAGCTCTTCCTCCTGACCTTCTGCGACCTGACCTCGACCGGGCCCAAGACCATGACCCGGTGGAAGTACGAGCTGCTCTTCGAGCTCTACGACCGCACGCTCAAGTACCTGCGGCGCGGCCCCGACCTGCTGGCGGCCGAGCGCAAGGAGCTGGTCGAGGAACGGCAACGCCAAGCGGCCGCGCTTCTGGAGGAGGATTCGCGCTCGGATTCCGCACAGGAGGCCTTCGCGGGTTTGCCCGATCGCTACTTCGCCGAGCAGGAGGCCGAGAAGATCGCGGCGCACGTCCGCCTCATGCGGCAGCACAAGCGCCCCTGCGCCATGGACGTGACCCATAGCGAGCGCGGCACGTTTTCCGAGCTGGTGCTGGTGGCGGACGACCAGCCCGGCCTNNGATCCGCAAGGAGCCCGACGGCGCCGTGACCGAGGAACATCGCATCGATGGCATTCGGCGCGACCTGGAGGCGGTCCTCTCGGGGCGAACCACCGTCGAGTCGATGGTGGCCAGGCGGCCGCGACAGTTGTCGCTCTTCGAGCGCGCGAAGCCCAGGGTGCCGCCCACCCAGGTCAATGTCGACAATGACGCTAGCCGGACCTTCACCATCGTGGAGGTGTTCACCGAGGACAAGCCCGGCGTGCTCTACACCATCACCCACACCCTGGCGGCGCAAGGCCTGGACATCCATCGCTCGCGGGTGGGCGTGGCCGCCGACCGCGTGGCCGATATCTTCTACGTGCGCGACNNCTGGTGGCGGACGACCAGCCCGGCCTGCTCTCGAAGGTCACCGGCGTTCTCTACGCCAACCGCATCGACATCCTGGACGCCGCCATCTATTCGCGCGAGCGGGAGGCCCGGGGCGACGAACATGGCGAGGCCGTGGATATCTTCAGGATCCGCAAGGAGCCCGACGGCGCC
>PNBO01000250.1:15629-30012 GCA_003136095.1 Myxococcales bacterium
CGCGTGGCCGATATCTTCTACGTGCGTGACCAGGCCACGGGCGAGAAGATCGAGGACGCGGAGCGCATCGACGCGCTGGCCGACGCGCTCAAACAGGCGTTGATGGAAGCCAGCACCGGGAGTTAGGGAGTCGAGGATGCCCGGCCATGGCCAGGCCACGACCACGACCATCTGCGGCTAAAGGGCCAATGGTTGATCTTGACCTCATGAGTGGGTCCGGCGGAACCTCTGGCCATGCTGGCATTCCAACTATCGGCGCGGATCGTTTCCTTGTTGCTCCTGGCAGGACCACCGGCGGCTGGCACCAAGAGCGGCGCGGCGGATCTCGAGCGGGGGGAAAAGCTCTTCCGGGCCGGTGACCTCGCCGGCGCCTTGCAGGCCTTCGACAGCGCGGGCAAGACGGATCCCAAGGATCCGCGGGCGCCCTATCTGCGTGGCGTGGTGCTGGAGAAGAAGAACGACATGGCGGGCGCGGAAAAGGCCTATCGCGAGGCCCTGGGCCGCGACGCGAAGTTTGCCCCGGCGCACGGCAACCTGGGCGCTATCCTGCTGGGCCGCAACGACCTGCCGGCTGCCGAAAAGGAGATCCTGGCGGCCCTGGCGGGCGATGCGAAGAACAGCAGCGCCGCCTTCAACCTGGGCCTGCTGCGTGAGGCGCAGAACCAGCCGCGCGAGGCCGCCGCAGCCTACCGGCGCGCCCTGCAGAGCAAGCCCAACGACGGCACCTGCCATGCCAACCTGTGCTCGGTCCTACGCAAGCAGGGCGACCTCGATGGTGCCATCGCCGAGTGCCGGCAGGCCGCGCGTCTGCTGCCCGAGAGCGCGGCGGTGCTCACCAACCTCGGGCTTCTCCTCTCGGACAAGGGGCAGTACGACGAGGCGCGCGCGAACCTGGGCAAGGCGACCGGGCTCGACGCCAAGTTCGCGCCCGCCTGGACCGGGCTCGGGCGGGTGGAACTGCGGCGCAAGCAGGCGGCGGCCGCCGTGGACGCTCTGGCCAAGGCGGCGAAGCTCGAGCCTAAGGACAGTGGGGTGGCAGCCGACTACTGCCGCGCGCTGGTCGAGAAGGATATGCGGGCCAAGGCCACACTCGAGGAATGCCGCAAGGCCATCGTGCTCGACGCGCAGAACGCGCTGGCGCACTACGAGCTGGTGAAGATCCTCGTCGCGAATGGCGACTGCGCCGAGGCCAAGGCCGAAAGCGGCAAGCTGGCGGCGCTGGCCACGGTCAAGCCGAAGGCCAAGGCCCAGGCCGAGGAGATCCTCAAGACCTGCGTGGTTGGCAAACCCGCCAAGCCCGCCAAACCCACCAGTGGCACGGCCGGAAAAAAGAATTGAACCACAGAGGACACAGAGGACACAGAGGTCGGAAGGAAAGGGGTTCCGGATCTCGGAATCCGAGCCCAGCCTACGGGCCCTCCTGCTGACCATCTCCGAAGGCTAGATTCCCTGCACTTGGTTATGAATCTCGAAGGCGGCCCATGTCATGTGAAGCGGCCCTTCATGAGCAAGGGGTTGGCCCCCAGATCCGATACCCTTCCCCCTCCGATCTCTGTGTCCTCTGTGTCCTCTGTGGTGAAAATCCGCTTCTCCCCTCTCATCGTGGCGGTGGCTTTCTTGGCGATGATGAGCGCCGGGTGCGGGCGGCCGGTGGCGGTCAAGCAGCCCATGGCCATGTCCCACAAGCGCCACATGGAGGCGAACATGAAGTGCGTGACCTGCCATCCCGGCGCCGAGGATCAAGTCCTGGCGCAATTCCCGACGGTGGTGGAGTGCATGGACTGCCACGGAAAGGCGCGCGGCGATCACCCCGATGAGCCGCGGGTCCGGCAGTACGCGGAGCGCCAGGAGGAGATCCCCTGGGTGCGTGTCGATCGCCTGCCCGGGCACGTATACTTCTCGCACGGAACGCACGTGACGGCCGCCAAGATGAAGTGCGAGGAGTGCCACGCCAGCATCCTCCTGGCAACCAAGCCGCTCGCGCTGCCGGACATTGCCCTGAGCATGGAAGACTGTATGCGCTGCCACCGTGAGAGAAGGGCCAGCAACCAGTGCAAGTCTTGCCACCGGTGACGCATGGCTAGTTTCGGGCGGCGAACCTTTCTTGGCTCCGCGGGCCTCCTGGCTTCCGCGGCGGCCGGGTGCCGGCCGCGCCCAGATGCGTATTCCATCGAGAAACCGCCCGTCCCGGTGCCACCCAACCTGCGCGTGGGTAGCGAGACGCAGGTTCTCTCCACCTGCGGGCTGTGTGCCGCCGGGTGCGGCATCCGCGTGCGCGTCGTGGAAGGCCGCGCGGTGAAGGTCGAGGGCAATCCCAACTCGCCCATCAACCGCGGCCGCCTGTGTGCCCGCGGCCAGGCCGCGCTCGAGCTCCTCTACCACCCCGACCGCGTGCCCGGCCCCCTGTGCAGGGCGGGGGCGCGTGGGGAGAATCGCTGGTTGCCGCTGTCCTGGGACGAGGCGATCGCCCGGCTGGCCGCCGAGCTCGGCCAGCTGCGCGCGGCCGGCGAGCCGCAGTCGCTGGTGCTGCTCGACGGGGAAGAGCGCGGCACGACGCACGGGCTGTGGGCGCGCTTCCTGCGCGCCTTCGGCAGCCCGAACCATGTCGGTCACGGCGCCACCGGAACCGGCGCCATGGCCCGGGCCATGGCCGCCATGACCGGCTCGGCCTCGCTGCCCGGCTACGATTTCGAGAATGCGCGCCTCGTGCTGCTCCTGGGGACCGGCGCGCTCGAATCGTCGCCGCAGGCGATGCACCTGGCGCGCGCGGTGGCGCGGGGTGCCCGGCCGCGCCTCGTCTGTGCGTGGCCGCGCCTGCCGCCATCCGCGGTGCTCGTCGACGAATGGCTGCCGCTCGCCCCCAATGGGCAGGCGGCCTTGCTGCTCGCGCTCGCGCATGTGCTCTTGCGCGAGAGCCTGGCCGACGAGTCCGGCCTGCGTGGATTCGTGGAGGGCGGTTCGCGTGGGGAGCCCGCCGGCTTTGCCAGCGCTTCGCGTGGCGTACCATCGCGGGAGGGCATGGGAACCCTTTCAGGGTTCCCATCCAAGAGCAACCAGCCTGGCCTGCGCGACCGGCTGATGGCTGATTTCGCGCCCGCCCAGGTGGAAGCGCGAACCGGCGTTCCCGCGCGCCGGATCGAGAGGCTGGCGCGCGAGCTGGCGGCGATCCGGCCCTCGCTCGTCGCGGTGGACGCGGCGACGAGCGACGATACCGCCGCGGCCGCCGGGCTCCTGCTCGACGCGCTCTTGGGCAGCCTGGATACGGCGGGCGGCATGCGGCGCGACGGGGGCTGGGAACCGCCAGACTGGGGCAAGCTCACGCTCGACGCGACGGCCGAGCGGGGCCTGCGCGCGGGCGCCATCGACGGGCGCAATCCCGCGCGGCCCGCGTTCGAGGCGTCGCGCATTCTCTCCTTGCCGGACGCCTTGCTGGCAGGCAAGCCCTATCCGGCCAAGGTTCTGCTGCTCGCCTATTCCAACCCGGCCTACTCGAAGCCGGGTGGCAGGCGCTGGCTGGATGCCTTGGCCAAGGTTCCGCTGGTGGTTTCCTTCTCGCCGCTGCTCGATGAATCGGCGCGTTTCGCCGACCTGGTCTTGCCCGATCACACCTTCCTCGAGGGTTGGGACGTGATTGCCCCCGGGCGCGGGACGCGGGTCTTGTCCGTCCGGCAGCCCGCGGTGCGCCCACTCGGCAACAGCATGGCAACCGGGGAGGTCGTCTTGCGCCTGGCCGCCACGCTGGGGGGAAAAGTGGCCGAGGGATTGCCTTGGCCGGGGTATCGCGCGGCGGTCGAGGCCGGGCTTGCGAATCTGCCGGGCGGAGTCGCGAAGGTGATGGACGCGCTCGAAGCCGAGGGGAGCTGGGTTGCGCCACCCGGAGAGGCCGCACCATTGGAAAGCCGGGCAGGGGAGAAGCAGGGACTTCTCAACGTCAGCGGGGTGCTTCTGGGTGATGCGCCGGCCGCCGAGGGCGATCCCGCGATCTGGCCGTTCGTGCTCGTGCCGTTTCGCGGTCCGGGCTACGCCGAGGGTGGCATGCGGCATCTGCCGTGGCTGTGCGAGATGCCGCTACTGGGGCAAGATCCGTGGCAACCGAGTATCGAGATCTCCCCATTGGATGCGCGCGAGCTGGGCGTCGCGGATGGGGACCAGGTTCTCGTGGAATCGTCCCAGGCCCGCGTGGCCATGCCGGCGCGGGTCCATGCCGGCATCCGCGCGGGGGTGCTGGGCCTGCCCCTGGGCGGTGGCGCCTGGCCGGTGGCCGGCGAGAAGGACAATCCGTCGAGCTTGCTCGCCAGCCTTGCCGACGCGAAGACTGGACAGTGGTTCGCGTGCGCCACGCGCGCCCGGCTGAGGAAGGCAGGATGAGCGAGCAGGACCGCAAAGGTTCGACGAGGCGCGAGGCCTTGGCCTTGACCGCCGCGGCCGGCGTGGCGCTGGCGCCGACCGCCCGCGCGGAAGAGAAATCGCCGCCCGCGCCGGTCACGTCCGGCCGCCCGCCGCATCGCTTTGGCATGGCCATCGACCTCGACCGTTGTCTGCGCTGCCAGGCCTGCGTGGTGGCGTGTGCGGCGGAGAACAACACCCCGCCACTCGGCCGCCAGGAAGCCAAGCGGTCACGGCCGATTCACTGGATGGACATGCTGGTGATCCCCGCGGCCGGGGGCGCCGCTGCGCTCGGCCACGGGGCTTTGCCCGTTCCCTGCATGCACTGTGAGAATCCCGCGTGCGTGCAGGTCTGCCCCGTCGGCGCGACCTACCGCGCGGACGACGGCGTGGTGGCGCAGATCTGGGATCGCTGCATCGGCTGCCGCTACTGCATGATCGCCTGTCCCTACAGCCGCCGGTACTACAACTGGAGCCCGCCCGCGTGGCCCGGCGGGGATCCGAGCAGCGTCAATCCGGACGTGGCCCTGCGGCCGGCCGGGGTCGTCGAGAAATGCACCCTCTGCCACCATCGCATCCGCGCCCGCTACGAACGGGCGCGGCTCGACGAGGAGCTCGTGGCCGACGTGGACTTGCAGCGGCTGCCCGCCTGCGCGGCGACCTGCCCGACCGAGGCGATCACCTTCGGGGATCTCGCGGATCCCCGCTCGGCACTCTCGGCTTTGGCGGCAAGCCCACGCGCCACCCGCTTGCTCGAACACCTTGGCACCGGGCCCCGGATCTTCTACTTGCAAGGCAGACGATGAAAGCCCGCTCTCCGGTTCTTCTCGCCGTTGCCGTCACACTGATGCTGGCCGGGCTGGCGGTGGGCGGGCTCGCGTATTTCCGGCAGCTCGCGGCCGGCGACGTCGTGACCGGCATGCGGAGCCTCGGGGCGGGTGGCGCCGTGTGGGGCCTCTACGTGGTCATGGACGGATTCTTCCTGGGCGCCGGCATCGCGCTCATGGCGTGTGCCTGCATCGCCCGCTTCTCGCGCGACCGTGAGATGGAAAGCGTGGCCCGCATCGCCATGCCCATCGCCCTTCTGTGCTTCCTCGCCGCTGCGCTTTCGGTGCTGGCCGATCAGGGCCGCCCCGGGGCCGCCCTGGTCAACCTGATGTCCTTCGCGCGACCGCAGTCGCCACTCTTCGCGACCTTCACCAGCGTCGGCGCAATCTGTCTGTTCGCGAGCCTGATCCACTGCGTGCTGGCGCGCCGGCCGGACCTGGCCGAGTACGCGAAGCGCCCGTCGTCGTGGCGGCCCTTGCAACGCCTCCTCGCCGCCGGCTATCGCGGCACACCGGCCCAGCGCCGCCGCCGGCAGCAAGTTGGCTTCTGGATGTCCCTGCTCATGCTACCGGCTTTGGCGGTTCCGCTGGCCGCGCTGGCCATCCTTTTCGCGGTCAGGCCGGGCCGGCCCTGGCCGTTGGCCGCTTGCGAGGCGGTCGCCTTCACGTTCGCGTCGGGCGCGGGTGGGCTCGGGCTGCTCGTCGTCGCCGCCGCGCTGGTCGGCTGGCTGGCCGGGCGGGAGGCCGGGCTCGGGGTACGCGGCTTTGCCCGGCTCGGCCGCGGCCTGCTCCTCGTCGACGCACTCGCCGTGCTCTCCGTGGTCGTGGCGGAAATCGCCGGTCTCGCGGCCGACGAGCCGGCGGCCGCGACTTGCGCGCGGGCACTGCTCGGTGACGCTTACGGTGCTCTGTTCTGGAGCGAGCTTGGCCTCTTCTTCCTCGCCGGGTTCATGCTCTGGCGGGCTCTGTGGCGCACGGGCCTGCGGCCGCGGGTTGTCGTCGCCGCGGGCGTGATGTCCGCGGCGGCGGTCACCTTGCAGCGCTACCTCTTGCTGGTGGTCTGGCAGACGCACGGGCTGCTCTTGCCCTACCGGCCGGGCAGCTATTCCCCGTCGTGGGTCGAGGTCGCGGTGGTGGCGGGGATCGTCGCGTTTGGCCTGCTTCTGCTCTTGCCCTCGGTCCGCCTGGTTCCCTTCGCTCCCGCCGTGTACGACCAGCGGCCCGTGGCCGGCAAGGCGGCCGATCTTCGGCGCGTGCTGGTCACGGCCGCGTGGTTCGCCGTCGGACTTGCCGCCGCAGTCACGGGGTTTCTGCTTTCCTTGCGCGTGGGAACCGAAGCATTTCTGGATCCCGTCTTCCCGGCGAGCCCGGTCGTGTTCATCGCCGGGCTCATGCTTCTGGCCATGACCGGAGCGGTCTACGAGCTCTGGCCGGAGCCGACCGGCGCGAATAGGAAGGGGGCTACCGCCTGCGACGGCGCACCCGCACCAGCAGAGCCGCCCCCGCAGTGAAGAGCGGGATGGTCAGGCCGGGAGCCGCCGTCTGTCCGGCCTGGTCCAGCTCGCAAGAGCAGCTCGGCTATGAGCAAGGACATTCGATACATTTGTGTACGCAACTGCGACATGCCTGGAATCGTTGAGGCTCTCGCTGGCGTGTGAGTCCCGTGTGGCTTCACGAAGTTGAGACAGAGCTCGCTCAGATGATTCAGGAAGCGAACGATGTTCTCTGGCATTTACAGATTCGGTCATGTACAATTTGTACATGTCGCGACAGATGGCTATCAGCGAAGTCAGGAGAGTCCTGCCCTCTCTTTTGAAGGAGATTCAGAGGGATGGTACAACCGTGGAAATCACGAATCGTGGCGTCAGCGTTGCGCGTTTGATTGGGCCACTGATTGACGAGGCCGGAACAGCAAGGGCACTTCTCTCCCTGCGACAAACGCTGCACCGCCGTCGTGGACGGCGTGGAGACGTGTCGGCGCACAAGACCGACTACCTGACCAGACGCCACGATTAATGCCACTCCCGAAGGAATTGTTCGTCGACACGTCGTTCTGGTTCGCGGCAATGGTAGCCACCGACGTGAATCATGAACGCGCGGGTGAATTGCTCGAAGAGGCAGCCGTTGGGGCCAGTCGGTTCCACACCACGCGCGAGGTGACGAGCGAAACCCTCAGCCTCTTACGCTATCGCGACGGGGCGCGTTCGGCTCTGCTGTTCGCCAGGGATATCGTACCAACTGTCGAGATGGCTGTTGCCGACTTGACTGACCACGCTGCCGCTCTTGAGGTCTTTCGACTTCTGGCTCCTCGACGACGCCTCTCCTACTGCGATGCGCTCTCGTTCGTAATCGTGAGGCAACGGCTTGGCGACATGGCCTGCCTGGCATTCGACCGGGACTTTCGCGCGCTCGGTCTCACGGTTCTGGCCTGACTGTTGGCAGTGTTTCGCGTCTTGTGCGAAAACTCGGTGCGCCGGTCAAAACCCCGTCCTGTCCCAAAGAGCATAGTCCGTTCAAGCGCCACTTTGCTTTCAAGGTCTGATAAGAAACATTACGTCAACTGCAAAGACCTACACGTCGATCTTCGCCAAGCTATCCGTATACCCGGGGGAACGGCTGGTTGGAAGGCCCAGAAAGGCCAGGCGGTGTGCCTCACGGGGTTTCGTGCCATCGTTTGACCGTGCGATTTAGGGTGCTCATCGAACAGGACGAAGATGGCGTCTTCGTTGCCACCTGTCCGTCTCTGCCTGGCTGCATATCGCAGGGGCGCACCCGCGCAGAGGCTGCTGCCAGCATCAGAGACGCCGTCGAGGGCTACGTGGCGAGTCTCAAGAAGCACGGCGAGCCGATTCCTCCGTCGATCGACGAAGACGTCGTGGAAGTGGCCATCTAGCCGTTCAGCAGCTCGATGAGCTGGTCCACGGTCAGCCCTGCTTCGTGGACCAGCGCCCGCAGCGTGCCCTTGGCGAGCTCCTTGTGATTGGGTACGGTCAGTCGTCGATGCGGAGGCAATTGGTTGCGCAGGATGATAAGGCTTCCAGTCTGGTGATCGGTTTCGTAGCCGAGCCGCGCTAGGGCGCGGACCAGATCAGGACCCGACACGACCGGTAGCTTGCTCATCGTAATGTCGTCGATCCTATGCCCCTGATCTACTTTTGGAGAAGTATTGGGGGATGTGGATTTGTGGATAGTTACTTGGGGCCGAGCCATGAGCCGGAGAAGACGGCGCATCGCCTGCGATTGCGGCATCGTGGCGGTCACGGGCAGCGATCCCGCGGGCATGACCGTGGGCCGGCGCACGCGGTCGAAACCGGCGGCCATTCGGCGCGCGCTCATGCTGCGCGAGATTGCGCTGCTGGCGGCGCGGTAGCCCTCACCCGCCCGGCTGCGCCGGTCGGCCTCTCCCACTTCGTGGGCGAGGCGTGCGGCCGCTGTGCGGTCGATGCGCACCCGTGGGCGAGCCTATGGCCCTGCCAGGCCGCCTAGATGGATCTCCGTGGCAGGGAATCGGAGTAGACTGCACATCGAACAGGAGGCTGGCATGCAGGTGCTGTCACCAAAGCTCCCGAGTTGGGTCGTGGTTCTGGGATGTCTGGGCGGTCTGGCCGCTGCATGCTCCTCGGACGGCAATTCGATGACCGGGATGCTCCCGGCAGATCACGAGGTCGAAGCGTGGGTGCAGACGGATAGGCCGCTCGTGCTCAAGACCGACGCCGACCTCTACAATCAGATCGACGGCGCTGGTCCCGCGTACCTCGATCGCGGGTGGCAAGGCGCGGTGGAAGCGACTTACGGCCAAGCTGGGCAAAGCCTCTACGTCGCGATCCACGACATGGGCAGCGCCGACAATGCCCAGGCCATCTTCAACTACGAATTGCCGATCTCCGGCACGACCATTCCCGGGCTCGACGGCGCGGTGGTCAGCACGGGGTCGACGAGCTGCGACGGTAGTGCCTTCGTGGGCCGCTACTACATCCAGGTCAACATCGACGATGGCTCCGACGCCGCAATCACCTCCCTCGAAGCCTTCCTTCGCGCCATCGTCGACCGAGGAAAGGCGAGGTCCTAGAGGGCCGAACGGTTTGAGGGACCGAGTGANNTCACGACGGGAGTCAAACCGTTCGGCACTCTAGCCCCCAAGCCCCGATGGCGTCGAGAAGAACGGGCGCGACATGCATCCCTTCCGCACCGGTGCCACGCCTCCGCGGTCAGTGCCAACCGGCTTGCAGGGTTGCGCCACCAGGCGACGGCCACCATAATGCTTGGCCGGCGCGGTGATTGGCAGGACCATCGGTAACTACGAGGTGCAACGCCTGATCGCGGAGGGCGGGATGGGGAAGGTCTATCAGGCCACCCACAAGGCAATCGGACGGCAAGCGGCAGTCAAGGTGCTGGCCGCAAGCGATGCCGCGAATCCGGAAACGGTCAGCCGCTTCCTCACCGAGGCTCGCGCCGTCAATGCCATTCGCCATCCCAACATCGTCCAGATCTTCGATTCAGGCATGATCGAAGGTGGTGCACCCTATCTCGTCATGGAGTATCTCGAGGGGGAGACGCTGACCCAGGCGTTGAGCCGCGGTGGGCTCGCGCTCGACGAGGTGCTCGACTGGGCCGGTCAAATCGCCGAGACCTTGGTCGCGGCGCATGCCCAGCACATCGTTCACCGCGACCTCAAGCCCGACAATCTGTTCGTGGTCGCGGACACCCGACGGCAAGACCGGAAACAGGTCAAGGTGCTGGACTTCGGCATCGCCAAGCTCCAGTACCCCTGCCAGGGCCAGCTCCACCGCACCCGGACGGGCGCGCTCCTGGGCACGCCGCTTTACATGTCGCCCGAGCAATGCCTGCATCCGAGGGACATCGATGCTCGCAGCGATGTCTACTCGTTCGGGGTCATCTTGTACGAGATGGTCACCGGCCGGCCGCCGTTCGACGGCGACAGCGTGTACGTGGTGATGAACATGCACCTCAATGACCCACCGGCACCGCCGTCCAGCCACCGCGACGATTTGCCGCCTCGGCTGGAGGCGACCATCCTGCAAGCCTTGGCGAAGCTCCCGACGCAACGACAGCAATCCATGGCCGAGGTGCTCTCTCAGTTGGAGGAGGTGCAAGAGAGCTTGGCGAGCGCTGTCGGCCGAGAGGCATGTGCGCCGACCGGGCGGTGCCCACCAAGAACCTTCGGCCGCGACGAGATCCTCGCATTTCTCACGGAAATCGACGACCTGCTGACCGGCCCAGTGGTCATGGAGATTGTGGGCGGCGCGGCGGCCTTGCTCGCCTACGGCGCCGAGAGCCCGACCAAGGACATCAACAGCTTTTCCGACTTCGACAAACGCATCGAGCGCGCCGCCGCCCTGACGACGCAACGAATTCCCTTGCGCCCGGCCCTCGGGCACAGCGTTCCCCGCGGCTACGACGACCGTCGGGTTCGGCCCGACCTGCCGTTTCGGCATCTCGCCGTGTGGGTGCCGGATCGCTACGATATCCTGTTCATGAAAGCAGGGCGGGCGTCCGCGCACGACCTGCGGGTGCTGGCCGAGATTCATCGGGCACGACCCTTTGACGTCGACATCATCATCGACCGCTACAACGATCGCGCAACGCCGTTCGGGGCGAGCGTCCAGCACATCATTCAGCAGCTTTTCGGTCCGATGCCCAACGCCGTCCGGCGCATAGACGTGCTCACGCGGTTCTAGCCGCCCCTCACCCAATCCGCGCGGTGATCTTCTCGATGGCCCGTTCGGCCAGGCTGGCAACCCGGGGGACAGCATGTTTGCCCAAGTCGCGCAGCACGGGCAGGCAGGCTGGCGTGCCGATCCAGGCCAGAGTGGTGATGAGACCCAGGGCCACGGCGATGCGCTGTTCTTCGATCCGGTCGAGCTCGGCGCCCTTGCCGAGCACGCGTTGAGCGAGCCCGACGAGCGTCCCGTCGAGCTTCTTGAGCGAGCGCATAACGGGCGGCTCAAGCTCGGACAGGTCCAGGCCCCCGCGCCGTGCCAGGTTGGCCACGGCCGCGCACCCGGCGAGCAGCAGGCGGTAGTGCTCCGACAGCTCGATGGCGAACTGGCGGGTGGTGCCCTTCTGCGCGGCCGCATTGACGCGCGCCTGCAGCTTGCCTTCGAACAACTCGAGCAAGAACGCCAAGAATGCCGGGTCGCTGCTGCCCATGGCTCCCAGCTCTTCGACGGCCCTGACCGGCACCGAGACCGAGCGGTCGCCGAGCGCGCTCACCAGCTCGGGCTCGGCGCGGGGGCCATCGATGCGAGAGGCGGCCACCAGCGCCGCTTCGCGCGCTCGGGGCTGGTCGGCCGCAAGGAAGCCCGACGCCAGATCGTAGGTGGAGGCCTCACGCATGGAGGCCAGGACCAGCAGCAGGTTGCGCAATGGCGTGTGCTAGCCTCCGTGGCGCATGAAGAGCAACCGTCTCGGCATGCCTTTGCGTGCCGCTACTTGCCCGGACAGACGGCGGTCTGGCCGCCCGCGAACGGCTGGGCGACGTCGCTGATTTGCTTGCCAACCACCGTGATCTTGGCAATGTCGGTGGTCCCGTAGCCCTGGGCTTCCAGCGTGGTCAGATAGGGAACCTTCGTCGGGTCGCACTTCATCACCAGTGATTCAACGGTGTCTAGCGCCACGGCGTTGCTCGACGCCAGGATGAGGCGCATGTTCATCTTGTCGGTCTGGTAATTGCCCCCGCCCCACGCCGGCAGCGGTCCGTGCTGGATGCCTTGCAAGGCGTCCATGACCACAAAGTCCGCGGGCCTCAAGCTGTAGTAGTCGACGATGAACGAAGATAGCGGACCGATCGGGCTATGCGGAATGAGGTTGATCTGGTCACGGGTGCAGCCGGTGGTTGCGTACTGGCTGGCTGGGGTCGTGCCGATGCCCAGATTCTTCACGCCGCCGGTAATCCCCGCCTGGATGTGGGTCTTCATACAGGCAACGCTGATGACCGCGTCCGCGTTGAGGTAGCGCTGGTTGATCCAGTATTGCTTGCCGCCCGAGGTCGCCTTTTGGACGAGGCCGGTCGTGGTGTGGTCGCTGCACGAAGTTCCCTCGAGCGGGATGAACTCGTCCACGTCGCTGCCGAAATTGGCGGCCGTGTACCCCAAACGTGAAAAAGCCTGGGTCGTGCTCTCCGTCGATCCTTCCATGATGAGGAGCTTGCCGGATGTGCCGATTTGGGCACGCACGAGCTCTGTGACCGCCTTGGTCACCCGCCAGTCCGCGGTCACGCCGTTGACCGTCACCGGCAAGAGGGTCCTGATGCCATCCGAGGTCGACACCAGAAGGTTCGGCTTGACCACGACGGTTTGGCCGGTCTTGAGGAAGCCGAAACCACCTGCCCGGCTGATAGCATCGGTCACCAGGTCGCGGATCTCGTCTTGGGTGATGTCTGTGGCTTGGGCCTGGATCGATTGAAGCATGGCTACGACGTACTTGCCGCTGCCGCTGCCGGCAGCCGTGCTCGTGGTACCGCCCGTTGCCACGGTGCCCGCGGATCCGCCCATGGCCACGCCACCCGTTCCGCCTTGGGAGCCACCGCGGCCAGAAACACCGCCGGATGCGCTTGCAGAACTGCCACCCTTGCCCGACACGCCGCCGGATCCGGACCTTCCACCGCTTGCACTCCCACCCGAGGCACCTCCTGAGCCATTGCTCGCCTGCCCGCCCGTGCCAAGCGCTCCGCCGTCCCCCACCTGACTGCCAATCATCTTGCCGCCGGAACCGCCGGAGACGCTGGGATGGCTCGCGCCCCCGTAGCCCGGGGACAGATGCTCGCCTTCACCGCCGCTCGAAGCGCCGCTGCCTCTCGAGGTGCAGCTAGGAATCATACCGAGGGCCGACACGGCCAAGACACCCGCCAAGGCGATGCGTCTCGCTCGACGGATAGGAACCGAAAACCTGTGCAGATCGTGTTCCACGTCATCCTCGACAAACCACAAGGAATCATGCTCCCGCGTGCCCATACCCCGGCCGCTGTTGAATAAGGACTAGTTTAGTCCTAATTTGAGCCCGTGCCACCCGAATTCCGCTGACGCGGCTATTGCCAGCTAGGGGGTGGTCGGGTTCGATGTGTTAACCTGGCCTCGACGTGGCGTGCGGCATGATGTCCGTGCATGCGTGAATCCGTCTCGGGCAGTCGCCTCGGGGCAGGGTCACTCTCGAGGAGTCGAATGCATGAATCTCTTTGCCACCGGCTGGCCCTGGTATGTCTGTGGGCCGCTCATCTTCTCGAGCATCGCCCAAGCATCAGCCGCCATGGCTCACCAGGCCAGCCAAAACCCAAATGATATTGGGAATGCCGCTCTTGCGTACACGATTGGGTCGAATGTCTTCGCACACAACCCGGTCATGTTCATCGCCGGGCTCATCCTTCTGGCCACGACCGGCGCGGTCTACGAGCTCTGGCCGGAGCGGGCCCCTGCGCTCGGGAGGGTGGCTATCGCCGTCGCCGGCGTACCCGCAGCAGGAGAGCCGCCCCCGCGATGAAGAGCGGGATGGTCAGGCCCGAAGTGGCCGTCTGGCCGGCCTGGCCCAGCTCGCAGGAGCAGCCGGACCGGTGCAGGTGCGCGGTTGTGATGCCGAAGTCGGCATCGGGGTTGGCCCCGGTGCTGCCGCCCTTGGGGCTTCCGCCGTCGGCCTTGCCGCCCGAGCCACCGAAGTTGGTGGCGTACCCACCGGAGCCGCCGGAGTTGGTGGTGGTGCCACCCGAGCCGCCGTAGCTGGTGGTGGTGTACCCACCGAAGCCGCCGCGGGCGGTGGTGGAGCCGCCGGAGCCGCCGGAGCTGGTGGTGGTGTAGCCACCGGAGCCACCAGAGCCGCCGCGGGCGGTGGTGGTGCCACCGGAACCGCCGGAGCTGGTGGTGGTGTAGCCACCGGAGCCACCGGAGCCACCGGAGCCACCGCGGGCGGTGGTGGAGCCGCCGGAGCCGGCGTAGCTGGTGGTGTAGTAGCCGCCGGAGCCACCGCGGGCGGTGGTGTAACCGCCGGAGCCGGCGTAGCTGGTGGTGTAGTAGCCACCGGTGCCGCCGCGGGCGGTGGAGTAACCACCCGTGCCGCCGAAGCCGCCGGAACCGCCGGTGCCGGCGAAGCTGCAATAGGGGTCGTACGCGCTGCAGGTTCCCGCGCCGTCGCACACCGTACAGGACGCGCACGGCTGTCCC
>PNBO01000264.1 GCA_003136095.1 Myxococcales bacterium
CAGCTCGTGGCCTATCCCATCTTCCATCTGCGCGAGGACGAGCGCGACCTGCACCGCTACCTGCGCGGTCTGGAGGAGACGGTCATTCGCACCCTCGCGGAATTCGGCCTGGCGGGCCTGCGGCTTCCGGGGCGCACGGGGGTGTGGACGGGGCCGGCGGACTCGCCACGCAAGCTGGCCTCGATCGGCGTCGCGGTCCGCAAGTGGGTCACCCTGCACGGACTCGCGCTCAACGTGCATACCGACCTCGCGCGCTTCGCCGCCATCCATCCGTGCGGATTTCCCGCCGGCGTGATGACCTCGATGGCGCGCGAGCTCGGTCGTCCCGTCGACCTCGCGTTGGTCAAGGCAACGCTGAGCCGGCACCTGGGCGCCGTCTTCCAACGCACGTGGCGTGAGACGGTCGACTCTCGCTAGCGAATGGGGCAGTATCCCAGCGTGACATTCGAGAGCGACCATCGCCCGTGGGTTCGCCCCCGCCTGGCCTGGCTGGCTGCGGGGGTAGCTGCATGGCTCTGGCCCTGGTCGCTGAACGCCCAGGGTCTGGCCGACACGCCCGACGCGGGCACAACGCCGGACGCCGGCTTCGCACCCACACCGGCCCCCCCCCCCGCGCCGCCGGCCGCGCCAAGCGAGCTCGTCGCCGCCCAGGTTGGCGTGCGTTCGCTCGCGTTCCTGCAGGACCCTGCCGCGCCTGACAAGCTGGGCGATGTCGGCGCGATTGGCGAAGCGGACGTCGTCTTGTGGGGCCAGGTCCACCCCTTCCTGAAATGGCAGGCCGGCTTCCTCGGCGCCCTCGGCGAATCGGCCACGACCAGTGCCGCGCTACTCGACCTGGTGGCCAAGGTGGAGCTCGCCGATGCCTTCAACCTGTGGATCGGGCGCATGCCCATCCCGGCCGACCGCACCGGTCTGAGCACGGTATGGGCCATCGCGCCCTGGACCCTGCCCGGCCACTACGAGAGCTTCGCGGCCATCGCGTCGGCGAGTTCGCAGCCCGTGGCCGGCCCGCGCCAGGGCGATCTGGGGCGCGGGGATGGGGTCTCGCTGTGGGGCCAAGTCCGGGGTGGGCGTTTCAAGTACTACCTGGGCGCCTACGGTCTGGACCAGCCGGAGCGGAGCCCGCTCTACTCCGCCCGCCTGGCCCTCGACCTGCTTGACCCCGAGCCCGGCTTCCGCACGAGCAGCGCCTACTACGGCGCCAAGGAGGTGCTGGCCATCGGCGTCGGGGCTCAGCATCGGACGCAAGGCTCGCGGCCGCCGGACAGCTCCGCGGCCCTGCCCGCGAACTTCCACGAGGTCAACGCCGACATTCTCTTCGAGATCGGCAACGGGTCGGCCGGCGTCCTGGACCTGGAAGGGGCGTACGCCAAACTGTGGGGCGCAAACGAAGTGGTGAGCTACCAGTTCTTCGGGCTGGCGAGCTACGTCGTGCCGCTCGAGGTTGGCTTCGGCCGCTTCCAACCCCTCGTGCGCGTCCAGCACGCCGGGCCAGGAGCCGGCGAAGAAAGCGGCGACTTCACCAGCATCGACACCCAACTCGGCTACGTGGTCGACGGCCATCATGCCCGCCTGAGCGCCGGCTGGGAGTACACCCGCGCGAGCGGCCAAGCGGAAAACGCCATGCTCCTCGGCATCCAACTCATGTCGCGCGGCAAGTAAGAAGTTCACCACAGAGGACACAAAGAACACAGAGGCCGGATCGGAAGGAAAGGGTTCGGATCTCTGGTCCGGAAACCCTCCTTCTCTGTGTCCACTGTGCTCTCTGTGGTGAAAAACCCGGATCCGCCCCGCGCCTAGCCGGCACGGAACTGGAAGTCGCGCTGGCGGACTACCTTCTCGTCCTCGAGATCGACGAGGAACGCGGTGCCCTCTCCCACCATGCCGTTGAACGAACGCAGGTACCACACGTCGACGCCCCAACGCTCATGGCCGCTCTCGCTGGGCGGGCACCACTCGGCAGCCTCGAGATCGCCGAGGCCGGGCGGCCGCGCGCGGGTTTCGCTGGCGACCTCCTGGAAATGGGGCGAGGACCGCGCGATCTGCTCGGCCCGGCGCGCCGATTTGACATCGATCTCGCGCCGCCATTCGCTGACCAGGCGGAACGACTTGAGCTCGCCGCCAACCGGCCCCTCCGCCTCGTAGACCTCGTCGGCCGACAAGCCGGCGAAATCCGACACGTCGAACTCGGGAAAGATGTCTTCCGTTTCAATTTGCGCCAAGCGCTCCGCGTAGGACAGCTCGCCGATGGCCTTGCCCTGCGCCGAGTAGAAGACATAGAGGCGCAAGATGTAGTCGCGGGACGGGATGCGGTGATCCCAGTCGATGACCCACATCGCCGCCTTGTAGGACTTGCCCTTGAACGGGATAAAAACAGGCAGCGCAGCGGCGATCTTCTGCAGCTCGTCCGGTTTCTTGAGCAGATCTTGCGCGACGATACGCGGGTGCAGCTTCACCCCGCGCTTGAGCTCTTCACGAAGATCCAACCCGGCCATGGCCGCCGCTTACACTAGCCGGGAATCGCCGGCTTGGCACATAAGTTCGTCGATGGGAACCCTGGGAGGGTTAGCTCTGCACTCGGCTCCTCCCCGCCCTGCCCCGCCCCGCTCGCTTCGCTCGGCCTCGCCATACCCTCCCGCGCTCTGGCGGAGACGGGCAAAGCCCGCCTCCCCCTCCGCGGCTTGCATCACAACCCACCCTTGACCCGGCGGATATCGGCGCCCAGCGCGCGCAACTTGCGCTCGAGGTGGTCGTAGCCACGGTCGAGATGATAGACACGCAACACCTCGGTCGTGCCTTCGGCCACCAGCCCCGCCAGCACCAGGCAGGCCGAGGCGCGCAGGTCGGTGGCCATGACCTTGGCGCCCTTGAGCTTGACCGGCCCACGCACCACCGCGATGTGCCCGTCGATGACGATGTCCGCGCCCATGCGCATCAGTTCGGGCACGTGCATGAAGCGGTTCTCGAAGATGTTCTCCGAGAGCACCGACTGGCCCTTGGCCCGCGACATGAGCACCATGAACTGCGCCTGCATGTCGGTGGGAAAGCCGGGGTGTGGGCGGGTGGCGATGTCCGTCGGCCGGAACTCGCTCTTGCCCACCACGCGCACGCCGCCCTCCTCGAAGGTCACCTCGGCGCCGGCCGCGCGCAATTTGGCGAGGACCGCGTCCAGGTGCTCGGGCATGCAATCGCGAATCAGCACGTTGCCACGGGTGATCGCGGCCGCGACCATCAGGGTGCCGGCCTCGATGCGGTCGGGGATGATGGCGTGATCCAAGGGGTGCAACTCTTCCACACCCTCGACGGTGATGAGCGGCGTGCCGGCGCCGCGAATGTGCGCCCCCATCTTGTTCAAGACACGCGCCAGTTCCTCTACCTCGGGCTCGCAGGCGGCGTTTTCGAGCGTGGTGCCGCCCTTGGCCAGGGCCGCCGCCATCATGAGATTTTCGGTGCCGGTGACGGTCACCAGATCGAATACGATGGTGGCGCCGTGCAATCGGCGCGCCCGGGCGTTGACCAGGCCGTGCTCGAGCTCGATGCGCGCCCCCATGGCGGCCAGGCCCTTGAGATGCTGGTCGATGGGCCGCGCGCCGATGGCGCAGCCGCCGGGCAACGACACGCGCGCCTGTCCGTGGCGACCGAGCAACGGCCCCAGCACGAGCGCCGAGGCGCGCATGGTCTTGACCAGCTCGTAGGGCGCCTCGAAGTGATTGACGTGGGTGGTGTCGATGACGGTGGTACCGTCGCCCCTCACCTTCGCGCCGAGCTGNNAGAGCCGCGTTCTTCGCGCCCGAAACGCACACCTCGCCGGCCAGCCGCTTGCCGCCCTTGATGACGATCTTGTACATGAGGCCGAGTCGCCGGCCGCCGGAAAATGGCGGTCAGCGAGGTATGAAATGGCTAGGCCACGGGTGCGGCGGCCTCGGTCACCGCGCCCTTCTTATGTTCCGCGCACACCCCGCCGGCCACCGCCGGTTTCCGGCAGCCTTCCTTGCTGCAGATGTTGTAGCGCTGCTTCTTCCCGAGCTTGCCGCGCCGCCAGGCCGCGTAGTGCTTGCGGCAGTAGCCCTTGGCGCGCACGGATTGCTTGCACTTTTCCACGCAGCACTTCTCGCCGGCGGCGGGTTGGGTCTTCGCGGTCGCTTTTTGCTCAGGCATCGCTTGGAAATCCTTTCAATGACGAGACCGTGGTCGAGAATGGATATCTCGGAGGACAGAGTCAAGCTGAACGCGCAGCTAGAGTGCACTAAGGGCAGTAGCCACCGCTGGACGGGCCGATGCCCGAGCACGAATTCTGGTAGCCGAGCAGGTTCACCGTCTGGGTGTAGCTCACCACGCAATTGGAGCTGCCATTCTGCCCCGGGTACTTGATCTGGACGTCGAACGACGTGACAGGCACACCGGACAGGACCAGCAAGGCACTGCCATTCCACAGCGACTGGTAGCTGGTCACCGGACAGGGCGACCCAGGGAATGCCTGCTTGTCATTCAGATCGATGGTGTACTTCTTCGCCGTGGCGTCGTATTTGCCGACCGCCCATCCCAACTGCGAACCGAGCGCGACGCGCGCCTGGGTGCCCCAGCCCACGGGCGGCGTGTCGGG
>PNBO01000387.1:0-326 GCA_003136095.1 Myxococcales bacterium
CGGAGGCGACTGGAAACGCACCGGGCAAACTAGTCAATCCGGTATTCGGAAGCGCCGTCGACGGTTCGAGGTCGGCGCCGCAGCACGGAGAGCAGGTAGCCAACGACCAACAGGTTCACCACCAGCGAAGCCGTCCGCAGTATGGTGACCTTCCTGTGCAACTCGACCGCTTCAAAGGGAACGTAGATCGCGCCACTGACGGCCCCGAGCCACGCGGCCCAGGCTTTGCCATGCCAGAGTCCGTAGGCCTCGGCGAAACGCAACGAGGCGTAGAGCATCGATCCCAGGGCCAGACCCCAGAGCCAGCCGTCGGTGACCTTGGCCGT
>PNBO01000387.1:366-8277 GCA_003136095.1 Myxococcales bacterium
GGTAGCGCCCACCGCTAGCTCAAACGGGAGACGCTCCCGCCGAGCGGTTGTCGGCGAGCAGGGTGCGGATTCGGTGCTCCAGATCGTCCAAGTCGAACGGCTTTACCACATGCCCGGCACGGAAGGCGTGACCTCGGGCGTTTTCCGCTGCGCTCGCGATGGCATCGCGAATGCGCCGTACGGTGGGAACAACGAACAGAGATCCGCTTCAACGAAGAGGAGACCATACAAATGACGAAGCAAAACGTGGTGGAACGGAACTCATTGGCCGGTCGACTGCGTATGCTCGATGACGAACTGCCGACGCAAGCGGTCCCGGAGCCAAGTCGCATCAAGGGCGGCGTGGCGACCCGCCTGGAGACGGAACGGCGGAGCGCCGAGCTCTTCACCCGAGCGCGCGCCTCGCGAGGTCTCTGACCCCAGAGGGAGGCTGTCATGACGAGCCCACGAGTTGTTGGTCTAGGTCCGGTCGCGGCACTCGCTCAAGGCTGCGCGGCCAGCCACACCTACTCGAGAACGGAAGGCGAGTCGCAAGAACCGGCGGCGCAGATCCGCTACGAACGCGTGCAGACGCTTCGAGAAGAAGCTGGCCGGGTGGATAGCGAACCAGCCGAAGACGCGCTCTCCGGCGCATTCGTCGGAGACGCTGTCGGCGCGTATCGGCCGGCCATGCTGTTTGGGTCAGCGGGAGGCAACACTTTGGGAGCCTTCGCCACCGATGACCGCGCCGAGGCGCGGCGCTTTGACGTCACGGTTCGCTTCGACGACGGTTCCTTTCAGACGTTCTCCTGCAATGGGTTTTCGCCATTCCAGCCAGGCGACCAGGTGATGCTAACCCCGCGGGGGCTGCTTCACGGTTGAGCCGTGGGGTGCGAGACTGCGACGAGTCGGGCGACGTCATGCGGCGCCCTGTCTCGGCGGCAGCGACAGATTGTCGCGCCCCTGCCCGCGAACCGGAGCGCGCCGCATCGGCCGGGTGTGCAGAGCCAAGCAATGTGTGGATCACGGTCGTTCGTCTGGCACGGCACGACCATTGCAGCCCCCCGCTTCAGACATTCAGAAAGAGGCTCCCCATGACAAGTGAGCAAACGGTTCGAGAAAGCACCAGTCCTCACTCGTCGAGGACCGCGACAGGCGATTTGGTTGTCGCGCGGGTCGTGATCGCCGACGACGATCCCGAAACCCTGGAAATGCTCTGCGAGGTCCTGCGCAGCCCGACCATCGAAATCCGCAAAGTGGTCAGTGGCACCGGACTGGTGTTTCTCCTTGCCGAGCAGGGACCGTTCGACCTGATCATCACCGATATCGACATGCCCTACATGGAGGGAGTCGCCGTGATTCGCTCGGCACGCGCCGCGGAGATCGAGACCCCCGTGTTGTTCATCAGCGGAATCTCGCGCCCGGATCTGCCGGCCGCGATCGAGCGCCTGGGCAACAGCAGGCTGCTGCGCAAACCCATCGAGGTGTCCACCCTGCGGCAGACGGTCAAGGAGATGCTGGGAGGTGTGTGGTGAACGCCGCCCCGGAAGGCGCCGAGGTCCGCCGGCTACACGTCGTCGCCGGAGCCATCGCGGCGGTTCTGCTCATCGGGGCAGTCGACTACATAACGGGCGCCGAGGTCTCGATCGCGCCGCTCTACCTGCTTCCCATTGCCTTCGCGACCTGGCTCGTCGGTCTGCGCGCCGGATTGCTGCTCTCGGGCCTTTCCGCCGTGGTTCGGCTCCAGGATCTCTGGCTCACCAGCCACCACTTCTCGCATCCGCTGACGCCCTACTGGAACGGCCTCGTCGAGCTTGGCTTTTTCGTGGTCGTCGCCTACATTCTCTCTCGGCTGCGAACCACGACCGACCACTGGGTCAGTCTCGCGCGCACCGATCCACTGACCGGTGCTCTCAACCGACGAGCCTTCAACGAGATCGCCACGCTCGAGCTCGCTCGCTCCGAGCGCTACGAGCGTTCGCTTTCGCTCGCCTATCTGGACGTCGACGATTTCAAGAAGGTCAACGATGACGGCGGCCACGAGTACGGCGATCGCCTGCTCGTGGAGATCGCGGAAACGCTCAGGCGCAACCTGCGCACGTTCGACGTCGTCGCACGCTACGGTGGTGATGAGTTCGTCTTGCTCTTGCCCGAGGCCAGCGACCAGGCGGCGCGCCTGGTGCTCGACAAGCTCGTGGTCGCCCTCCGCAGTGCCATGCGAGCCCACTGGCCGGCCAGTGTCAGCATCGGGGCGGTGACCATCGATGGGCCGCGCACCACGCTGGACCGATTGATCCAGCAGGCCGACAAGCTCGTCTACGCCGCCAAGCAAGACGGAAAAGATTGCGTGCGCCACCGGCACCTACACCGGAACGGCGCGGGCGCATTGGAAGCCACCCCGACACCCGAGGTAACCACCGTTCATCCACTCTTCCCCGTGAGCTCGTCCCTCGCCCTGCGGGCCAAGGGCCGCTGAAGGTCGCTACGGCTCGGCCAGCTTGCGGATGGAGTCGCTGTCGACGCTCATGATCGTGTCCCAACCACGGCAAGGAACGCCGGGGATCTCGGTTCCCAGCTTGGCCACGAACGCCTTGAGGGCGCCGTCGATGTCCTGCCCTCGCTGGGTCAGGTCCACCTGTCCGGTCAACCGATGGAGACGCACGGAATAGAGAAACGCGGTCAACTCCCAGGATCCCGGCTCGCGCTTGGGATGCGGGGCGGAAGTCGCCAGCGGTCTCCGGCCACCCATGCCGCCGCGGCCCATGCCACCACCCCGGCCCATGCCACGTCCGGCCGCGGGATCAGCGATGGGCCGGTCCCCTGGACCGCCATCGTTGCCCGAGGGCGTCCGTACTTGCGTGGACTTGGCCGTCTTCACCACCTCGGGCGCTGGCCGCGCGGGCTGTCCGTTGATGGCAACGACCAGGATGGTGCCGCCCTTGGCGAGCGGAGCGAACTTGTCGAGCAGTTCCTCGGAGACGCCGTCCTCCTTCGTGTAGTCATCGACCGCGGACGTGAGCTCGGGATTCGCCGCGACGAAGTCGTTCGTGTAGACAGCCTCGCAAGTGCCCTGGCTGAAAGGCGCCGAGAGTGCGGCGCCGAATTCTTTCCAGGATTCCGGGCTCATGTGGCCGTTGCGAAAGATGCCAAAGACCGACACCGCTTCGGGCTTCGCAATGCCGGGGGCCTGCGGGACGCTTGCCTGTGGCTGGCCTTCCCCGGGTGTCGCACAGGCGACGAAAGCACCTGTCCCCAGCAGGGCGCAGGTGATGGCTCGTATCGCTCGGGCGACGAAGTCGAGGTCGCAAGGCCTTGGGAAGCTCACGGCGGCGAGTCGAAACATTCGGTACCGCGGGTCCCTCGTCAAGCAGGAAGTACGCGTCTTGTGTAAAGTTATGTTTCTCTGGGTCGCAGGTTTTGTGATGGGCACCTATCATGCAGAGATGTCGTGCATGTTCGCCCATTCGGCCCTTCGCCTGCAGATGCCGGCGGCCATTCCCCCGCCCTCCCTTGCGCTGTTGTATCGTTCATTGCCATGAGAAAGCGATTGCTCTTTTCACACTGTGCGTTTCCTGCACTGGTTTTTCTCGCGGTCTCCGCCTTCCGAGGCGAGGCGGGTGCCGCGACCACAAGACAGAGCATCACACTCGACACCGCCATCGACCTGGCCCTGCGTTCGCACCCGTCGGAGGCCCAGGCCCGTGCCGCCGTGGACGTGGCCTCGGCGCGGATCGAGGAGAATCGGGCGCCGTACTTGCCCCAGGTCGTGGGAACGGGAGAGTACCAGCGGCTGACCTACAACCCTACGGGGAAGCCTGGCATCTTCATTCCCACCGCAACTTCGACGCCCACCGGAACCTCGACGTCTCCGACCACCACACCGTCCACCTCGTCCTGGACGAGAACCTCCAACTTCTTCACCCTCGGCGCCACGGCATCGCAGCTCATCTATGATTTCGGACAGACCTCGGGTCGCTGGAGCTCCGCCGAGGCCAGCGAAGCCGCCGCCGCGCACAGCGAGCACGCGGTAGAGGTCCAGATCATCACGAATGTGCGCAAGGCCTACTTCCAGGCGCGCGCGCTCCGGGATCTGATCGGCGTCGCCGCCGACGCGGTGGCGAACCAGGAAATGCATCTCAAGCAGATCGTGGCAGAGGTCGAAAATGGCATGCGGCCGGAGATCGATCGGGTCACGGGCGAGACCAGCCTGGCCAACGCGCGAGTCCAGCTCATCAGCGCGCAGAATGCCTACGACCTCGCCTGCGCCACCTTCAATCAGACCATCGGCCTGTCCACGGCCACTAGCTACGAGCCCGGCACGGACGAGATGCCCCCACTGCTCGACGAGGACGCGCCGCTCGAGCGCTTGCTCGAATCCGCGCTGCACGACCGCCCCGAGCTGGCCAGCTTCGCCAAGCAGCGTCTGGCCCAGGAGAAGATCATCTCGGCCACCTGGGGCGGCTACGGCCCCAACCTGCAGGCCCAGGCCAGCCTCGCTGGCACGGGCGTGACCCTCGACAACCTCGCCCCCAACTGGTGGGTGGGCGCGCTTTTGACCTGGCCGATCTTCCAGGGCGGCCAGACCCGGGGTCAGGTCGCCGAGGCCCGGGCCACCTTGCGCTCCATCAACGCGCAGGAAGATACCTTTCGCCTGCAAGTTCGCATCGACGTCGAGCAGGCCGCGCTGGCGGTCCGGGCCACGCGCGCTACTCTCGGCGCGGCTTCGTTGGCGCTGGAAAATGCCAAGAGACAGTTGCAGCTCGCGGAATCGCGCTACGCCGCCGGCATGGGCGGGGTCATCGAACTGTCCGACGCGCAGGTGACCCAGACGCAAACCGCTGCCCAGGAGATCAACGCGCGATTCTCGCTGGCCAGCGCCCGCGCCGCGCTGCTGGGCGCGCTGGGAAGGCGATGACACAATGCATGCGGAAAGGACCATGATGAGCTTCTCTCGTGACCAACGCTGGCGCCCCGGACTGGGCCTCGCGCTCTTGCCCCTGGTCTTGAATGCATGTGGCGGCGCCAGCGGACAAAGCAAGACCGGGCCGGGCGGCGGCAGTGACAAGCGCCCGGTGTCCGTGGTCGCGACCAAGGTGGTCGCGCGTGACGTGCCGGTGACACTCGATGGGCTCGGCACGGTGACCGCGTTCAAGACCGTGACCGTACGCTCACAGGTCGACGGCCGCCTGGATAGCGTCGCCTTTCGCGAGGGCCAGTTCGTCAAGCGCGGCACCCTCCTGGCGCTCATCGATCCGCGCCCCTTCGCCATCCAGCTCCATCAGGCCGAGGGCGCCCTGGCCCGCGATCAGGCGCAACTGGGCGGTGGCAAGGTCAACCTCGATCGCTATACCCGGGTGGCCAAGGACAAGCTCATCCCGCAGCAGCAAGCAGACGATCAAGGCGTGCTGGTCGGGCAGCTCGAAGGCTCGGTCAAGGCGGACCAGGCGCAGATCGAGCAGGCCAAGCTGATGCTGGAGTACGCGCACATCCGTTCGCCCATCGACGGCGTCACCGGCGTGCGCCTGGTCGATCCCGGCAACATGGTGCACCCGGCGGAAGCCGGCGGCATCGTCGTGGTCACGCAGATCGATCCCATCGCGGTTCTCTTCACGCTGCCGCAGGACGAGCTGCCGCGCGTGCAAAAAGCACTGGCCGAGGGCAAGCCCGCGGTCGACGCGCTCGCGCGCAACGGCGGCAGCGTGCTGGCCACCGGCACGCTCGAGGTCATCGACAACCAGATCAACGCCACCACGGCCACCATTCGCTTGAAGGCCATTTTCGCCAATCCCGACCGCGTGCTGTGGCCCAATCAGTTCGTGAAAGCGCGCCTGCACCTCGGCCTGCGCCAGGGCGCGCTGGTGGTGCCCGCGGTGGTGGTGCAGCGCGGCCCCGCGGGCGCTTTCGCCTACGTCGTGGGCGAGGACAAGACGGTCGCGGCGCGGCCCGTGGTCGTGGACAGCACGGACACCGAATTCGCCGTGATCCGCTCGGGCCTGACCGCCGGCGAGACCGTGGTCACCGAGGGGCAATTCCAGCTCAAGCCCGGCGCCCTGGTCGAAACGCGCGCACCCGGCGAAAACCAGGATCCGGGCGGACGCAAGGGCAAGGGCGCGGGCAAGACGCCCGGCCCCGTGCCCGAGGCGAAGCAACCGTGAGCATCTCCGAACCCTTCATCCGGCGACCCATCGCGACCACGCTGCTCATGATCGGCGTGCTGCTCGCCGGGCTCGTGGGCTACACGCAGCTGCCCGTGGCGGCGCTGCCCCAAGTCGACTACCCGACCATCGTGGTGACCACGAGCCTGCCCGGCGCCAGCGCCGAGACCATGGTCTCTTCCATCACCACGCCGCTCGAACGCCAGTTCGGCCAGATCCCGGCCTTGAGCCAGATGACCTCGGTGTCGAGCCTCAACTCCTCGCTCGTCACCTTGCAGTTCAACCTGGATCGCGACATCGACTCGGCCCAACAGGACGTGCAGGCCGCCATCAACGCGGCCTCGAACCTGCTGCCGCGCAACCTGCCCACGCCGCCGACCTACAGCAAGAGCAATCCTGCCGACACGCCCATCCTGACCTTCGCCATCAGCTCGAACACCATGCCGCTCAACAAGGTCGCCGACTACGTCGATTCCATCCTGGCGCAGAAGGTGTCGCAGGTGGCGGGCGTTGGCCTCGTCACCCTCGGCGGCGGCGTGAAGCCCGCGGTGCGCGTGCGCGTGGATCCCGAGGCCCTGGCCGGCCGCGGTCTCACCCTGGAGGACGTGCGCACCATCCTGGTCGCGGCCAACGTCAACCAGCCCAAGGGCTCGCTCGACGGGCAGCGCCAGAACTACACGGTCAACGTCGACGATCAGATCGAGAAGCCCATCAACTACGAACCCCTGGTGCTGGCCTATCGCAATGGCTCGCCCGTGCGCCTGTCCGACGTGGCGGTGGTGCTCGACGATGTGGAGAACGCCCAGCTCGCCGGCTGGGCCAACGATCACCGGGCGGTGATCATGAACGTGCAGCGCCAGCCGGGCGCCAACCTCATCGCGGTCACCGATCGGGTGAAGGCGCTGTTGCCCCAACTCGGCGCGTCCATGCCCAAGGGCATCGACATCACCATCATCTCCGACCGCACCGAGACCGTGCGCGCCTCGGTCGACGACGTGCAGTTCACGCTCATCCTCACCATCTTCCTGGTCGTGGCGGTGATGTATCTCTTTCTGCGCTCGGTTCGCGCCACCATCATTCCGGGCGTGGCGGTGCCGCTCTCGCTCATCGCCACCTTCGGGGTCATGCAGCTCTGCGGCTACAGCTTGAACAACCTGACCTTGATGGCGCTGACCATCGCCACCGGCTTCGTGGTCGACGACGCCATCGTCATGGTCGAGAACATCGCGCGCACCATCGAGGAGGGCCTGCCACCCTTCGAGGCCGCGCTCAAGGGCGCGCGCCAGATCGGCTTCACCATCGTTTCGCTGACCGTGTCGCTGATCGCGGTGCTCATCCCGCTGCTTTTCATGGGCGGCATCGTCGGTCGCCTCTTCCGCGAATTCGCCGTCACGCTCGCCATCGCCATCGGCATCTCGGCGTTTCTCTCGCTGACCCTGACCGCCATGATGGGCGGTCACCTGCTGCGCGCGCACGAGACGCCCGGCCGGCTGAGCCGTAGCCTCGAGCGCGGCTGGGACGCCCTGGCGCGCTTCTACGACCGGGGCCTGCGCTGGGTGCTGCGCCACAAGCGTTTCACCCTGGCGGCCACGCTGGCCACCGTGGGGCTCACGGTCTTTCTGGCCTTCATCGTGCCCAAGGGCTTCTTCCCGCAGCAGGACACCGGCCTGCTCGTCGGCGTCACCGAGGCCTCGCCCTCGATTTCCTTTCCCGCCATGATGGACCGGCAGCGCGCGGCGGCCGATGTGATCCGATCCGATCCGGACGTGCAGGCGGT
>PNBO01000136.1 GCA_003136095.1 Myxococcales bacterium
TTCATCGAGCGGCGGCTCGACCGAATGACCGGCCACCGCACGACCATCGGTTCCGTTTCTATCACCCACCGGCTCGAGCTCGTCGCCTACGACGTTCGCATCGCCGGCGCGCCGCCCTTCGAATCGCAGACGCTGGCCCGCGCGGATCGCGTCGTGATGCGGCTGCGTGGCCCCGGCGGTTTCTGGACGCCCTCGGAAGTCACCATCGACGGGCTCGACCTCGAGTACCTGGGAACCGCCGCGGGCGACAATCTGCGCGGGCTGGCGGGATCCGCGAAACGTGGTGGCCCGACCGGGCCGAGTCCCACTTCCCTGCTACCGCCCTGGATCCGCGGGCGGAACGCCCGGCTGCGGGGCAGTATCGCCCTGCCCCACGGACTCCACCTTGCCTTCCGGGTTCCTGATTTCGAGTTTCAGCGAGGTCCCGACGGCACCCTCGAGGCCTCGCTTCACCGCGCTGTCCTCGACGCGGAGGGACTGGGGTCGCTGCGCGCGCAGGCCCTGTCGGTCAAATACGACCGCGAGCGTCTGGTTCTGTCGGGCAAGGAGAAAGTCGCTCTCGACGTTTCTGGAGGCGGCACTTTGTTCGATGGGCTCGCTCTCACCGCCACCCTGCGTGGTTCCGAGGTGACCTTCGGTCTGCATGGCAGCGATCCCGCCCGCCGGCAGGTCGTCGTTTCCACTCGCTGGAACCCGCAGACCATCGAGCTCGTCGCCGACGCCCAGGACATTCCCCTGCGGTCGCTCGGTGGACTGGCCGCCCACCGCGCCCTCGGGCTGGAGAGCGCCAAAGCCTCGTTGTACGCCGCCGTCACCGTCGATCGGCCGAACCTGAAGGCCGAGTTCGCGCTCGATGCCAAGGTGAGCGGGCTCGCTCTCCTGCATCCGTCGATTGACCTGGTTCCTTGGCGCGACCAGTCTGCCGCGCTGGCCCTCCGGGGCACGATCGACCTCGCCTCGGGACGCGTCGATTTGGCCGGCGGAAAGCTCAAGTTGCTGGCGGCGAGCCTGTCGCTGGNNCTGCCCTGCGCGGCCCTGCTCCTGGGTCAACCCGCGCCCGTCCAGCAGGCGCTTTCCGGATTGGAGGTCGATGGCAAGCTCGGCTTCAGGCTGGCGGCGGGGTTCGACGCCAGCGCCTGGGAGGGCATGAAGCTCGACGTGACGGTCGAGTCCGTATGCTCGGTCAAGAGCGAGACCGCCGCGCTCGCCACCTTGCTGCCGGTTCTGCGCCAGCCCACGGCCCTCCTGCGCGTGCAGACCAAGCTCCCTCTCGGCCCCTTTCACCCCGATTTTGTCCCGCTCGCGGCCATGCCCAGACACCTGACCGGCGCCTTTCTGACCTCGGAGGACAGCAAGTTCTTCAAGCACCATGGTTTCGATCTGGAGATGATCCGACACGCGTTGGCCCAGGATCTGGAGAACGGCTCCTTTCAGCGCGGTGCCAGCACCATCACCCAACAACTCGCCAAGAACCTGTTCTTGAGCCATCGGCGCACCCTGGCGCGCAAGCTCGAGGAGACGGTGCTGACCTGGCGATTGCAGGAACTGCTGAGCAAGGAGCGAGTGCTCGAGCTCTATCTCAATGTCATCGAGCTGGGGCCTGGCATCCAGGGCGTCAAGCAGGCCGCGCGCGAATACTTCGGCAAGGAGGTCGCGGCCCTGACCCCGCTCGAATCCGCGCACCTCGCGGCGCTGACTCCGAACCCCCACGTTCTCGCTCGCCGCTTTCGCGACGGCAAGGTGGACGAGGGCTGGCAGCAGCGGCTCTTCGACCTGCTCGGCATGATGAAGCGCCATGGCCGTCTGTCGTCCGCCGATCTGGCGGCCGCGCGGTCGAGCAAGCTCGTTCTGCACGAACTTAGCCCGCGCTAGTGCTACGCTAGGCGCATGAGGGAACGGCTATTCGCGGTTCGGTTCGCCGTCGCTGCCGCCGGCTTGTGCGTGGCCACGCCCTTGGCCATTGCATCGCTCGTGCGCGCGCTGGATCTCGCCGAGCTCACGACGGGCGCCGATCGGATCGTGGTGGCGGATGTTCTGTCGGTGCAGGCCGCGTGGGACGGTGCGCACCGGACCATCCACACCACCGTCGAGGTTTCCGTGCGCGAGAGCTGGAAGGGCGAGACGCCGGCGGAAGGCCGCCTCACAATTCGCCAGCCAGGTGGCACGGTCGGCGAGATCGAGATGACGGTTCGCGGCATGGCGAGGTTCGCGGTCGGCGAGCGTACCTTGCTCTTTCTGCGCCGATCGCAGGTCGTGGGCATGTCGCAAGGGAAACGCAGCCTGCGCTGGGAGCCGATCGAGCGATGCTGGCTGGTCGACCCCGCAGATCGCTCGGAGGTGGTCACAATCGATCGGAATGGGGGGCTCCGTGCCGCCGGCGCCGGTCGCGCCGAGGCTCTCGACAGCTTGCGCGACAAGGTCGGCGGACTCCTCGGAAGGTAGGCATGCGCAGGCGCGGCGGCATCCTCTTCGCGTTCGTTCTCGGCCTCGCGGGGCTGAGCTCGCGCCATGCCTCGGCCTACGTCCGGGAGGTGACGAGCACGGGAGTGCCCATCGCCTGGCGAAACCCCTGCGTGACCATGCACATCTACCTGGGCTCTCCCCCGCCCGTCCTGACCGCGGCGGATTACTTCGCCGCGAGCACCCTGGCCATGGCCGCGTGGAGCTATCCTCAGGTTGCCTGCACCGACATCCGCTTGAACGGGGTCGCGGAAACACAGGCCTCGGCGGGGGTGGGCTACGACAAGAGCAACGTGATTGTCTTCCGGCAGACCACCTGGTGCCGCGACCCCGCGCCGGTCGACGACGCCGGGATTCCCGAGCCCGACTGCTACCCGGGCAGCGCCCTGGCGGTGACGTCGATCTTCAAAAACGTGAAGACCGGCGAAATCGTCGACACGGACATCGAATTCAACGCGGTGGACTATTCGTGGGGAGACCTGGTGGGCCAGCCCGCGCCCGTGACCGCGACGCCCGCGGATTTTCAAAACGCCTTGACCCACGAGCTGGGGCACGTCGTCGGGCTGGATCACAACTGCTACACCACCAACGACGGCCAGGCACGGCTCAACGACAACACCGGGACGCCCGAGCTCGATTGCTACGGCAATCCGCCTCCGCCTGATGCAGTGACGGCGGCAACCATGTATCCCTCGGTCTTGCTCACCGACACTCAGAGGCGCGATCTCTCCGCGGACGATGTGCAAGGCGTCTGCGAAATCTACCCCCACGCGCATGACGTTTGTCCTCCATCCCCGGAGGGCGGGTGCAGTGTGGCGTCCCCCGGCGTTTCCCCGCGGCCTTGGCCGGAGATTTCCTGTGCCTTGTTCGCCGCGTTCCTCGCCGTCCTGGCCTTCCGACGCTCCCGGGAGAGGGTTTGAACGGCCCCGCGCGGGAGCTATAGTTTCGGCAAGCACGATGTCGACTGCCCGAATGACGAGCTCTGTGCGCGAGGTGCTGCGCCTTGCCAGCCTGGGCATGCTGCTCGCGGCCTTCGGTTGCGACCTCGGCGAGGCGGAGGTGGTGTCGCGATCGCCCGACCTGGGACCAGCCGTCAACGTATCCCCGGGCAGGGACGCGGCCGGCCTCATCCCCAGCGATGCCGATGCCAGCGAATCGCCACGTTCCGACGGGAGCTCGTTCGCCAAGGACACGCGCGAGGCCGGCGGCAAAGGCCCGGACGTGAGCATCGCCGCGGACGTCCTTGACGTCACCCGCGGCGAGGCCGCGGGCGTGGTCGGGGATGGCGGTTGCGCGGGCGAAGCGGGCGGCGAGTGTGGCGCTGTGGGCCTGGTGCTCACCGACGATTTCGAGGATGGCGCGGCCGGATGGATGTCAACGGGCATCGCCTGGGAGGTCACCGACGACCCCTCGTCAACGACACCCAACTCGGTCCTGGCGCCCACCGGACCCGCGGCCAGCAGCGTCTACTTCTCCGCGGGCGCGTGGCAGGACATGACGGTCGAGGTTCGCGTGCGCGTAGCCTCGTTCGGCCAGGCTTCGAGCGCCAATCGCGCCGAGATCTATGCCCGTTATCAGGACGCGGGACATTTCTACGCGGTCAGCTTACGCGCCGACGCCAAGCTGGACCTGCGTCGGAATTCCAGCAGTTTCGGACATGTCATCGACGTGGCCGTGGCCGAGAACGAATGGCACACGCTCAAGATCAAGGTGTCGGGCCCCCAGGACAACGTCGCCGTGGAGGGCTACCTCGACGGCACCCTGCTGGCGGCCGCGACGGACACCGACGGTTCCTTGCCCAGCGCTGTGGGCACCGTGGGCGTCGGCGTCTACGGTGAAACCATGGCCGTGTTCGACGACGTCACGGTTTCATCGCCGTAGCGCGGGCCGGGGCGCGAGCTGGAGCACGCAGGTGTCGGGCGTCACGTCCTTGCGCACGTGCAGGGACTGCGGCACGAGGGAAACGAGCTTCTCGGTCTGCGCCGTGAGGGTGTAGTCACCGAGGGGAACGCGCAGAACGAATTCGCCGTTCGCGTCGGTGGTGGCCCGGACCGCGGGGTGCCCCGACTTTCCTGCCAAGCGGGCCTCGACCAAGGCGCCCTCGGCCGCCCGCCCCTCGTCGTCCAGAACCTTGCCAGCGAGGGTCGCGCCGGTCAGCATGGTCAGGTCGCCCAGGTCGCGCAGATCGCCGGGCGCCAGGAGCAACGGCTCGCGCCGGAAGGGCAGCTTGTCGGGATGGAGAATCTCGATGCGGGTGCGCCCCGGTGAGAGACCGGTGAGATAGAAGGTTCCGTTCTTGTCCGTGGGGCTCGACCGGACGCCGCCCGGTCGCAGCAGCCGGCCCACGGGCAGCTCCGCGGCCTCGGCGGCGGGCGGCAACGCGCCGGGGACCACGACCAGATCGTCTCTGCCCCCGATGAGGCAGATGGAAGAGACGCGAACGCCTACCATGGGGCGGCCGGACTCGTCGAGCACGCGCCCCTCGACTCGCGCCGTCCGCGCCATGCGCAGCTCGAATGATTCCTTCGGGCGAACCCCGAACTGTGGCTCGGGTGCGTCGAGGAGCACGTAGTCATCGAGCCGCGCGAGCACCTGGTGCTTGCCCGGCGCCACCGGTCCCAACCGGAAACGGCCATCGAGGCCGGAGTGGGTCGAGACCGGCAGGTCGTCGGAGGGCATGGCCGTGACGTCGACCGTGGCGTCCGCGAGCGCCTTGCCCGTGTCATCGACGACGTGGCCCTCGACAAAGACCCCGGGCTGGAGCGACAAGCGCACGTGCGCCGGGCGCAGGGCTGCCTCGTCGAGCACGACCACGGCCGGCGTGGACGCACGCGGGCCGAGAGTCGCGCGTAGGGTGAGCCGGCCACTGCCCAGACCGGACACCGAGAAGATTCCATTCGCATCGCTACGGGCGGAGCGGGTCCAGCGTAGGCCGGGGCCGCCCAAGGCGACCTGCGCGCCGGATTGCGGGCGGCCTCCACTATCCGTGACGATGCCGGTGAGCGTGCGGCTTTCGCCGTCGAGCGCCAGTACCGCCTGACCGTCTTCGGGCACCTGGCGTTCAGTTTCGAGGGTTCCGAGTCCCCCCGCCTCCACGAGCAGCTTCCAGCGATCCGGCCGCAATCCAGGCAAGTAGAAATGGCCGTCTTCCCCGGAGCGCGCCTGCGCCACCGCCTCGCCTCGCTTGCCCTTGGGCCAGGCAATGACCAAAACATCCGGGAGCGGAACGCCTCGCCGGTCCTGGACCACGCCCTCGAAGAACACGGGCGGCCGCGGGGCCGCGCTGTCCCCGGCGCCCGCGTCACGGGGCAAAGGCCGCCCTTTCTTCGCCGTGCGGCAACCGCCGCAGCCGCAAAGCAACAGGGCCGCCAAACCGGCGGCGGCCAGGACAGCCTTGGAATGCGCGCTTGCGGAGACCATCAACAGGTGCTAATGGTAGCCCCCTCCGGAGAACCCATGCCAGCGCAGTGTGAAATTTGCGGCAAGCAGCGACAGGTGGCCAACCGAGTTAGCCACTCGAACATCAAGACCAAGAGCATCCAGCGGCCCAACCTGCAACGGGTGCACATCCTGGTCGGAACGACACGCAAGCACATCCGAGTGTGTACCCGGTGTCTGCGCTCCGGCAAGATCGCCAAGGCCGTCTAGCAGCGTGGCCAGGTCAGCCGCCGGCTTGGCCGGAATGGTCGTTGGACACTTCACGCGCTAATCCACCAGCGCGATGGCATCGATCTCGACCTGCGCTCCGCGTGGGAGAGCAGCGACCTCGACGGTGGCGCGGGCTGGCGGGCGGCCCGGAAAATACCCGGCGTAGACCTCGTTGACCGCCGAGAAGTTGCCCAGATCCACGAGATAAATGGTGGTCTTGACCACCCCGTGCAAGGAGCTGCCGGCCGCCCGCAACACCGCATCCAGATTCTTCATCACGCGATGGGTTTCCTGGCGAATATCGCCCGCGCCGGTCAACTCACCGCTCTGCGGATCGATGGGGATCTGGCCCGAGCAGAAGATGAGCCGACCTGCTGGCACGGACACAGCCTGCGAATAGGGTCCGATGGCCTTGGGCGCAGCGGCGGTGGCAACAATGTCGAACGGCATGAGCGGACGATACCGCCTGCCCGCCGTGCTTGCCAATCGCAGACCGCAGGGTATACGTTGCGCCCGTGAAGCCTTCGTCGCGTCCCCGCCGCCGCAAGAGCGAGCCCCAACCCGCCTCCGCGCTGGTGTCCGCGGTGGTTGCCAGCCTCGGGGGACAGCGGCGCGGCCGCGAGCAGCAGGTCTTCTCGGTCTACACCGACATCGGCGGCGATTTCCTGCGCAAGCACTCCCGGCCGGATGCCCTGCGCGACAGCACGCTCGTCGTACGCGTGTCGAGCTCGGCCATCGCCCACCACCTGACGCTCTTGCGCGGCGAGATATTGAAGAAGATGGCGCCGTTGTTACCACCGGGCATGGTTACCGACATCCGCACCCGGGTCGGGCAGGTAGAGTAGGCCAGCATTTGAGCGACAGGCGAGTTCATTGCAGTATAAATTCTTCAAGCACCGGCAACGGCATTCTCACGACGGGTCACTGAGCATGGCAACCGACGACGACCGAGAAGAAGGTTTCAATCCCAAGCGCCGGCTGTGTCCTGACGGGGGTTGCATCGGCATCATCGGCACTGACGGCCGATGCACCGAGTGCGGCGTACGTGAAACCGGCGGCCCGGCCGCGGAGTCCGAGTCCCCTGCCCCAGGCCCGAGCGATGCCATCCCCCATGGCGACGAGGTGGAGGTTGCTCTCGGTGGTGATGGGGAGGACGAATCCGGCCCCGCCCTCGACCCCAACCGCCGGCTGTGCGGCGACGGCGCCTGCCTGGGGGTCATCGACGGCGACAACCGCTGTCCGGTGTGCGGCAAGCCCGCCGGTTCGTGAGCCAAGGGCCGCGGGCGGGTCGAAAGTTGGCTTAGGCCGAGGTAGAACCCGGCCATGGACTCGCTCTTTCTCGCTGCCTGCCGCGGACAAGCGACCGCCCGACCGCCCCTGTGGCTCATGCGCCAGGCGGGCCGCTACCTGCCCGAGTATCGCGAGCTGCGCGACCACGTGAGTTTCCTCGAGCTGTGCAAGACACCGGCCCTGGCGGCCGAGGCCACGTTGCAGCCGATTCGACGTTTTGGCTTCGACGCCGCCATCCTCTTCTCGGACCTGCTCATCCCGCTCGAGGCCATGGGCCTGGAAGTCGTCTTCACCGAGCATGGCCCAAGCCTGCCCGCTCCGGTGCGCGGCGAGGCGGATCTAGGGCGTTTGCGGGTCTTCGATCCCTGGGAAAGCACGGCCTTCGTCTGCGAAACCATCCGGCTGCTCCAGGACAAGCTGGGTGACACGCCCCTGATCGGTTTCGCGGGCGCGCCCTTCACGACCGCGACGTATGCCATCGAAGGCAAGACCGGCAAGCACTTCCTCGAGACCAAGAAGCTTTTCTACCGTGAGCCGGAAACCGCGCATCGCTTGCTCGCTTCACTCCAGGCCGCGACGCGCGCCTATCTGCTCGCGCAAGTCGCGGCCGGAGCCCAGGCCATCCAGATTTTCGATTCGTGGGTCGGCGTGGTTTCGCCCGAGGAATGGGCTGAGTTCGTGTGCGAGCCGACCCGAGCGCTCATCGCGGCCGTGCAGGCCACCGGCGTGCCGGTCATCTACTTTCCCAACGGCGCGACCACCCTCCTCGACCGCATCGCCCAGGTGGGCGCGGACGTCTACAGCATCGACTGGCGGCTACCGCTCGGCCAGGCGCGAGAGCGACTGCGGGCCGGCGGGGCGGCGAACGTCGCGGTGCAAGGCAACCTGGATCCCGCGCTCCTGCTGGGTCCGGTCGACCGCTTGCTCCGCCAGGTCGCGAAGATCAAGAGCGAGGGTGGCGGCCGTGGTCACATCTTCAATCTTGGCCACGGCATCCACCCCACGACGCCTATCGCGAACGTGGAAGCACTGGTCCGCGCGGTGCATGGCGGCTAGAGCACAGCCAGGCCTATGGCTTGAGCGCGAAGCAGCGCGGGTCGAACGAAGCCCCCGGGTAGTTGAAAAAGGTGAGGACGTCGGTGTTGTTCGTGGCCCAGGGCACGAGTTGGATCGCCGCGGCGGGCGCGCACAGCTGCGTGTTGAACATCACGGCGCCGAGGTTGGCGCCGAAAAGCCCGGGTTCCGCATCCTGGTTCGAGTCGAAGAGGGTCGCCAGCGCGTTGGCGTCGGTAAGCCCGGCGACGGTACCCGAAACGTCGAAGAGCATGACCCGGCCCGCGCCCGACCGGCCTCCCGCCGCGCCGGCGGGATCCGCGACCATCAACTGCGCCCAGGCCTGGCCCGGGACACGGTAGCTTGCGATGCGCTGGCCGAACCCCGTCGCGGTTGAATTGGTGATGGTCACCGAGGGGGTGGTCACGCCGTCGAGCGGGCCGAAGAAGACGTAGACCTTGTCGGGCGGCGCGCCCACGGCGAGATCCGGGATCAAGTCGTTGTTGAAATAGTCAACGGCCAGCGAAGCGACCGATCCCAAAGTGATGGATTTCGTGGGACATGGAAGGGGATTGGTCGTGCTGGCCGGATCATATTGCACGAACGTGACCTTGCCCTGTCCGCCGAGGACGACCTCGTCGAGCCCACCGGCCAGGAGATCGCCCACCGCGATGGGACGGAAAGCGTAGAGGTCGCCCGTCGTGCTCCCGAGCTGGACCGCCGCGCAACCACTGGGTGTGGCGATGGCGGTCCTGGGGTCCGCCCCGAGTACCTGCACGGTGTTGTCGCCCACGACGACGAAGTTGCCCGAGGCAATCCCGGTCACGTTCCCCGCCGCGACGGAGATGCCGAGGTGGGGCAGACCGGCGCCTCCCTCAATGCCACGCTGGACGGCGTAGGTATATCCGCCAACAGGCGTCCCGGTCAAAGACAGGGTACTGACCCTCCCACCTCGCGGGTCGGTGGTGCCGACCTGAGGCGTTCCGACGATGATCGTGCCGTCGGCGCGCATCGCGGCACTGTACACCGAGCCGCCGATGTTCGCCTCGGCGGCGCTGGCCTCCGTGAGCGTGACCTTGCCGTTCATGTCGAAATCGGCCACTCCGACATAGCTGCTATTATTACGCGCGACCAGCATGCGCGCCGCCGAGGTCGTACCCGCCTCGCTCGGGAGCGGCAGGGGCAACACGAACAGCGAACCCGTGCTGGAGCCGGGAGGCGTGAAGGACGCCACCGGCGCCTTGTCGAGGATCGAATTGAAGGAGCTGGGATTGCATCCCGCGCAGCCCAGACTCGCGAGCATCACCAACATCAAAGTCTTGGTCGCGCGCATCTCAGAACCTCCCCGTGGCGGCCAACCCGGCGCCGTTCGGCACATCCATGGGCGCGAAGCCGAGCTTGCCCGGCGCGGGACCGGCCATGTTCATGGTCTTGAAGGTGGCGGCGCTGGGTGGCCCCGACTCCAGGAATCCCCAGGTCGCCAGCGCCGCGGTCACCAACCCGAGGCCGAAGCAGACGTCCGCCCCGATGTAGTAGAGCTTGCCGGTCGACTTGCGGTTGTCGCTGCTGTTGAGCAGCTTGCTCGGATCCTTGACGTCGCTGTTGATCTGGTCCTTGATCTGGTTGCCCTTGACACCGAGGACAATGCCGCCCACGAAGAAGCCGGCGGAAAACACCGCCTCGGTCCACGCCTTGGCGCGACCCGGTTTGGGCGAGTAGGCAAGATCCATCGTGCTCACATCCGCGCGGTTGATGGTGAGCTTGCCGGTGTAGTTCTCCATGCCTTCCTTCTGGACCTGCAAGGCGTGGTCGCCGGGCTTGAGCTGCTGGTCACAGGGCAGCGTGCAGACCTGCGCTCCGTCCACGAACAGCTTGCCGCCCTCGGTGGACTTGGCGGCCTTGAGCGTGCCGTAGCCGTTGACCTCCAGGTTGATGGTGTGCGTGGTCGCCGTGCCTGGCTCGACCTCGATATCCTTCTGCGCGGTCTCGTACCCCGCCCGCTGCACCCAGAGCGTGTGCTTGCCGGGCTTGAGGTGACCGGTGTAGGGGGTGCGGCCGAGGGCGCCGATCTCCTGCCGGTCGATGAACACCTCGGCCCCTGGAACATTGGACACGACCTCGATCCAGCCGAGGAAGTGCTCCTCGGACATCGAGATGTAGAGCTCGAGAACCTTGTCCGAGCGCGGGTTGATCTCGCGCGTTTCGCGCTTGAAGCCCTTGGCCTCGAAGATCAGCTTGACCGGCTTGGGTTCGAGCGACCCCTGCCAGGGCGTGGTCGCGAACAGACCGTGCGCCGTGTCGTCGAGGTAGACGTTGGCGCCGGCAGGCTTGGACTCGATGATGACCAGACCCTTGGTCTCGATGGCCGGTAGCACGGGAGCTACGGCCTTGTCGGGCGCCGCCTTGCCCGTGGCGGGCGCCGGCGCCAGCGCCGCTTTCAAGCTGTCGACGCGGGCCTTGACGTCGAGGGCGTCGCGGGCCTGCGGATCGACGCTCAAGTAGCGCTGGAAGGTGTCGATCGCCGTTTGATACTGCTTCGCCTTCTCGAAGGCGACGGCGGCGTTGAAGAGGAAAGAGCTGAACGGCTTCTTGTCGAAGGCCACCATGAACTTCGTGGCGGCGTCGGCGTACTGATCCTTGGTGTAGAGGGTCTGCGCCTCCTCGAAGGCGGCCTTGGCCTGCTGCAACTCCTGGTCGGCGGCCTGCGCCTGCGCAAGCGCGGAGCGTGTTGCCGCCCCGGCGAGAACCGTGACTCCCAGAACCAGACTCGAAACAATCCTGTGGCTACCCGTCATGGTGATTGAGATTGCGCCAAGGCCCGTCGGGGATCAAGGGGCACCTGCGGGTTGCCACAACCGTGGAAAGGTTCCACGCCGAGACCCGCCTGCGCACAAAGCACAAGGCCCCGGATTGCTCCGGGGCCCGCCATAAAGTCGCCAAGTGAGAAGGAGAGCGCGCTCGCCAAGGTCTTCTCTGTGCGCTCTGACTCCTCTGCGCCCTCTCTACCTACAGCTTGCTGGCGATCATCGAGACCAGCTCGACGGTGCGGTTGCTATAGCCCCACTCGTTGTCGTACCAGCTCACCAGCTTGAAGAAGTTCTTGTTGAGCATGATGGAGCTGCCGGCATCGTAGATGCTGGAGCGCTCGTCGTGGATGAAGTCGCTGGAGACGACCTCGTCCGTGGTATAGCCGAGGATGCCCTTCAAGTAGGTTTCGCTGGCCTTCTTCATGGCCGCGTTGATCGCATCCAGGCTGGTCTCCTTGGTGGTCTTGAAGGTGAGATCGACCACGGACACCGTCGGCGTGGGCACGCGCAGGGACATGCCGGTCAGCTTGCCCTTCACCTCGGGCAGCACCAGGCCCACGGCCTTGGCGGCGCCAGTCGTCGAGGGAATGATGTTGATGGCCGCCGAGCGGCCACCCTTCCAGTCCTTCTTCGAAGGGCCGTCCACCGTCTTCTGGGTNNTTCACGCCGAGCACGATGGTGATGTCCTCGTTCTTGCCCGGGGCCGAGATAACGACCTTCTTTGCGCCGGCCTGGATGTGGCCCTCGGCCTTCTCCTTGGCGGTGAAGAGACCCGTCGACTCGATCACGATGTCGACGCCTAGGGCCTTCCACGGCAGCTCGGCCGGAGTCTTGGCGCTGACGACCTTGATGTCCTTGCCGTTGACGACCAGGATGTCGGGATCCTTGTCGGGGGCCGACTTCTTCGAGCCGACGGTGCCATCGAACTTGCGCTGGATCGAATCGTACTTGAGGAGGTAGGCGAGGTTGTCCGCGGGAACGATATCGCCGACCGCGACGACGTCGAGTTCCTTGCTGTACTTCGGCGAGTCGACGAGCGCGCGGAATACGAGCCTGCCGATGCGTCCAAAACCATTGATTGCGATCTTCGTGGCCATCTTTTCTTGCTCCTATGTGGGGTGCCGAGCACCTGGTCGGTTGGGGGAAGTCGCGGCGGAATCTAGCACACATATCCCACGGGAATACCAGGGAGATTCTTGGTTGGGCAGCCCCGCGTGCTAGCGTCGTGGCGGACCGAAGAGAGCACGGAGATGGCGGAGAGCACAGAGTTTCGTACGCAAGACGGCGTGCTGCCCGCGGCCGAGGTTCGCGCTGCGGCCCTTGCCTGCGGGTTTGCGCTGGTCGGGCTGGCGCCGGCGGAGCCGCTCGATTCGCGGCCGCTCGTCGACTGGCTGGCGCAGGGGTACGCGGCGAACCTGTCGGCCATGCGCAGACGCATCGAAGAGCGTCTGGATCCGGCCGTGGTCGTGCCGGGTGCGCGTACGGTGCTGGTCCTCGGCATCCCCTACGACGCGGGCGTGGCCCCGGCAGGCATCGCCCGCTATGCCCGGGGCCGTGACTACCACTACGCGCACCGCGATCGCATGCGCAAGCTGCGCGGCCGTTTGCGCGCGATCGATCCCTCGCTACGGACCTACGCCTGCGTCGACTCCGGCGCCGCCATGGAGAAGGCATGGGCCGAACGCGCGGGACTGGGGTTCATTGGCAAGAACGGCCTCGTGATCAGCCGCGGCCATGGTTCGTGGTTCACGCTCAGCCTGATGGTCCTCGATCGCGGGGTGGACGCCTACGATTCGCCCCACCCGCGCCTGTGCGGTGATTGCCGAAAGTGCCTCGACGCCTGCCCGACCGAGGCCTTTCCCGCGCCCGGCGTGGTCGATGCCCGGCGCTGCCTCTCGTATCACACCGTGGAGAACCACGGGGAGATCCCGGCCGAGGTGCGCGCCAAGCTTGGGCCGCGTGTCTTTGGCTGCGACGTCTGCCAGGAGGTTTGCCCCTTCAACCAGGGCGACCTTTCCCCCGGCGATCCTCGCCAGGCGCCGCGCATCCTCGGCCACATGCGCGCCGCCGAGATAGCGGCCTTGACGGAAGCGCAGTTCGAGGAGCTCGCGACGGGCACACCGATGCGGCGCATCCGGTACGACGGCCTGCGGCGCAACGCGTGTCTTTCGCTTGGATTGATCGGTGGCGAGAAAGACCAAGCTCTCCTCGGCCGCCTGGCGAACGATCCGGTTTCATCGGTGGCCGAGGCCGCTAGCTGGGCCTTGCGCGAAATCGGGATGCCCTAGTTCCCGGCGCGCCGGCGGGCGGATTCCAGGGTATTGGCCAGGAGCATGGTGATGGTCATGGGACCGACGCCACCCGGTACGGGGGTGATGGCCCCTGCCCGCTCGACGGCAGCGGCGAATTCGACATCGCCAACCAACTTACCGGTGGGCAGGCGGTTGGTGCCCACGTCGATGACGGTGGCACCGGGCTTGATCCAGGAGCCGCGAATCATCTCGGGCCGGCCAATGGCGGCTACCAGGATGTCCGCGCCGCCGATCACCGCGGGCAAGTCCTTGGTTTTGGAATGGCAGATGGTCACCGTGGCGTCGGCGCTGGTGAGCAGCACGGCCACCGGCTTGCCGACGATGTTGGAGCGGCCGACCACCACCGCGCTGGCGCCACGCACCACCGTCCCGGCTTCCTCGATCAGTTTCATGATCCCGTAGGGCGTGCAGGCGATGAAGCGCGGCTCGCCGATGAGAAGGCGGCCGAGGTTCTCGGGGTGGAAGCCGTCGACGTCCTTGGTCGGATCGATGCTGAGCAGCACGCGCTTGCTGTCGATGGGCTTGGGGAGAGGGAGCTGGACCAGAATCCCGTCCACCGCGCGGTCAGCGTTCAGATCGTGCACCAGCCCGAGGAGTTTCTCCTCCGCGGTGTCGGCCGCCAGGTGGTGGTCGAAGCAAGCGAAGCCGGCCTCGGCGAGGGCCTTGGTCTTGTTGCGCACGTAGATCTGCGACCCCGGGTCGTCACCAACCAGCACCACGGCCAAGCCGGGCCGCACCGCGCGCGCCGTCAGTTGCTTCACCTCGTCGGCCATCGCCGACCGGAGCTTCGCCGCGAGCGCCTTGCCGTCGATGATCTTCGCTGCCATGGGTCTCTCCTACAGTTCGTTGCCGATGGTGAACTCGAAGACGATAGAGTCCTCGCCCGGCAGGGTGTGGAACGGCAGGCCCCACTCGAAGCGCAGGGGGCCGATGGGCGAGAACCAGCGGAAGCCGAAGCCCCAGCTGCTGCGCAAGCTGGTCAGTGGGAAGAGCTTCACGCAGGGATCCACCGAGACGTCGGCCCACGCGGGCTTGAGGCGGCAGTACTGCTCCTCCAGGTTGTAGGCGTTGCCCAGGTCGGTGAAGACGACGCCGCGAATGCCCATCTTGTCGAAGATGGGCACCTCGATCTCGGCCTTGCCCAGCACTCTCAGATTGCCGCCGACCGAGAAGGTCTTGAGGTTTGAATCGGGATCTTGCGAGCTGGGCACGCGGATCTTGGGCCCCAGCGAGTAGAGCGCGAAGCCGCGGATGTCGTAGATGCCGCCGACGAAGTAGCGCTCGAAGATGGGAACGCCCTGCGGATCGCGACTGGTGATGAGTCCGCCCTCGGCCTTGAGGCGCAGGGTGAGCGGTCCCCACAGGGGGTAGTAGTAGCGGAGCGCACCCTCGTAGCGGGTGAACTGACTTTGGGAAAAGAAGGCCGGCTCGGCGAACTCGGCGGACGCGGTGTTGTACCAGCCACGGTGCGGGAACATGCGGTCGTCACGCGTGTCGTGCGCCACGGAAATCCGCCACGACGACAGGATGCCGGAGTGGAGCAGGTTGGCGAGTGAACCGGCCGGCAGGGGGCTGCGTTGACCGCCGGTGAACAGGTTGCTGCGCCCGGAGGTGGCCACGCCGACATCCTGCAGCGTGTAGGTGAGGAACATGCGCAGGTTGTCGGCCAGCAAGTAGCCCCAGGTCAGGCTGCCGCCGGTCGCCTTGCGCGTGAACCCCAGGTAGTAGCGTTGCTGGTTGAACAGGTTGAAACCGAAGGTCCAATTCGTGTCGAGGAAATAGGGATCCTCGTACTGGAACATGTAGAGCTGCCGCAACCCGGATACCTGCGCCTGCAGGGTGGCCGAGGTGCCGCGGCCGAGCAGGTTGTTCTGCGAGATCTGCGCCTGGAAGATGAACGACTCGACGGAGGAGAAGCCGGCGCCGATCTGGAAGGCACCAGTCTGCCGTTCGCCCACCTCGACGCTCACGTCCATGGTGTCGTCGCCCGAGCCGCGCTTGGTCGTGACCTCGACCTTGTCGAAGAAGCCGAGTGAATTGACCCGCCGCTTGGAAAGATCGAGCGCGGACTGGCTGTACTGCTCGCCCTCGTAGACACGCATCTCGCGCCGGATGACCTTGTCGCGGGTCTTGCTGTTGCCGCGAATGTTGATGCGCTCGAAGTTGACGAGCGGCCCCTTCTGGATGTCGAAGCTGAGGTCGACGATGCGGCTCTTGTCGTCGACGCGGGTTTCCGGCGTCGAGTTGACGTAGGCGTAGCCCTTGTCCTTGTACAGGTCGGCGATGTTCTGTACGTCCTGCGCGACCTGCGTGCGGTTGAAGATGTCGCCGGGCTTGGCTTGCAGGCGCTTCAAATAGGCGTCGCGGCTGTCGAGCAGCTCGCCCTTCACGTCGAGGGTGCCGATGCGGTACTGCTGGCCTTCCTCGATGGACACCGTGATGTACATCGAGCGCCGGTCCGGGGACAGCTCCATGCGCGGATCGCCCACCTTCACGTTGATGTAGCCGCGATC
>PNBO01000138.1 GCA_003136095.1 Myxococcales bacterium
GGAATTCCGTACAGCTCGACCTTGACCTGCGACGGATCGAAGGGCGGCGGGACGTAAATCGCCACCTTGCGCTCGGCGAGCACGTGTCGCCAGTGATCGACCGAGGTGTCCATCAGGAAGTACACCACGCCGGGCCGCACCGGAATCTCGGCGGGCGGGCGATGGGTGACCTGCAGTCGGACGCCACTGGTCGCGGCTCGCATGAGGAAGGGCAACTGCGTCCACGAGGCGATCTTGGCTCGGCCGGGCAGCTCGCGACCGAGCTGGTCCATGGGGATGGCCGACACGGCGCCGAGCACGAACTGCTGGCACTTGAGTATGCGTTCGTCGTTGAGGTTGCCGACGTGGATGCCCTCGTGGATCTCGATGGGCACGCGCACGCACTGCTCGCGCAGATTGGCGCGTAGCAGCCCGGTCAGAAGCGCGAACAGCTCCTCGAAGGTCGAGCGCAGGTCGGTGTACACGAAGGGTGGAAAGGACGACGGATCCGCGTCGGTCGAGAAGGTGGCGAGTTGCCCCGCGCTCTGGACGAGGAAGAGGTACAGCTCGCGCGGGCTCACTTCCCCGGCGCGGCCCGCGTGGAAGAGGAAGGGGATGGTCGCGTTCAAGGCCGAGAGCTGCAGGTAGCGGGTAACGTCGTTGGCGCCAAACTCGATGGAGGCCGAGTCACGCTGCGCCCGCTCGGCCGAGAGCTGCCGCTGCTTGGCCGCCATGAGGGCGAGCAAGCGCTGCACGGCGCCCATCAAAAAGGGCGAGGCGGCGATGCTCAGGACCGGTGGGATGAACGCGTCGCTGACCAGCAGGGCGCCGCCCGCGTCGCGCACGATCTCGGCGATCTTGATCGAATCGTAGTCGTCGAGCGACTCGTTGCCGAAAAGCACGGTCAGGTTGCGCTGGGCGAAGGCCATGGTCAGGTCCGCGGCCTCGCCCGTCATGTCGACGATCTTGCGGCTGGCGCTGCGGAAGCGCGTGCGGATGGCGGCCTTGCCCGCCGGCGACTTGGCCTCGGCGGCCACCTCCCCCGCCACCGACGGGACGCCCTCGCGTTCCTTGGGCACGGCCAGGAAGACCTCGAGGGCCGGCAGGGCCGGCGGGAAGTTCGCGCCGATGGGCCGTGCCGCGGGCGCCTCGGAATCGCCCGACTTGAAATCGAGCGGCAGCCCATCGGGCAACACGCCGGCGAAGCGGCTCAACACCAACTGGTCGGCGGCCAGCGCGCCGCTGTCGACCTGCACCGCGGTGATGCCCCACCCAAGCGGAGTCGAGGCGGCGAGACGGCAATCGAGCACGCGCTCGTGATAGAGGTCGGCTTGCTGCATGTGCTGGGGCGAAACCAGCATGCCCTCGGACCAGACGACTCGCTGAAGTCCCTTCATGGCAAACCCTTCATTTCATGTCCACTCGACTATCTTCCAAGGTGAACCTCAACTGGGACGCGGCCAGGGCCGCCGGGGCAGCGGTCGTGCCGTGACAGTGCTGCGGATCCGGTGGCGGCAGCTTGCGGATGGCTCGCCACGACGGCCCCACCGGGTGCCGGAACATGGCGACCACCGCGAGGCTGGTCGCGCCCTCGCCGCGCACCATGGCCGGCGCGGCCTTCTCGCCCGGATAGAGGATCAGCTCTTGCACCGAAACGAGGTCCTCGCCCAAGATGCCACGGTCCCCGTCAAGCAACCGGTCGATACTCGACTCGACCAGCTTGGCGGTGTCCTTGAGCTGGTAGATGCGCACCGTGGTCGCCAGCGACTCGCCGTTGTCCCCTGGGTTCAGCCGTGGGGAAGCCGTCAGCAGCACACGGACAGGCTCAGGCGTCGTGCAGGGCGACGGCGGCTGCGGGTGCGCGCACGCCCCCAGCACCCCAACCGCACTGGCCAAGACAGCGAAGTTCAAGGAGGTTTTGTTCATGGTCAGAGGATTCGCAGCTTGCCAGCATCACGCGTCGTAAGCAACAGCAGAGCGGGACCTTGCCACGGGGTCCGGGGCAGAAGCGCCGACGCCCATGCTGCCCGGGCGGCGCGTAGCGACGCGCGGCGCGCCGACAGCTTGACCCAGCTGGCGCCGGCCACCTACCATTGCATCTCGTGTGGCGACGACGCGACCTTTACACGCTGGCTCACCCACTCGCGGCTTGCTCTCTGGTGGCGTGGGCGCTCTCGGCGTGCGCGCCCCTCTCCGAGTACCGGCCACCCAACAACAACGAGCCACACGCGCTTGTGAAAGTGCGCCTCGAGTACCACGCCTGGCCGGGACCAGAGCTCGAACAGTTGGTGAGCGTCGATGGTAACGCCGTACGCGAGATCCCGCTTCCGGCGCAGCAAGGCGCTCGCGTGGCGACCCGACAGGTTCTGGTGCGACCAGGCTCCGCGGCGTGGACAATCCAAACCACCTTTTTTCACAATGACGTCACCACCCACGCCGAGACGTTCGGGACCATGGAGGCAAGCCCCTGCGGCAATACCACATGCATGCAGAGCACACCGCACGCCCAAGCGGTCAACAAGGTCGAGCGGGTGGACGACGCCACCTGCACGCAGGGCATGAAATTAGCGGCGGCCGCCGGTGAAACGTACATCCTCGACTACGAATTCTCTGCCGCCCAGCAGTGCAGCCTGCACTGCTCCCGNNCCTCCAGCAAGCGCTGATGGCCACTTCCACGGATCATGCCTGCGAGAATCTCCGGGCCCTGTCCCGCAGCGTGAGCAGCCTCTCCCCCGCCGCGCTCAGCGTCTCCTCGCGCTTGGCGAAATGGCAGCGGATGTAGCGGGTTTCAGGCTCGCGGAAAAAGCTGGAGCCGGGCACGGCGGCCACGCCCACCTCGCGCACCAGCCATTCGCAGAAGGCCGTGTCGGACGCCCAGCCGAATTCCGAGACATCGACCATCACGTAGTAGGCGCCCTCGGGCTCGCTGAAGCGGAGGCCGGCGCGGCGCAGGTAGCCCAGGAAGAGCTCGCGCTTGGCGGTGTAGCTCGCCTGCAGCCCGGCGTAGTAGCTGTCGGGCAGCTCCAGGCCGGCGATGGCGGCCTCCTGCAAGGGGGCGGCGGCGCCGACCGTGAGGAAGTCGTGCACCTTGCGCGCGTCGGCGATGATCTCGGGCGCGGCGATGATGTAGCCCAGCCGCCAGCCGGTGATGGAATAGGTCTTGGACAGCGAGCTGCAACTGATGGTCCGGCTGGCCATGCCCGGCAGCGAGGCGAAGTAGACGTGCCGGTGCGGGGCGTAGAGGATGTGCTCGTAGACCTCGTCGGTAATGACGAAGGCATCGGCCTCCTCGGCGAGGCCGGCGATGAGGTCGAGCTCGGGCCGGGTGAAGACGCGGCCGGAGGGATTGGCCGGGTTGCACAGAATGAGGGCCTTGGGTTTCTGCGCGAAGGCGCGGCGCAGGTCGTCCGGGTCGAAGGTGAAGGCGGGCGGGCGCAGCGGCACGTAGATGGGCTCGGCGCCCGAGAGGATCGTGTCGGCCACGTAGTTCTCGTAGAAGGGCGAGAACACCACCACGCGATCCCCGGGGTTGCAGGCCGTCATCATCGCCGCCATCATGGCCTCGGTGCTGCCACAGGTGACCACGATGTCCTCGTCGGGATCGATGGGCATGCCCATGCAGCGCGACTGCTTGCGCGCCAGTGCCTGGCGGAACCCCGGCGCTCCCCAGGTCACGGCATATTGATGGGGGCCATGCCGGCCGGCGTGCTCGGCCGCGATTCGCAGCGCCTCGGGCGGGTCGAAGTCGGGGTAACCTTGCGATAGGTTGATGGCCCCGTGCCGGTTCGCCAGCCGGGTCATGGAACGAATGACCGACTCGGTGAAGGTGCTCACGCGGTGGCTCGTGCTAGGCATGCCTATTCATAGCCCAGCCTGTGTGCGCGGTCATCGCTGGCTACTGCGCACTTGTTCACGGGGGCACGAACGGAGTAGTTTCACGACCCTAGATGTCTTCTTCTGCGCAAGAGTCCCCGTCCGCACGTTACTGCCATTTCGTTTCGCGCCACGCCGGCGCCATCCTGGCCGCAGCCCTGGCGCTCTTTGTCATCGCGGCCGCCCTCGCCTCCCGGCTGGAGCTCAAGACGGCCCTTTCCGAGCTTCTGCCCAGCGACGACCCCGGGGTCGTCGCCCTCGACAAGACGCAGGCGCGGATGGGGGACATGTCGTTGCTCCTCATCGGCGTGCGCTCGCCCGACCGCGCGGCCAATCTCCGCTACGCGGAGAAGCTGACCGGAAAGCTCCTCGAGCTGCCCAAGAACGTCGTCTCGCTGGCCACCTACCACGTGCGCGACCTCAGGGGCTTCTTCCAGAAGAACAAGTGGCTGTACGTGGCGGAGAACGATCTCGAGTCCATCCGCGATCGCCTGCGCAAGGAGATCTCGAAGCGGAAGAATCCGCTCCTCGTCGATCTCTCCGACGACGACGAGGAATCGGTCGATGCCATGCGCGAGCGCCTGACCAAACCGGACCAGCTCGGCGGCCGTTTCCCCGACGGCGTGTTCAGCAACGCGGATGGCACCTACGTCTGGATCGCCGCGCTGCCACCTGGCGGCATCTTCGGCGAGAGCGGCGGCGAGGGTATCTACCAGGCCGCGTCCCGCCTCATCCAGGAGAACGATCCGCACGCCTTCCACCCGCAGATGACGGCCTACGTCGGCGGCCCGGTGGCCACCGGCATCGCCAGCCGGAAGGCGGTCGAGAGCGACATCCTGTGGGTCACGGTCACCTGCCTGAGCATCGTGGCCATTTCCATCGCCATCTATTTCCGCCAGCTGCGTTCGCTGCCCCTCGTCGCCACCTCGGGCGTGATCGGCACCGTGATGGCCTTCGCGGTGGCCGAGATCGCCTTCGGCTACGTCAACTCGTCCACGGCGTTCCTCGGCTCCATCATCCTGGGCAACGGCATCAACTACGGCATCATCCTCATGTCGCGCTACGAAGAATACCGTGCCGCGGGCAACGCGACCTTGGCCGCCATGGAGCACGCCATCGCCGGCGTCACGCGCGGGACCGGGGTCGCGGCGGTTTGCGCCTCGTCGGCCTACGCCACCTTGATGCTGACCAAGTTCCGCGGCTTCTACCAGTTCGGCGTGATGGCCGCGTTCGGGGTCCTTTTCTGCTGGGTCCTGACCTTCACGGTCCTGCCATCCATCTTCTTCCTCATGGACCGGCGCGCCTCTGCCAAGAAACCAGCCCCGACGCGCCCGCCGCTCAACTTCGCTTTCCTGGGCCGGCTCTTGACCCGGCGTCCCGGGACCATCGCCCTCGCCGCCATCGCCGTGACGCTCTTTTGCAGCGTGGGCCTGCTCCACTTCGCCAGCGCTCCCTTCGAGTACGACTTCCGCAAGCTCAACGCGAACCTGGAGAGCACCGAGGATTCCAAGCAATTCAACCAGAGCATGGAGAGCCTCTTTGGCCGCTGGCCCTCGCCCACCATCGTGCTGGCGGACGACCTTGCGCAGGTCGAACCCATTCGCGCCGCCATCTGGCGGCAGAACAAGGCCGATCCAGTCATCGGCCGGGTCGTGACCATCAATGACATCCTACCCGGCACGGCCGAGGTGCAAGCCCGAAAACTGGCGCTGCTCAAGAACATCCGCAAGCTGACCCACGACCCGGCGCTGGAGGCCATGAGCGAAAAAGAGCGCAAGCAGATCGCCCAGATCGACGTGCCCGAGGATCTGCGCGTGCTCGCGCCCGCCGATGTTCCATCCCTCGCGCGGCGGCCGTTCACCGAGGTGGATGGCACCATCGGACGCGTGGTGCTGGTCTACCCCATCGAAGAGCACCTGTCGGTATGGAACGGCCGCGACCTGCTGCGCATCTCGAATGTCCTGCAATACCTGCATCTGCCCGAGCAGAACACGACCATCGAGACCTCCGGCAGCGCCGTGGTCTTCGCCGCCATGATCCGGTCGATCCTGCACGACGGCCCCTTGGCCACCGGCGCGTCGCTGGCCGTGGTGCTGTTGTTCTCTTTCCTCATCATGCGGCCGCGTTCGGCGTCCCTGGCCGCCATCGCGACCCTGCTGGTGGGTGTCATCTGGATGATGGGCATTGCAGGCGCCGCCGAGGTGAAGATCACCTTCCTCAACTTCATCGCCTTGCCCATCACCTTCGGCATCGGCGCCGAGTACGGCCTCAACGTCGCGCAACGCTACCGCGACGACCACGACATGATCCGCGCCGTTGGCTTGACCGGCGCCGCCGTCGCGCTCTGCTCGTGGACCACCATCGTCGGCTACGGCTCTCTCCTCGCCGCTAGCAGCCGTGCCCTGCGCGGCTTTGGCGCGATGGCCATTCTGGGCGAGATCTGCTGTCTGACCGCCGCCCTCCTGGCCCTGCCCGCCCTCATCTTGTGGCGCGAGCACCGGCGGACTAGTCGATTGTGATGGGAACCCTGAGAGGGTTCCCATTCCNNAGCCCGGCTACGCCAACGCGGTCGATGGGAACCGCGGACTGGTGCGCTGCCGGCGAGGGCGAGGGCGAAGCCCGAGGGGTGGGCAGGGTGTGAGGTGGGTCCCGAGGGCCAGCGAAGCGTAGGCTCCGCACGCGTCTACGACCACGTCCTGACCGGATCAGTTCGGCCGTACTGCCGCGCAGCCGCGCCAGCGCAGAATGCGGACGCCATCGAGAGTCGCCATGGGCTCGTAGTTCTCCTCGACGAACTTCGTCATGCGTGGGTAGTTCTCCAGCGGGAAAGCCTTCCAGTTCGCGAACGCCTTGCTGGCGTCGAGGAAATAGGTGGCGCGATTGCCCGCCAGGTCGGACATCAGCTGGTCCCAGTGCTCCTGGTTGATGACCTTCGTGGCCTTAGTCTTGCCCGAACGGATCGCCCAGTTGCCCGGCACGTAGCCGCAGATGGTGGAGTACGGGCCAAGAAACCGGCTGGCCGAGGGCAGGTCCGCGGGAAAGAGGAACATCGCGCTCGGCCCCCACGAGAACAACGACGCGCCCGGAAAGCAGGCATCGGCGCGCAGAACGTCGGCGACCCTGCGGTAGATCGTCTTGTGCTCCTCCCAGCGGAATTCATGCCCGCTCAGGTAGAGGACGCCGTTGGCCACGCTGAAGCAGAGCCAGCTCGCACCCGCGTAGGCGGCCACGAGCTTCGCCCATCGTCCCCAGGGCCGCGTGTAGAGATCGCAAACCAGCGGTGCGGTGAGCAGGGCCAGGGGAACGTAGAACGGCACGAAGTAGTGCGGGTACATGCGGAAGCCGATGAAGGCGATGGGCAGGGTCGTCACCAGAACCCCACCCGACAGGAAGCGCTCGTGACGCGACAGCCTCGTCCACGCCTTGGGCAAGCACAGCCACAAGCCGAGCGTCGCCGCGATGAAGGGGAGAAAGTACTTGGCGAAGCGCTGCACGACCTCGCCGAGCTCCATCGGCTGGTTGGAATAGCCGAAGTTGTAGATCAGGGTCCAATAGATGAGCTCACGGCCTTCACCCCGAGCCGCGAACAGGCAGAAGGTCGCCAGCAACGGCAGCGCGACGCCGAGCACGAGGGCGGCGCCAGCGGCGACGACGGATTTGCGCAGCGTTCGCGCCGCGACCACCGCCGCCAGCAACAGAGCCGGCAGCCAGGCCACGGCCTGCTGCTTGAAGAGGGCGCCCAGCCCCAGCAGCACGCCGGACAGGAGCAGCCAGCCCGAAGCGGCGGCGCGATTCTCGTCTCGCAGCACGGCCACTGCCCATGTCGCCGGCAAAAGCAGCAAGAGCTCGCAGTTGACCGCGTGCATGTCGTGCGCCAGATACGCGGAGCTCGACACCAGGAAGATCAGGCCCGCGACCACGCCACGGCGGTCGTGCCGGAAGCAGGACGAAACCCCCAGCGCGATGGCCGGCACGGTGAAGAGCACGGTCAGCAGGTGCACCGCGAACATGCCGCGGCCAAAGAGCAGCTGCGCGAAGGCATAATAGACGTAAAGCAGCGGCGGCTTGTTGTCCACGAACCCGACGTAGAGATGCCGGCCGCGCAGGAGCTCCCAGGACCCAACGATATGGCTCGCCTCGTCCACGTCCAGGATATCGACGCCCAGCAAGAATCCGCGCGTCGCCAGGCTCATCGCCACGAAGAGCAGTCCCGCCGCGGTCCGGGGATGCTTCCCGTGAAAGGCGCAGAACTTTTCGCCCAACAACTGCAACTGCGACCCCAACGCGCTCACGGGACTACTTCCTTCCGCGCGATCTCGCTGGCGCCTTCCGCCCCGAGGGACGATGCCGCACGAAGTACCAGCCCGCCGCGACGCCAAATCGCGCCTTCTGCCACGACCGCAGCCCGCCGAGCCCGGGCCAGAACAGGTTGCACGTGTCGCAAGGGTGAATCTGCCGGCGCTTCCCCGCCCAGAGCATCTGCCGGTACTTGCGCGCCACGGCGCCCCGGTAGATGTCGAGAATGGGCTCCTTCGTGGCGTCGCCCCAGGCGAACTCGCCTTCCTGGTCCATGCAGCACAGGGTGACAATGCCGTTCGACAGGATGTCGAGACGGTCCATGTGCTCGCAGGGAAAACCCGGAATGGGCAGCTCGCTTTGCACCTCGCCCTTGTAGTTGAAGAGGCCCACGATGAAATGGCGCACGCCCGACTCCTTGCAGAACCGGATGAATGCGTCCTGTTCCTTCAAGGTGGTGCCGTTCGAGCGCAACATGCGAAACGTGATGTTCCGGGCCACGCGCGCCCGCCGCTTCGGGTCGGCGAGGTAGCGCAGGTTCTCCATCGTGCGGCCGATGTCGAGGCCGATGTCCGCCCGGTAGCGCTCGGGATCGGTCGTGTTGAGACTGACGTACAGGTGATCGACACCGAATTCCATCAGCGCGTCGGTGCGCGCCGGGGTCAACGCGTAGCCGTTGGTGTAGAGGCGCAGTCTCGTCGCGGGCAGCCGGCGGTGGATCATTTCCAGGCGCGGCATGATCTTCGGATCGGAAAACGGCTCGCCTTGCAGGAACGGCTCGATGGCGCCCAGGCGAAACTCGCGGCACTGCTCGACGATACTTTCGAACAGGGCATCAGTCATGTGATGCCGGCCGCGCTTGAGCAGGGCGTTCGGACAGAAGACACACTTGGCGTTGCAGTAGTTGGTCGTCTCGATGGCGACCAGCCGGGGGAACAGTTTTCGATCCGAGTGCTTCATGGGCTTTCCCTGAACGACGTCCATCCCGTGGGAAAGGCCGCGCGGATGGCCAAGCGGGAAAAGAGCTGGCGCTTTTCCAGCCCGCGAAGGTCCGTGTCGTTCTGTGGAACCGACTTCGTGATGGTGCCGTTGTTGCACCAGTGAATGGCGTAGGTGTCGGGCTTGACGATCCACCTCTCCAGGGTGGCGAGCGTCTTCGGCTTCCGCCGCAAATGGAAGTACTGGAAGGTCATGGTCGGGCCGAGCGGCGAAAAGCAGTGGGGTGGCAGCACGCGCAGGTCGTCGTAGGTGTTCTCCTCGATGAGATCCTGGACGGTGTCGGGCCCGAGCAGCGGATAGCGCATGGGTCGGTCTGGATAGCGCTCGGCGATGCGCAGGAGCACGTCGCGCATGAGGGGATGGCCCGGCCGGCAGCCCATGACGGCATTGTGTACCACGCGGGTGTAGAGCGGCGCGATGGCCTGGAACAGCCGTACCCCGTGGGCGAAGCGCGAGCACAGGTCGCGCGCGGCGGTAAGCGGCCCGCTCCAGAAGTAGCGCCAGCGCGAGTTGCGCTTCCACACCTTGCTCGACACCAGGATGTGCTCCTCGGCCAGAAAGGCGCCGTGCAGGCGCAGGGGAGCCATGTCACGCAGGGTGAGCGTGTCGGTGTCGAGGTAGATGCCCCCGCGCAGATACAAGTTGAGGCTGCGCAAGAGATCCGAGACCGAGCCATGGAATTTGTGTTCCTTGAGAAAGCGATTTGCGTCGAGCAACTGCTGTATGCACGGCAGGGCGGCCTCTTCCAGCCAGCCGGCCAAGTCGATATTCACGGGCTCCAGGCACGCGACCTCGCGCCGCAGGCGCTCGAAATTCGGCACGCCGTCGAGCTGCGGCGTCTTGAAGAGGAAGATGCGCTCGGGCTGGCAGCGCATGGCCACGGAACGAATCGCCAGGTAGTACGCGTAGGGAAAGAACTTGTCGTCCCACACGAAATGAAACTGGTTGGGAATCTTGTCCGGGGGCTCTGCCATGGCGGACCTACTCGATGGGGACGACCTCGCCGTCGACGTGCGGGGGAATTGGCTGGCCCAGGGCCGCCAGGATGGACGGGAAGAGATCGACGGTGCGCAGGCGGTCGCGCGCCCAGCGGCCGTTGGCCAAGGCCGGCACCAGCATGTGGTCGCGGTGGAGGCCGCCGTGCGAGCCGTTGTGCGGCTGGTACTCGAAGCGCGCGCGCAGATCGAAGCCGTGGCGCGCGCACACCACCAGGTCGCCGGCCCGTTGCGAGCGGTAGAATTGCGCGATTTGCCAGGGCGCGTCCGGGTACTCGGTGGCGGCGGTGAAGCGCGCAACCTCGTAGCTACTGGCGCTGGCGGGCACCTCGGCGTAGCCGAGCGGGTTCTTTCCCTCGACGGAAAAGTGGATACGCGCATCGCCTCCACCCCCGCCCATCCACATGCGGAGCAACCCTTCACGATTGGCGAGCACGTAACTATCGACCTCCTGTCCCCGGTAGATCACATGCTCGACCGCCGGGTGTGCGAGTAGTCGCGCCTTGAGCTCGGCCGCGCGCGACGCCGGCGCGTCGAAATCGGGACGCTGCCGCCAGCCACCCTCGCCTTGCGCGTAGATGTTCGCCATCGAGTTGCCCGAAACCATGACGGCCGCCTGCGCCGACAGGCAATAGCGCCACAGCTTCGGATAACAAACCGTCCGCGGGTAGATTTCGCTCACCACGGCATCGATATCGACGTGGGTATGGGTGGCCGTCTGGCCGTGGTCCGAGGAAATCACGATGAGGGTGTCGTCGGCCTGCTGGCGCCGGGCCAACGCATCCAGAATGCGCTGCACGGCGCGGTCGAATCGCCGGTAGGCCGCGAAGCTCGGCTCGGACAGTGGCCCGAAGCGATGGCCGAGCTCATCGATGGCGGGAAAGACCGCGTGAACCGAGGTGAAGCCGTGCTCGAGCGCGGCCAGGAGAGCCCGCTCGGTCTGATCCCCCGACGATGCCCAGTCGCGCGTGAGCAGCGCGCGCAGGAAGGCCACGGGTTTCGACCAGCGTGTCCTGCGCGCCCGCGCGGGGCAGCCGCGCACGAACCAGGTGTTCACGTCGGCCATGGCCGGCACGTAGGTGAAGAGCGTTTGCACCATAGCGGGCACGTCCCGTTCCAGCTTCCAGGCGCGCATGGGCGCCATGTACGAACGCGTGCGGCCCAGGAACCGGCCCGCCCCGGCCGCCGGGCGCTCGGCCCAGCGGATGCCGGGCA
>PNBO01000294.1:0-5684 GCA_003136095.1 Myxococcales bacterium
AAAGCGAGAAGCTCTGGAAGGCGCCCGTGGGGTCGGAGACGCGCACGTCCACACGCCCGATTTCCGCCTCCTTGCTGTGCGGCTTCCAGGTCACCACCAGTGGCGTTCCCGTCGCGTGGTCCGCGAAGGGCTGTTCGTGATCGACCAGGGTGGCGCCGTCGGTGGCCGAGACGATCTTCACCTCGACCTTGCCCTCGGGAATCGACACCAGCATCTCCATGCGGCCGCGCCCGAGATCGACGCGCGACTTGTCGACCGACACGTTGACCGCCCCCGACACCACGGTCTCGAACGACACCTGGCTCGAGCTCGGCTTGCCATGGGCTATGCAGGTGATGCGGCCGCTATACTGGTGCTTGCCAACCGCGCCATCGAGGAGGAGGTCGCGCCAGGCGCCCACCCCCAGCTCGCCGATGGTCTCATCGACCATCTTGCCGTCGTCGCGATTGAGCAGCACCTCGACCTTGTCCACCGGTTGCATCGCGGTGATGGTCAGGCGCGGCTGCTGGCCGCCCGGCACGGTGGTGACCATCTTGATCGAGATAGCGTCGGCGTGACCAGGGAGCGGCAGCAGCCAGGCGACCAACGCAGCCAGGACAGCGGGAATTCGGGCTCGCGCGTCGTACATCGGCGCCGAATCTAGCACTCACGACAAAAACCGCGTTGCAAAACCCGTCCCGCCGTTTGATGTTCGGCAGAGATGAGTAGCGACAGCGCGCCTTCCATGCCCGCGGCCAAGCTCGGCCGCCAGCCCCCCGGCCTCTTCCTGCTCTTCGGCGTCGAGATGTGGGAGCGCTTCTCGTTCTACGGCATGCGCGCCTTTCTGACCCTCTTCCTCATCAGCAAGGCGGGTGGCTTCGGCTGGAGCAAGGAACAGGCGAGCCACCTCTACGGCTGGTACCAGGGCCTGGTCTATCTGACGCCGCTGCTCGGCGGCTACCTCGCCGACCGGCTGATCGGCACGCACCGGTCGGTCATCATCGGTGGCATCGTCATCGCCGCGGGCCACTTTTGCCTGGCCGTGCCCGCGCGGCCGACCTTCTTCCTCGGCCTTCTGCTCATCATCCTCGGCACCGGCTTCTTCAAGTCGAACATCTCGACCATGGTGGGCCAGCTCTATTCGGAGAAGGATCGCCGCCGCGACGCTGCCTTCACCATTTTCTACATGGGCATCAATCTGGGCGCGTCCATGGGCCAGATCGTCTGCCCCAAGCTGGCCGACCGCTGGGGCTGGCACGTCGGCTTCTCCGCGGCCGGGTTCGGCATGGTGCTCGGCCTGGTCGTGTATCTCATCTTCAAGAGGCGCTTCCTCGGCACCATCGGCGACATCCCGGCCCGGCGCGTTCACCAGGCCGAGAAGACGAGCATCGCCAGCCAACCCCTGACCAAGCTGGAGAAGCAGGGCATCGCCGCCATCGCTATCCTGGCCTTCTTCAACATCTTCTTCTGGATGGCCTTCGAACAGGCTGGCTCGTCCATGACCTTCTTCGCCGAGGAGCGAACGCGCCGGATCTTCCTGGGCCTCAACTTCCTGGCGCCCTATTTCCAGTCGGTGAATTCAATTTCGGTGATTCTTCTGGCGCCGGTCTTTGCCTGGATGTGGACGCGCCTGGAGGCGCGCGGCCGCGCGCCCAGCACGCCGGTGCGCTTCGCGATGGGGCTCTTCCTGCTTGGCGCGGGCTTCATCGTGCTGGTCGTCGGGGCACGGATTTCCGACAGCGGCATCCGCGTGAGCCCCCTGTGGCTCATCGCCACCTACGTCTTGCACACCTGCGGCGAGCTGTGTCTGTCGCCCATCGGCCTGTCCATGGTCACCAAGCTGGCGCCGGCCCGCTTCGCCTCGCTGGCCATGGGCGCCTGGTTCTTCTCCATGTTCATTTCCGATCTCTCGGCCGGCTTCGTCGCCGGCACGGTCGAGAAGGTCGAGCACGGCCAGATCTTCCATGTGCTCGGAGGTCAGGCCGACTTCTTCCTCATGTTCGTCGTCTCGACCTTCCTGGCTGGCACCGCGCTCCTCGCGCTGGCGCCGGCCGTGAAACGTCTCATGGCCGGAAGGGCGTGATAGGAAGTGCTGGCAATCATGGCCCTCACCCTGCTGGCCGCGCCGCCGCCGACGCGCACCGAGAACGTGGTGGAAAACCTCCACGGTGTCGAGGTGCGCGATCCCTACCGCTGGCTGGAGAACGGCGAGTCGGCCGAGGTACGAGCCTGGACCGAGGCGCAGAATCACTACCTGCGCGCGCGGCTGGACGCGGTGCCGGGGCGCAAGTGGCTGGAAGAGCGCCTGTGGCGTTGGCAGGAGTCCGGCTCGCTCGGCTCGCCCGTCGTACGCGGCCAGGGCAGGCACACGCGGCTCTTCTACACGCGGCGCGAGGGCAAGCAGAACCAGCCCGTGCTCTACGTGCGGCAGGGGGCAAACGGCAAGGATCGTGTGCTCGTCGACGTCAACCTGATGGCGGCCGATGGCACGCTTGCTCTCGACTGGTGGTATCCGTCCGAGGACGGCAACCTGGTCGCGTACGGCATCTCATCGAGCGGCGACGAGGATTCGACCCTGCGCGTGCGCGCAGTCGCGACCGGCCGCGACCTTGCCGACACCATCCCGCGCGCGCGCGCCTGCTCGCTGGCCTGGCTGCCCGACGGCAGCGGCTTCTACTACACCCGCTATCCGGCCAAGGGCGAGGTCCCGGCCGGCGAGGAGCCGTACCACCGTAGCGTCTACCTGCACCGGCTGGGCACGGATCCGGCCGCCGACGCCAAGCTCTTCGGCGATGGCCTGTCGCTGTCGTCGTGGCCGAACGTGCAACTCTCGCCCGACGGCCGCTGGCTCGGCATCGAGGTCTCCGAGGGCTGGAGCCGTTCGGACCTCTACCTTCTCGATCGGCGCGAGGAGGGGCCGCCGGTGCCCGTGGTCACGGGCAAGAACGCCATCTTCAGCCTGGCCGAGGTGCTCGATGACCGGCTGTATATCGTCTCCAACGAGAACGCGCCCCGCTACCAGCTCTTCGCCATCGATCCGAAGAACCCGACACGCGGGCACTGGAAGCTCGTCATCGCCGAGGGCGAGGACACGCTGGAATCAGTCACGGTCGCGCAGGATAAGCTGGTTGCGGTCTACCTCAAGGACGCGTCCTCACGCGTCCGCGTCCATGCCAGCGACGGGAAACTTCTGCGTGAGATCGCGTTGCCTTCCCTCGGGACGGTGAGCGCCCCGCGCGGCCGCCACGACCAGCGCGACGTCTATCTTTCGTTCACGTCCTTCCTGACACCGACCAAAATCCTGCGGCACGCGGTCACGACCGGCAAGACCAGCCTGTGGCGGGAGCTGGTCTCGCCGGTTGACACCAGCCGCTTCACCGTGGAGCAGGTGCGCTATTCGTCGAGGGACGGAACCTCCGTGCCGATGTTCCTGGTGCACGGGAAGGAATGGGTGCGCGACGGCAAGAATCCCACCCTGCTCTACGGCTACGGTGGTTTCAACGTCAGCCTCACGCCCGGATTCGCCGCGTGGGTCGGGCCCTTCCTCGAACGTGGCGGCGTCTACGCCGTGCCCAATTTGCGCGGCGGCGGCGAGTACGGCGAGGCCTGGCATCGCGCCGGCATGCTCGACAAGAAGCAGAACGTCTTCGACGACTTCGCGGCCGCCGCCCACTACTTGATTGCCGAGAAGATCACCTCGGCCGACCGCCTCGGCATCTCGGGGCGTTCGAACGGTGGCCTCCTGGTGGCGGCCTCCGTCGTACAACACCCCGAGCTGTGGAAGGCCGCGGTCGCCGGCGTGCCGCTGACCGACATGGTTCGCTACCACCGGCTGCACATCGCGCGCCTATGGATCCCCGAATACGGCTCGCCCGAGAACCCGCNNTCGCCGCGCGCCTGCAGGCCGCGACGTCAAGCCAGGCGCCGATCCTCTTGCGCATCGAGGGCAAGGCCGGCCACGGCGCGGGCAAGCCCGTGGCCAAGATCATCGCCCAGTACACCGACGAGTTTTCGTTCTTGTTCGAGCAGCTCGGGGTACAAACACCATGAGGAAGCAACCCACGTGAAGAAGACCCGAGTCATCATCCTCTTCGGCGGCCGTTCGGCGGAGCACGAAGTGTCGCTGCTCTCGGCCCGCAACGTCTTTCTGGCCCTCGACCGCGAGCGCTTCGAGCCCCTCCTGGTCGGCATCGACAAACAAGGCCACTGGCGCATCGAGCCGGACAAGACCTTGCTCGATGCCACCGGCGATCCGCACCTGCTCAAGCTGGTCGCGGCCGGCCGCGAGCTGGCGGTGCCCGTGCACCCGGAAAGCCCGGATCTCGCCCCCTCGGATGGAACGCGTCCGCTGTTGGCCGCTGACGACGTCGTCTTCCCAGTCTTGCACGGAACCTACGGCGAGGACGGGACGGTGCAGGGGCTCCTGGAACTGGCCGACATCGCCTACGTCGGGCCGGGCCACCTCGGCTCGGCTATCGGCATGGACAAGGACGTGGCCAAGCGCCTGCTCGCACAGGCGGCGATCCCGGTGGTGCCCTGGCGCCTGGTCACGGCCCACGCGATGAAACGCGATGCAGCCGGTTGCCTGGTGCGCGCCAGCGAGCTGGGTTTCCCCGTCTTCGTCAAGCCGGCCAACGCCGGCTCGTCGGTTGGCGTGAGCAAGGTGAAGAGCGCGGCGGAGCTGCCGGCCGCCGTACGCGCCGCCCTGGCTTTCGACACCAAGGTTCTCGTGGAGGCCGGCATCAACGCGCGGGAGATCGAGTGCGCCGTGCTCGGCAACGACGAGCCCATGGCCTCGATGCCCGCCGAGATCGTGGTGCACCACAAAGACGGGTTCTACTCCTACGACGCGAAATACGTGGATGCCGACGGCGCCGACGCCAAGATCCCCGCCGACCTGCCGGCCGAAACCATCGCCCGCGTGCGCGGCCTGGCCGTCGAAACCTTTCGCACGCTGGAATTGGCCGGCATGGCGCGCGTGGATTTCTTCCTCGACCGGGGAAGCGGCGGCCTCTACGTCAACGAGGTCAACACCATTCCAGGCTTCACCGCCATCTCCATGTACCCCAAGATGTGGGAAGCCTCGGGCGTGCCCATCAAGGAGCTGGTCAGCCGCCTCATCGACCTGGCCAGCGAACGCCGCCGAGCCCGCCGCGCCTTGAAGACGCAGATTTGATCTTTCCCCCGCGCNNAAGAACGCGCGCGTCCTGAAAAGTTTGCGCCCCAACGTCGCGCGTATCGGCGCAATGGAAGCCGACCTGCGCGGCAAGAGCGACGAGGATCTGCGCGCCAAGACCGCCGAGTTCAAGCAACGCGTCGCCAACGGGGAAACCCTGGATAGACTCCTGCCCGAGGCCTTCGCCGTATGCCGTGAAGCCAGCCGCCGCGCCGTGAACATGCGCCACTTCGACGTGCAGCTCATCGGCGGCATGATCCTGCACAGGGGCTGCATCGCCGAAATGAAGACGGGCGAAGGCAAGACCCTGGTCGCTACCCTGCCCATTTACTTGAACGCCCTGGCGGGCAAGGGCGTGCACCTGGTCACCGTGAACGACTACCTGGCCCGCCGCGACGCCGAGTGGATGGGCCGCATCTACAAGTTCCTCGGGCTGACCGTGGGCGTGATCGTCCACGGCCTGAGCGATGCCGAACGCCAGCACAACTACCGCTGCGACATCGCCTACGGCACCAACTCGGAATTCGGC
>PNBO01000294.1:5755-6076 GCA_003136095.1 Myxococcales bacterium
AAGGACATCGACTACACCGTCGACGAGAAGGCCCATTCCTCGATCCTCACCGACTCGGGCGTGGATCGCGTCGAGCGGCGTCTCAACGTCGGCAACCTCTACAACCCCGAGAACATCGCGTGGCTGCACCATGTGACCCAGGCCCTGCGCGCACACACCCTGTACAAGCGCGACGTCAACTACCTCATCGAGGACGGCGAGGTCATCATCGTCGACGAATTCACCGGCCGCAAGATGCCAGGGCGACGCTGGTCCGATGGTTTGCACCAGGCGGTCGAGGCCAAGGAAGGCGTGGAGATCCAGGAAGAGAACCAGACCCTG
>PNBO01000248.1 GCA_003136095.1 Myxococcales bacterium
CGGCTTGAGCCGGATGAGGTCGCGGGTGTCGCCCAGTACGAACATGTCGAGGGCGCCATGCAGCTTGAGCAGGTTGATGCCAGGCCAACCCGGCACGCAGAAGGGCAGCACGCCGCTTGCCATGTCCGCGTCGGTCAGTACCTCGGCCGTGAGGGTGGCGATGACGGCGCCCGCGGCATTCCGGCAGGGCAGGGCGACGGTCTTCTGCGAGAAGCCGCAATTGATCTCGATGCCGAAGAGCGCGGCGATGCACTCGACCAGCACGTCGTGGTTGAGCGAGAAGATCCACAGCGGGCGGTTCTGCCGCGCGATCGGCACGATGCCCTCGAAATACTGCAAGCCCTCGCGGTAGGAATTCCGGCGCTCGACCTGCCGGCGGTAGAGCATCTGGTACACGATCTGCGCGAGCCAGGCGTAGAGGGCGTGGTAGGCCTTGGCGAAACCCTCGCGAGCATCGTCGAGGTAGCGCGTCTCGAGATGCGCGAGCAGGGCCTCGTAGTCGAACTCCTCCTCGGTGAGGAAGCGCGCCACGTCTTCGATGACCTCACCGGGGTGGCCAAAGCCACGCGCCCGCCAGGTGTCGTTCAGCTTGCGCAGCGACGGTGGCGACAGCCAGGCCAGGATCTCGGCGTTCATGTCCGCGCGCAGGGGCATGCCCAATTCGCGGGACGCGCCTGCGCCAAGGAGGAGAGCCGTGAGCACGGAGGGCAGGCTAGCAGATCTGGCCGCCTGGCCGGAACCTCCTCGTGTCCGGGCAGCGATTGCTTTCGCGCCGGTGGGCCACCAGAATGGCCGGGCGCATGGGCCGCGAGATGCCGCCAGGTCCCGACGGATTCATGACCGAGGCAGAGTTGACCACGGCCATCGCGGTGTTCGCGGGCACGGCGGCCTGATATGATTTCTTCAGATGGAACTGTTCCAACCAGTCTTCTCCGCGCTCGAGGCCCGTGAGGCTCGGTACGTGGTCGTGGGCGGCTTCGCCGTTGTCTTGCACGGCTTTGCCCGGCTGACGGCGGACATCGACATGATCGTGGATCTGGATGCGAGTCACTGCCGACGGGTCATGGAAGGCCTGCTGGCGGCCGGTCTCGTTCCCAGGCCACCCGTGGATGCCTTTGACTTCTGCGACGAGGGGATTCGGCGAAGTTGGATCGTAGAGAAGGGTATGCGGGTATTCTCGCTGTGGGCACCCAAGAACCCGATGCTGGAGGTCGATCTCTTCCTCGAGTCGCCCATGCCCTTTGCTGATCTCTGGGCGCGGAGCACGCGCGTTTCCGCCGGAGATCTCTGCGTGCGGATCGCATCCCTCAAGGATCTGGTGGCGCTCAAACGGGCCGCCAACCGGCCGGTCGACCGAGAGGACATCGAGGCGCTGACCGTCATTGCGCGCAAGAAAGGCGAAGATGTCTGAAGGCGAGGGGCGAGGGTCCTCGATGGCGGCCGACGGCGAGGACGGCTGGGCCGTCAAGCGCGAGCGGAGGTTCACCCTCGCCCTCGGCGCAAGCCCGGCCCAGCGGCTTGCCTGGCTCGAACAAATGATCGCGCTGGCCTGGCAGACGGGCGCTCTGCCGAAGCGGCGCAGCGATGCGCAGGCCTACCCCGGTGCGCCCTTGCTCAAGTAGCCATGGATGCCGGCAGCGGCCTTCTTGCCGTCGCCCATGGCCAGGATGACCGTGGCGCCGCCGCGCACGATGTCGCCGCCGGCGAACACGCCCGGTAGGCTGGTCATGCCATTCTCGTCGACGATGATGTTGCCCCACTTGTTGAGCTTCAGATCCGGCGTGGCCTGCGTGAGCAGGGGGTTGGCTTTGGTGCCGATGGCCTCGATGAAGACCTGGCAGGGGATTTCGAACTCGCTGCCCGCGATGGGCACCGGGCGGCGGCGGCCCGAGGCATCCGGTTCGCCGAGCCCCATGCGCTGGCAGCGCACGGCGCGCACCCAGCCGGCCTCGTCGCCCAGGATCTCGATGGGGTTGGTCAGCATCTCGAAGCGCACGCCTTCTTCCTTGGCGTGATGGACCTCCTCGACCCGCGCGGGCATTTCCTTCTCCGAGCGGCGGTAGACCAGGCAGGCCGGGTCGGCGCCCAGGCGGCGCGCGGTGCGCACGCCGTCCATGGCGGTGTTGCCACCGCCGACGACGACCACGGCGTTGCCGTGCAATACCGGTGTGTCGGCTTGCATGCCGAGGTACGCGGACATGAGGTTTACCCGCGTGAGGTACTCGTTGGCCGAGTACACGCCCTTGAGATTTTCGCCGGGGATGTTCTGGAAGACCGGCAAGCCGGCGCCGTTGCCGACGAATATGGCGTTGAACCCTTCCGCCTTCATCAGATCGTCGAGGGTCATGGTGGCGCCGATGACCACGTTGCACTCGATCTTCACGCCCATGTCTTGCAGCGTCTGGACTTCCTGATCGACGATGGCCTTGGGCAGGCGAAACTCGGGGATGCCGTAGACCAGAACACCACCGGGGCGATGCAGCGCTTCGAAGACGGTGACCGCGTAGCCGAGCTTGGCCAACTCACCGGCACAGGTAAGCCCGGCCGGGCCACTGCCCACCACGGCCACCTGCTTGCCCGTGCTTGGCGCGAGCTCGACGGCGCGCCTGAGATTGGCGCGCGCCCAGTCGGCCACGTAGCGTTCGAGGTAGCCGATGGCGANNCCTCGCACTGGGTTTCTTGCGGGCAGACGCGGCCGGTGATGCCGGGCAGGACGTTGGCGGCGTAGAGGATGTTCGCGGCGCGTTCCAGGTCGTTCTGCTCGACGGCGGCGATGAAACCGGGTATGTCGATGCCGACCGGGCAGCCGGCCACGCACTCGTGGTTCTTGCAGGCCAGGCAGCGCTTCGCCTCCATCGACGCGAGGTCGGGGGGCAGGCCCAGATTGACTTCGCGGAAGTGCTTGGCCCGCTCGTCGGGCGGCGCTTCGGGCATGACCTGGCGCTGGATCTTCATTCGTTCGGAAGCCTTCATGGAAACCTCAAACCGCTACTACCTACCATGATAGATGGTAACTACTTGCTCTCGGTTTCCGCCAAGGCTGCCTGCAACTTGCACTGGTGTGCCGGGTCGGCCTGCAGGCGGGTCCAGATGCTGCGTTCGTGATCGCGATAGGCCGTCAAGCGATCGGTCAGCGAGGCGAAATCGACCTCGTGCGCGTTGAACTCGGGGCCGTCGACGCACGCGAAGAGATTCTTGCCGCCCACGGTGACACGGCAGCCGCCGCACATGCCNNATGCCGGTGCCGTCGACCATGATGGGGTTGAGCGACGCCATGGTCAGGATGCCCTTGGCGCGCGTCACGTTGGCGACGGCCTTCATCATGGGCACCGGGCCGGCGGTGATGACCGCGTTGACCGGCAACGCCGGGTCGGTAATCAACTCGGCCAGCTTGCCGGTGACGAAGCCGCCATACCCATAGCTACTGTCATCGGTGCAGGGGTAGACCGCGTCGCAGATCGCACCGAGCTCCTGCTCGAGGATGACGTACTCCTTCGAACGTCCGCCCATGACCGCGGTCACGCGGTTGCCCTTGGCCTTGAGCGCGGATGCCTGCGGATAGATGACCGCGGTGCCCACGCCGCCGCCGACCAGGACTACGTGGCCGAAGTTCTCGATCTCGGTGGCCTTGCCCAGCGGCCCGACGACGTCCGACAGCGCGTCGCCGGCTTGCAGCGAGAACAGCCGCTCGGTGGTGGCGCCGATGGCCTGGATGACCAGGGTGATGGTACCGCGTTTCGCATCGCTGTCGGCGATGGTGAGCGGGATGCGTTCGCCGCCGGCGTAGGCACGCACGATGACGAAGTGACCGGGCCGGTGCCGGGCGGCCACGCGCGGTGCTTCGACCTCGAGCCGGCGGACCTTGGGCGCGAGCCACTGGGATCTCAGAATGGGGAACATCTCGATACCTCTTTCAAGCACTGAAAGCGGGCGGACTTTACCCGCGCGGAAGACCACTTTCACGGAAAATAGCGGAGTTTTCGCCCACCTAGTGGGCCTATCCCCAAGCCTGTCTTCCGCGGCACGCTTGCGCCAGGCGGTAGCGCGGGCTATGTATCCTGTTCTCCGGGCGCGTAGCTCATCTGGATAGAGTATCGGCCTCCGAAGCCGAGGGTAGTGGGTTCGAGTCCCGCCGCGCCCACAATTGTGATGGGAACCCTGGGAGGAGTTCCCAAACCCTCCCGCGCTGTGGCTTCGCCGGGCAAAGCCCGGCTCCGCCAACGCGATGATGGGAACCCTGGGAGGAGTTAGCTGCGCACTCGGCACCCGCCACCCACCCTGCCGCCCCCGCGCTTCGCGCGGCCTCGCCAAACCCTCCCGCGCTGTGGCGGAGGCGCGACGGGTCGCGGCCGAAGGCCGCGAGGTGCAGGGTGGTTGGGTGTGGTTCCTAGTGCCGACCGAGGCGAGGGCGAAGCCCGAGGGGTGGGCAGGGGCCGGGGAGGTCCGAAGGGTCGGCGGGCATAGCCCGGCTCCGCCAACGCGGATGATGGGAACCCTCCGGGGCCACGAAGCGGCCGGGTGGCCTCGCCCACGAAGTGGGCGAGGCGGACGCGCGCGAGGGCGCGAGCGCGGCGAGCGGGGGAGGTGGTGGGAGGTGCAGGTCCCGATGTCCCCGAAGGGGGAAGCTCGGCCGGTGAAGGCCGCAGGTAGTGCTTCCCGCGATGGGGAGCGTGTTGGGGCGCGGCTTGAACTCGCGTCAAAGGCGGGGCTTGCTCGCTCTCTCGAGTTGGAGGAACGGGTGCGCCATCGTGATGGGATCGCCCAGCGCAGGCACGCGTGACCGTGCTGTAGGTGTCGAGAATGATTCACTTCAACCGGGTGGCCCGGAACATGCTAAGGATCCCAGCCCTGGGGTAGTTCATGAATAATCTGATGCTCACATTCTCTGGGGTGGAGCTCTCCCGCCTGCGCAACCTGGTCGCTGCGGTGGGCAAGGAGGTTGCGCTCGTTCCGGGGGTGGCCACGACTGCTGAAAGCCAGACCCCGAGGACTGCTCTCGCGCGTTGCGGCCACTGCTGGACCAGCCTGCCAGCGCCCAAAGCCAGAGAAAAGCTGGCGGCGTAGCAGATCCGATCCGATGGCGTCCTTGCAGGCACAGACCGGGAGAACTGGACCCAGGCGCATGGAATGGTGGAGGACATTGCCGGTGCTAGCCGCGATCTTGGTCATCGCCAGCGCAATGTCGATGCAGCCTCGCGTTCCGAGGCTGTCCGCGATCACCAAGGGCGGCAAAGGCCC
>PNBO01000081.1:0-7668 GCA_003136095.1 Myxococcales bacterium
CGGAACCGGCTGCCCGGGGGCTCGTTCATCTGGCCGAAGACCATCACCATGTTGGGTAGCACACCGGCGGCCTCCATGTCGCGGTAAAGCTCCTCGCCCTCGCGGCAGCGCTCGCCAATTCCACAAAAGATGCTCACCCCTTCGTGGTGCCCGATCATGTTGTGGATCATCTCGGTGAGCAGCACCGTCTTGCCCACGCCAGCCCCGCCAAATAGACCAGCCTTCCCTCCGCGCTCGAGGGGAACCAGCACGTCAATGACCTTGATGCCGGTTTCAAATACTTCGGACTTGGTGGAACGTCGTGAGAGCGGTGGCGGAGCACGATGCACGGAGCGCCACTCGACGTCGGTCAGCGCCACTCCACGGTCGATGGTGTTGCCAAACACGTCGAACATGCGCGAAAGAATTGCTTTGCCGACCGGCGCCTTGAGCGGCCCGCCGGTGTCCTCTACCTGCATTCCGCGAGCAAGACCCTGGGTAGGGGTCAGCGCAATTCCGCGCACGTGATGCGCGTCCTGCTGTGCGAGCACCTCGATTACGATGCGCCCCTCATCTCCCGCGTGTAGCAACGAGTAGATAGGCGGCAAACGCCGCTCGAACCGTATATCCACGACGCTGCCCCGTACCGAGGCGACTGAGCCAAGATTGGAGGTGCTTGGTCTATCGCCCATGTATATCAAGTCGCCTCCCCATCCCCAGGACTGGTGGTGACGGTCTGCTGGCTGCCCGGTCGTGGATGCCCGCAGCCCGCAGCGTCGCTTGACATGCCATCATTGCTGTATCGCTTCCTTCTTGCTCGTCGAATAGGGTCGAGGGCCTTGCGCCAAGCTCAGCCACGCTGTGGTCCTCCTTATGCATCGTCTGTGCCCGTCAGTGTGTCTTGCTCCCACAACCTCGTATCCGTTCTACGTCAGCAGACCCCAAGCTTTGCGAGGAATGACGCGTACGCAAGAATAGACGACTCAACCGACCTGAAGCAGTTACCCATTCAATTTGATGGAACGGTGCTGGCAACACGCGTCGACGAGTCGGGTCATGCGAGGACTGCGACATAGCCCATCCATTCGGCCGGCCTATTGCATGTCGAGACCGGGAGAGTCGGACATAGGCGCATGAATCGGCGAAGAACTCTTCTCACACTGCTCGGAGTTCTCTTGGTTGCCAGCGCGAGGTCGCGCCAACCTCGAGCTCCGAGGCTATCCGCTTCACGGCCTTGTGTCTTTGAACGGGTCGGAGAAGTGACTTCTTGACGAAAGGAACCCATCCCATGACCACCATCGCCTTTATCCATGCTCGAGAGATTCTCGATTCGCGCGGCAATCCTACCGTCGAGGTCGACGTCCGCCTTTCTGACGGAAGCTTCGGACGCGCCGCGGTTCCCTCAGGCGCGTCCACTGGCAGCCGCGAGGCCCTTGAATTGCGCGATGGCGACGAGAAACGCTACGGCGGAAAGGGCGTGCGCCGCGCGGTGGCTAACGTCAACGAAATCCTCTCGTCACTCAAGGGCGCCGACGCCTCCGACCAAGTGGCCATCGACAAGCGGATGTGCGCCCTCGACGGCACAGCCAACAAGGACAAACTGGGCGCCAATGCCATTCTCGGCGTCTCCATGGCGGTGGCTCGGGCCGCCGCAGCTTCAGCTGGCAGACCGCTTTACCAGTACCTGGGCGGCAACGCGGCCAACCTCCTGCCTGTGCCCATGTTCAACATCATGAATGGAGGCGCACACGCCGACAACAGCATCGATTTCCAGGAATTCATGATCGCGCCGGTCGGCGCGCCTTCCTTCGCAGAGGCGCTGCGCATGGGTGCGGAAACTTACCACTCGCTCAAGTCCATCCTTAAAGGCAAGGGCTACCCGACGGCCATCGGTGACGAGGGCGGCTTTGCGCCCAACCTCAAAGCCAACATTGAAGCCGTCGAGCTCATCATCCAAGGTATCGAGAAAGCCGGGCTCAAGCCGGGCAAGGACATCGCCATTGCGCTCGATCCGGCGGCGAGCGAGTTCTATGAGGACGGCGCTTATGTGTTTCGCAAGTCTGACGGTAGCCGCCACAACGCGGCCGAGATGGTAACTTTTTGGGAAGACTGGGTTCGCCAGTTCCCGATCTGGAGCATCGAAGACGGTTTGGCCGAAGACGACTGGAAGGGCTGGAAGCTCATGACTGAACGGCTGGGCGACAAGATCCAGCTTGTGGGCGATGACATCTTCGTCACCAATCCCGCCATCATTCGACGCGCGGTGGCCGAAAAGGTGGGCAACGCGGTTCTCATCAAGCTCAACCAAATCGGAACCCTGAGTGAGACCCTAGAAGCCATCTCGATCGCGCGCGAGGCACATTACGGAATTGTGGTCAGCCATCGCTCCGGCGAGACGTCTGACGACTTCATCGCCGATCTCACCGTCGCGACAGGGGCCGGACAGCTGAAGAGCGGTGCCCCTTGCCGCGGTGAGCGCGTAGCCAAGTACAACCAGCTTCTGCGTATCGAGGAGGAACTGGGCGCGCAGGCCAGATACGCCGGAGCGGCCGTGTTTGGTCGATAGTTCATAGAAGGTGGCGCCGCCTGTCGCTGACCACCCCAGCAATCCCTCCGAGCCCAGCGACGACAGCACGCCATTCTGATTTGCGCGTGTCCAGACAGTCGCTCTTGCAGGCGATGGCAACTGACGCGCACACACGCCGCACTGGGCGCCGAGCAGGATCTTCATTTCCAGAGACTCAAGACGTGTCCATAAATCGACGCGGAAGGGGTTTTCAGTCGCGCAAGTGATCGGAATTATTGAGGCGCTCTAGGAGGAATCGGCGATTTCTGGACACCTCTTCAGTGCAGATACACCGTCACGTCCGCCGAGAGGCCCGAACGCAGCTCGATGCTGCTCGGCAGCTGGGTGAACACAATGCGAACGGGGACGCGCTGAACGACCTTCACGAAGTTGCCCGTCGCGTTATTGGGCGGCAGTAGCGAAAAGACGGCGCCTGTTCCCGCGGAAAGGCTCTCCACGCGGCCTTCGAACGAGCGATGAGGATAGGCATCGATCCAGATCTCCGCTCGCTGTCCAGCGTGCATGTCTCCGGTTTGTGTCTCCTTGAAGTCCGCTATGACGTACGCGAGGTCGGGGACGAACTGCGCAACGGGTTGGCCAGCCGATAGTGTTTGTGCGACACGCGCAGTCAGGCCCGATACTCGCCCGGCAGCCGGAGCTGCCACATGCGTGTAGGCAAGCTGAAGGCGGGCGAGGTCAAGGCTGCCTTGAGCCGCGACAACCTTCCCGCGCGCCAATGCCGTGGCTCCATGCGCGGCCGCGATGAACGCATCGACCGGGCGGCTCTGCGCTAGCCGGCCTTGCGCTTCGGTGATCCCTTGACTTGCCGCACGCTTAGTATCGTCGGCCGCCATCAGTTTCGCCTGCGCCTGCTTCACGGTGGCGTGCGCCGAGTCGGCAACGAGCTTCGTATTCTCGAATTGCTGCTGCGAGATGACGTCTTCGGCCAGCAAGCTCTGGGAGCGACCGAACTCTGTATCGGCGTGTCTTGCCACCGCTTGAGCGCTATTGAGCCCGGCCTGCCCGACGACGATCCCCGCCTTGGCGCCTGCGGCTCTGGCCGACGACTCGACGACCTGCGCTCGGGCGCTCGTGAATCCGCCCTTCGAGCTGGCCCTCACGATCAGCTCCTGCGCCTCCGTTTCCTGCTGCTGCGCCTCGGCCTGGGCCAGCTCGCCCTCGGCTTGCTGAACGCGCGCGGAATACTCCGCGCCATCGAGATCCAGGAGCGGCTGCCCGGCGGTCACGCGCTGGTTCTCATCGACGAAGACGTGAAGAACTGTTCCACCGACACGCGTCGCTATTGGGACGACGTCGGCCTGCACCGTAGCGTTGTCGGTGCTCACCTTGCCGCGCGTCACCAGCACGTAGACGAGGACTCCCACGAGCATGAGCCCGATGACGACCGCGAGTGCGATGAACGCCTTGCGAGTGCGACGTTGCCGCTTCGCCGAGGCGGTGGGATCGGCAGCTGTGGACACAGGGGCGTCGACGGCGATAGGTGCGGTGGGTTCGGTGGTCGTGGCAGTCATCGTCAGGCCTCAATGTGGGGTTCAACCTTCTGGCTCCGGTCGCTACGACCGGTTCGCAGGAAGTAGAGGAGCGGCAGCACGAAGAGAAAAACAATGCCTGCCAGCAGAAACACGCGTTCGTACGCCAGCACGCTGGCTTGGGCCTGGACGACCGCGTCCATGGCGCGCATGGCCGCTTGGTGGGCCTCGGGTCGGGCAATGGCCCCTGAGGCCTGGATCGCGTGCTGGAAGCTCGAGAGGGTTTGCTCGGCGACGGGGCGTGTCCCTCCGAGGTGCGCGACGAGGGCGACCCGCGCCTGGCTGGTGTTGCGCTCGAGAAGGGTCACGAAGATGGCGAGGCCGACGGCGCCGCCTATCTGTCGAACGACCGAGTTCAGCCCAGTCGCGTCCGCTAGCGCGTAACGCGGCACTTTCGAGAGTGCCGCCGTCGTGAGCGGTACGAAGAGAAATCCGAACCCCACGCCCTGGACGATGATGCCGGCGATGACGTTCCCCTCTCCGCTGGCGAGAGTCAGGTGACTCAACAGGTACGAGCCGATCGCGAATGCAACGATGCCTACGGCGACCAGCAGACGTGGCGACACGAGGTTGTACAAGCGGCCGACGACGGGTGCGACGACCATCATGACGAGCGCGCGCGGCATGAGCGCCAGACCCGCCTGCGTGGCCGTAAAGCCGAGGAGAACTTGCATGAAGAGTGGCAGCAGAAACATGTTCGCCATCAGCATCGCGAACATCAAACCGCCGATGAGCGTCCCCGAGGCGAAGACCGGATCACGGAACAGGCGCAGGTTCACGACGGGTGCTGGCGCCGTCAGCTCTCGAACGACGAATGCCATCATCGAAACGAGCGCGACGAAGAAGCACACCGAGATGGTGGTCGATTCGAACCAGTCGTTGCGGCCTCCCTCTTCGAGAAAGTACTCGAGCATCGACAGGCTCACCGAGAGAAGCACGATGCCGATGATGTCCAGGTGTCGCCGCTCGCGCGCGGACAGCTCCTGGCTCTGGCGGCGGATGGCTTCGTCATCGTGGACGAACGATGCAACCATGAAGAGGCCTATCGCGCCGATTGGGAGGTTGATGAAGAAGATCCAGGACCAGTGCAGGTGGTCGATGATGGTGCCGCCCAGCGTGGGCCCGATGGCGGGCCCAAGCATGACGACCATACCAAACACGGCCATCGCCATCCCCTGCTCACGCTGCGGAAAGGTCTGCCTTAGGATGGCCTGTTCGGTCGGCTGGAGCGCTCCCGCGCCGAGCCCTTGCAGTGCGCGGTAAGCGACTAGCTGCGTCAGCGTCGTTGCCGTCCCGCAAAGGGCAGAGCCTAGGAGGAAAAGCACAAGGCACGTCATGTAGACCCGTTTCTGGCCGAACATGCGACCGAGAAACGCCGTGAGCGGCATGAGCAAGACGAGCGCTACCGCGTACCCCGTGCTGACCCACGTGATCTCCTGAACGCTGGCTCCGAGCGCCCCCTGGAGATGGGGAAGCGCCACATTCACGATGGACGCATCAATGGCGCCCATCAGCGTCCCGAAACTGATCGACACGGTCACGAGCCATTTGTTCGTCGGCGCGCGCGCGACCTCGTGGTTGCTCGGCGACGAAGCGATCGCTTGCATGGCCTACCTAGCGTGAGCGCAGTATCCACGGACGCGCATCTACCAACCCGGAAGGATTCGTTCCCCTCGAACTCCCAACGCGCTGCCATCCAGCCGCTGACGCCGGCGAAGCAATTCTCATGGCAGTGTCAGATGGGGACATCACGGCTCGCTCTGCTTTGCTGATGGTCTTCCAATGACACCGGCTTGGATGATTTCCACGCGATGGTTGGCTCTTGGGTGATTTTGCGAGGGACCCTCGGCCAGCACCATAACCCCATCCGCCAGCCCTTCATGCTGTGCCCACTGTCGTGCAAAGCTGTTCCAGTCTCGCGGCGGCTCCGGCGCGTGAACCGGAGAGACTCCGTACGAGAACTGCAATCCCTGACAGGTTCTTTCTTCGCTGCTGACGGCTGCGATCCACACGGGCAGCATAAAGCGCGAGACCATTCGTGCGGTGTGTCCGGTGACGGTCGGCACGATAACCGCCGTCGGGGCGAGGTGAGCTACCGTGGCAATCACAGTGCGCGAGACGAGGTCCACGAGATCAACGTCGCCGTCGCGGGTATACTCGGGGAAGGCCTCTCGAACGCGGACTGCGGAGCGACTTGGCTCGGTCGCGGCCGCGATCTTGGCGAGCATGGTTACCGCCGCGACTGGGAATTCTCCCATCGCTGATTCTTCGGAAAGCATCACGCAATCCGTGCCGTCCAGGATGGCGTTGGCGACATCGGTAGATTCAGCTCGGGTAGGGCGGTGGTGGTACACCATCGACTCCAGCATCTGCGTGGCCGTGATCACTGGTTTTCCAAGCACGTTGGCCTTTCTCGTCAACTGCTTCTGGACCACGGCGATCCTCTCGATGGGTGTCTCGACCCCTAAGTCGCCACGAGCGATCATGATCCCGTCGGCCGTCTGCAGAATCTCATCGATGTGAACCAGAGCTCCGGCCCTCTCAATCTTGGCGATGATGAACGGGCGATGCCCCAGCGCTGCCGCCGCCCCTCTCACCAAGTCAACGTCCCTGGCCGACACTACGAAGGACTGGCTGACGGCATCCACACCTTGCTCCAGCGCAAACTTCAGGCAGTCACGGTCGTGCTCGGTAAAAGCGCTGACGCCCAGGTCGATGCCCGGCAGGTTCAGCCCCTTGCGCGAGCGCAACTCGCCTCCGGCGAGCACGGTGCATTGGACGTCTTTGCCTAGAATGCCCACGACTTTCAACTGAATGATGCCGTCATTGAGAAATATGAAGTCGCCAGCCTTGACCACCGCGGGCAGACCCTCGAAGGTCACGAAGGCGTGCTGTTGATTGCCGGTGATCTCCTTCGTGGTCAGCGTGAATGCATCTCCCGGTTTTAGCTCAACCGGCTCGTCCGCCAATTCTCCGATCCTCATTTTCGGGCCTGGAAGGTCAGCCATGATCGTCACGCGTTTGCCGGCTGTTCGCGCTGTCTGACGAAGATTGGCAATGGCCTTGCCATGCCACTCGAAATCACCATGAGAGAAATTGAGACGCGCGATATTCATTCCGGCATCCAGCATTTGCAGCATGATTTCGGGCGAGTCGGATTTCGGCCCGATCGTGCATACGATCTTGGTCTTGTTCGGGTTGAGCATCAGTCGTCCTTTCCCACCTCATTGCCGGTGGGGCGCCCCAGGCCGTCCGCCTTATCGGGAAGACCGACTGCCAATTCTTGGGCCACCGCCTCGGCGGCGGGATGGAAGCGGCTCCCATCACGCTGTGCGAGCTCCTCATAGGAGCGATAGCGCTCGGTCGCAACGGTCTGCGCCATCTCGGCAAGCGCCGCCGCCTCCTCCGGTCTCGCGGCCGCCAGCGACTTGTACCGCATTTCATTGTACGCATACTCTTTCAGCTTGATCGTCGGACGTGGAGAATCGAGCTGGAATGGATTCGCACTGACGCTACGAAGCTCAGGGTTGAAGCGGAAAAGCGGCCGATGACCGCTCGCCACGGCGAGGTCCT
>PNBO01000081.1:7716-9527 GCA_003136095.1 Myxococcales bacterium
GTCGAGCCAGAGGCTCTGCCCCAGGTTGTGCAGCGCTTGGGTGGCTTTCATGATGTTGGTCTCCTATAGGTCAGAGCTGGTGGCGGATTGCTTTCAATTCCCGGCGGCGTTTCGCGGTGGTCTTGGGATAGGCCATCGCAAGACCATCGAGCGCATCCATGACGATTTGGGAAACAATCAACCGAGCATTTTTCTTGTCATCGGCGGGAACGACATACCAGGGCGCATAGGGGGTGCTGGTCGCGGTCAGGCAAGCCTCATAAGCCCGCATGTAGTTCTTCCAGTATTTCCGTTCGTGAATGTCCGCGAGGCTGAATTTCCAGTTTTTCTCTGGCTCATCGATACGCGCGAGGAAACGATTCCGCTGTTCGCCCTTTGACAGGTGCAGGAAGAATTTCACGACCCGGGTCCCGTTGCAGTGGAGGTGGTTCTCCAAATCTGTAATGGAACGATACCGCTCGTTCCAGAAGGATTTCTGGTCGCTTAACTTCACCGAAAGCCTCTGGCTGCGGAGAATCTGCGGATGCACCCGGACGACCAGCACTTCCTCGTAATAGGAACGATTGAAGACGCCGATCCGCCCGCGTTCCGGCAGACGACGGGTCGTGCGCCAGAGAAAATCATGTTCCAGCTCCTCGGCGCTCGGCTGTTTGAAAGCGAAGACCTCGCAGCCCTGCGGATTGACCCCGGACATGACGTGCCGGATGGCGCCGTCCTTGCCGCCAGCGTCCATTCCCTGGAAAATCAGCAGCAACGCCTGGCGATTCGACGCATAGTGAAGATGTTGCAACGCACTCAACGCTTCCACGTGCTTCTCTAGGAGTTTTTGATACCGCTTCTTCGATTTGAAAAAGGGCTTCACCCTCGTCGGCCACTCTTTGAGCTTGACCTTGGCTCCGGGCCGCACCTGGAAATCCTTCGAATCTATCTTCATCCTTGTTCTCCCAGCCATCTCACCCGCGTTGTTTGCGCCGGACTACTTGGATGGTTCCGCTTCTTGGCTCTCGTCGGTATTGGGTTTCATGTTGGGCAGCATTCCAGTCGTCGCCTCGCTTCAGACGGAAACCCGGACCTATCGTCCAGGCGACGGCTCCTTGGCTCTGCCATAGCGCCGGATCAAAGCATTGGTAGAGCTATCGTGCGTGAGCTCGTGCTCCGCCTCGGGCTCAAGCTCCGGAATGATGCGCGCAGCGAGCGCCTTTCCCAGCTCGACGCCCCACTGGTCGAAGGAGTCAATCCCCCAGATGGCGCCTTGGGTGAAGACGCTGTGCTCGTAGAACGCGATGAGCTTTCCCAGGGCATCCGGGGTCAGCCGCTCCAGCAAGATCGTGCTGGACGGCCGGTTGCCCTCGAAGGTTCGGTGCGGTGCCAGCCATGCCGGGATGCCCTCGGCTTGGACTTCGCGCGAGGTCTTGCCAAACGCCAGCGCCTCCGCTTGGGCAAACATGTTGGCGAAGAGGAAGTCGTGATGGCGGCCGAGCGGATTTAGCGGCCGTAGAAACCCGATGAGGTCACAGGGAACGAGCTTGGTCCCCTGATGAATCAGTTGGTAGAAGGAATGCTGTCCATTGGTACCCGGCTCGCCCCAGTAGATCGGTCCGGTTTGGTAGTCGACCTCGGTCCCGGCAAGCGTCACGTGCTTGCCNNCTCTCCATCGTCAACTGCTGGAGGTACGCTGGGAAGCGCTTCAAGTACTGCTCATAGGGAAGAACAGCGATGCTCTGCGCACCGAAGAAGTTGTTGTTCCAAAGGCCCAGAAGTCCCATGAGCACCGGCAGGTTGCGTTCGAAAGGGGCCGTGCGGAAATGCTC
>PNBO01000428.1 GCA_003136095.1 Myxococcales bacterium
AGGACCAGCAGCGCGTCCGGCTTGATCTCGGCCAGGGCCGCGTCGGCCCGCGTGATGATCTGGCCGACAGTCTCGCAGGCCGTGGCGCCCGCGGCGCCCAGGAAGTAGTCCGGCTTGCGCAGCTCGAGATCCTCGAAGAAGATCTGGTTCAGCTCGTAGTCGTAGTTCTGGCCGGTGTGCACCGTGATGTGATCGGCCGCCTTGTCCAGCGCGGGCAGGACGCGGGACAGGCGGATAATCTCGGGGCGGGTGCCGAAGACGGTGGCGACTTTCATGTCGGCTCCCCTTGCTTTAGCACAGGCAGGAACGCGGTGTCGGGTTTCGCCTCGTCGAAGACCTGGCTGGACCAGAAGAGCGTCACCAGATCGCCGCTGCCCACGTTCTCGATGGAATGGGTGTAGCCGGGCGGGATGTCGACCACCTTGAAGTCCTCGCCGCGCACCGGATACTGCGTCACCTCGGCGCCCTCGATGGGACGGAAGCGGATCACGGCCTCGCCCTCGATGACCAGGAACTTCTCGACCTTGGTGTGGTGAAAATGGTTGCCGCGCGTGGCGCCCGGCCGCGTGCGCGAGACGAAGATCTGGCCGAAGCACGGCTGCTTGATGAACTCGGCCAGCTTGCCGCGCGGATCGGTCTTGACGTCGAGGCCATAGGCGAAGCCGTCCGTCGGCAGATAGGAAAGGTAGGTCGCGTAGAGCGCGCGCACGAAGGGCCGCGAAAAATCCGGTGGCAGGAGCGTCTGGCGCGAGTCCCGGAAACTTTTCACCAGCGCGGCGAGCTCGCCGAGGCTGGCGCTGTGCGAGGGCAGGGCGTCCGCCATGCGAAAGCCGGGCTGCTTGTCGGAAAGCTCGGCCAGGAACGCCGCCACCACGTCGTCGATGTAGGTCAACTCCACGACGTTCGCCGGATCGGAAACCTGGATGGGCAGCCCGTTCGCGACGTTGTGGCAGAAGGTGGCCGTGACCGAGTTGTAGTTGGGCCGGCACCACTTGCCGAAGAGATTCTTCAGGCGATAGACCACGCCCGCCGCGCTCGTCTTTTCCGTGTACGCGAGAATGCTCTCCTCCGCCACCCGCTTGCTCATGCCGTACGGGTTGTCCAGCTCGGCCTGGATCGACGACGACAAGACGATCTTCGGCTTGTGCCCGAGCGCGATGACCTTCGCGCAGATCCGCCGCGTCAGCTCCGCATTGCCCTTGTGAAACTCCTCGACATTGTCCGGCCGATTCACCCCCGCCAAATGGAACACGACATCCGCCTGCGCCAGCCCCTCGTCCAGCCCCCGCGCGGGAGTATCGAGGTCGAAGCGCAGCAGATCCACGTCGGCTCGTCGCGCCAGCTCGACGCAGAGGTTGCGCCCCACGAAACCGGCCGCGCCCGTGACGAGGACTTTCATCGCGGGCACCGCGGGTGGCGGGGGAGAGTGGGGGTGGGCATCGCGGGGATACTAGCATCCAAGGGGAAGGTCACGCGAGCGGCCAGAGGTCGTGGTCGTGGTCGTGGCCGTGGCCGTGTGATCAGAAACGGGTGGGAGGCTTGAGATGCGATGCGGTGATGCGGAGAAGGCGCTCCAGAGACCTACGCGCGAGCAAGGGCCGTCGAAAAGCATTGGACGACAATTTTCGCTACGGCGAGTTAAGCAGTCTTTGTCAGATGCGCAAACTGTTGCCCCAGAGCTTCGACAAATGCAGCTGCGCCACCTTCGCCACGCACGCTCAGTTGTGGAAGCAACCCCCGATCAGTCCGAAGATTGCCGATTGCCTCGTCGATCCTCCTGTCGCAAGTGAAGATGTCGCCGTACGCGGCCCCAGTAAGGTGCATGATGTCATGCGTAGCCGATCTGTATCGTCGGCGAAAGGCTCGGGAGTCGGCATCCTGGGCTGTTGTCTGCTTCGCGAGTCCCCCGAGGGTGCGATTCATTAGCCGATCCAGGGGAATGGCTTCTGGCTGGCTCACAAGAGCACGTGAAGCATTCACCACATCCGCTTCTGACAGCCCTGGCCTTTCCGCAACGAGTGTTGGCCAAAGTTGCCGTGCACGGCTCCCAAGACCTTGCACGGTCCGTTCGCTAATAACATTCTCGATCAGCTCTGGTGGATACCCCCGCATTCGATCTCGGTGTAGCTGTCGGAAGGCGTCCGTCGAGAATCCCTTGATATCGGGCAAGTGGGCACGGCGCGAATACACATCCCTAACCTTGTCTTGAAGACGGTGCTTTGCCAGAAGGTCGGCAGCTCCGGAAGGAGAGCTTGGCGCACCTATCACCCCGGTGAATGATTCCGAAAAAGGCGAGTACTCCGTGGATCGAGACATGCCAAGTTCTCTCCTCAGCCACCATTGCAGTTCGCCGTCCAAGGCTCTGTCGGCAGACCTGCACCAGACTGGCTCTAGACTCTCGATCCATTCAGCAAACGCAATTACCCGTTCGACAGGATCCCATTCGACGAGCTCCTCCAAATGGGTCGTCGAGTAGCACAAGGAACCCTCCGCAGAAACCTTGCCAATTAGGATGTACAGTTTCTCATAGGGGCTATGGCCGCTTGGCGTGTGCACGTGGACGGCGCCAAAGGCATCGGCAAGCGTGCTCGAATCGAGATATACGATCGGTGGCCGCATTGGGAGGGCGCTGCAAATGCTAACGTAGCCGCAGAATCCTGGGCCGAAAATCCGTTCCGCCCTGGGAATTCCGCCTGCAAGTCACGCGCAGGGGTTTGCTCCCCTCGGCCAGGGCCTGCTCACGGCGCCGACAGAAAGGCCGCACACCGGCTCTGCGCGGCGCTGATCACGCCGCCCTCGCCAAACGCGGGATCCAGGAGGCCCGAACGGTCGCGCTCGAGGCAGAACGAGGCATTGCAGGTTGCTTGCTCCTGGCCGAGCACGGCGACAGGCTTGCCGGCGGGAATGACCGTCTGGCCGGCGTCCGAAATCGAGCCCGCTTGGGCCACCAGGCAATCACCCCGCAGCACCCAGGTCATCGGTTCTCCCTTGGTACCGGCCTGCCATGTGGCCGTGAAGCCAACCTGACGCGAGACCGTCTGGGCGATCCCGCTGATGGTGAATGGTTCAGGGAGGGTCACCGAGGAATTCGGGGCACTGGTATCGTCCGGCCCGCGGGTGAACGCCAGTATGAACTGGGTGTCCGCCGCGTCGCCGTCGAAGGTCGTCACGTAGATGTTGCCGCTCTTGCTCAGCGCCTTGGTCACCGTGCCCACCGTCGCGGTCAGCTTGTCCGCGCCCTTGATCTCGAGGTGGGTGTTGGAGCTGGACCCGCCGACGCGCAGGTCCACCTGCACCTCCGACTTGCCGTTGCCTGAGGCATAAACCGACATGTCCGCATAGACACCGGACGTTCGCACGTCCGTCGAATCCACCTGCTGGGAGCAAGCCATGGCACCGAGTGCCACGGCCAGAGTTGCCCGGAAACCGATGATGCGCATGAGGACTCCCTTCGCTTGTACGTGCCCGCCGTCCACGAGGCTGGAGTGTGCATGGCCACCCAGATGGACGTCGGAGCCTAATCGTCTCCTATCGGCGCGGCTCGCGCAAGAGGCTACTGGCTGACCCATCCGTCTATGGTCGGCCGCGAGCTGGACCAGGTGGGCACGATGTGCGGTGAGCGTTGGCGGGGTATTCCATAAGCAAAGACTCTCTCCTTATTGCGAAATGCCATTGCAATGGGAGCAATCCAATTGTGTAATCCCCATTATGTGTACAGTGGCGGATTTGGGTGCCGAGATTGCCGAGTTGGCGGCGCGGTTGGATTCGGCGACACACCGGTTGCTCGAGTGCATTCGGCAATTCGACCAGTCGAATGAATGGTATGCCCAGGGCGCGGTGTCGTGCGCGCATTGGCTCTGTTGGCGAATTGGGCTCGACCAGGGCATCGCGCGCGAAAAGGTGCGGGTGGCGCGGGTGCTGGGCGAACTGCCCAAGATCGACGACGCCTTGCGAGTTGGCAAGCTTTCCTACGCCAAGGTGCGCGCGCTGACTCGGGTAGCGACAGCCACCAACGAGGCTCAGTTGCTCGACCTGGCGCTGGCGGCGACCGGCGCGCAGCTCGAACGGATCTGGCGCGGCTACCGGAGCGCGAAGTCCCAAGACCGCCCCTGCTTGCCGGAAAACCGAAGCGTACGGCGCCGGCTGCTTCCTGGTGGCATGGTGAAGCTGGAAATCGTGCTTTCCCCGGACGAGGCTCTTCGTCGCGCCGACGGGCAAGCGTGTTACCGACCCGACGCCATCGGCGTGGGCAGGAAACATCCTGACCTGGCTGCAGGAGTGGGCCGACGAGCACAGGTTGGACCTTGGCCCGGACGCGAACGAGCCCCTCTGGGACGGAACGCGGCCGGACTATGACCTCGCGGTGGGCGGGCTGCTGGCGATGGAGTAGGCGATGGCCGTGCCGATCTCGCAGGTTTCTCACCTCCCCGCGGGTTGGTGCTAGCATCGGAATCCCCCGCGGAGGGAGGTGCCGGGAACCTATTTGAGATTCGCGTCAACCGCGAAGATGAAAGGTGAATGCAGGCATGGCGTAGGTGGTGGGGATCGAAAACGGTGAGATTCCATCACCGGTAGCCTCGCGAACTCCAGCGGGATGAGCCCGGGAACCCTGGCCAAGCGTGGGCATGCAGATTGCAGTTGGGTCGGGTCATGTGCCTCCTAACCTGTTCTGGAGTCCTTGCCGTTGTTGCGTTGGCCGGTCGCCGCACCAGCGAAGGTGAAGTGCAAGCCGGCCCTGTAGCTGTCGGGCGCCCACGAGCGAGCCACGAAGAACGAAAGGCTTCCGGCACTCTGACCGCCAACTTCGAGACCTACCCGACGCTGCCCGGAGACTCATCCTCTCCTTCTCCGCGGCTCCCCGGTGGTAGCGGTCATTGAGGTGGGAACGCCCGCGATGTCTGGAGCCTCATCGGGAACACTCTCGCCTGAATCCGGGAGGGTGAGCAGCTTGGAAGTGCGGGCTTGAGCAGGAAAATCGACGACCCATGCGGCCTGCGAGGCTTCAGTTTCTCGTCGCCATGAGGTTCTTCGGACAGCACGGGGTGAACTGACAGGCAGGATTGTGTCTCAGCCCTACGCCTTGAAATAGTCGTAGGCGCTTGCTCGCGGCGCGATGCGCGTTTCCAGCGCTCTCTGTTCGGAGGCGGACATCGGTGTGAAGTCCGCGGTGGCGGCCAGGTTGGCGCGAACCTCTTCCACCGTCGAACAACCCACCACGACGGTATCGGCGTGGGTGGCGGCATAGCGCAGCAGCTCGCCGGCAGAGGCCGCGTCGAGCAATCGTCCAGCGGCGAGCGCCTTCATGCCAACCACGCCCATGTTGCGCTTGCGCGCCTCGGCCACCACGGTCGCTAGGAATGGCCGGTGGCGTCCATCGGCGGGATTGATGGGCACCAGCACCGTGTCGAATGGGAAACGCTTCATGGCCTTGAGCAGGACATCGGGATCGTGATGGCCGGTCACGCCCACGAAACGAATGCGGCCATCCTCCTTTGCTGTCAGCGCCGCTTGCAAGGCGCCGTCCTTGCCGGTGAGCACATCGAGCTCGTCCGTCTCGCGCAGGTCGTGCATCTGCCACGTGTCCAGATGGTCGGTGCCCAGCCGCCGCAGGGAATCGTCGAGCAGGCGAAGGGCTCGATCGCGCGTCCGCTCGTGGCACTTCGACGCCAGCAGGACGCCGTCGCGACTACCTTTGCCGGCAGCGCGGAATGCCTCGCCATAGTAGTCCTGGCTTTGCTGGTACGCGGGAGCTGTATCGCAATAGCGGACGCCAAGCCGTAGCGCTTCCAGGATCACCGGCACGGCCTGGCGGGCTCGCCCCGTGGTGCGCAGGATTCCCTCACCACCCAGGGAGAACGGGAGCACCTGCGCTCCCGTGCGGCCAAGTGCTTTCGTCGCGGCTGCCGACATCATGGTCTTGAGGCTAGCAGGTGGGATAGAGTCTGCAGATGCCTTGGAGATCCTACATCGTGCTCGCAACTTGCGTTCTGGCGGCATGCGCGACCACGCAGTCGCCTGAACGTCGGCGCCACATCTCGGAATGCCTAGCCGGTTGCAAGGTCAACGACGAACCACCGCGCAGCGGCCCCTTCGACCAGAACGCAGGTAGACCCACGAGGCAAACCAGCGCCTGCGAACAGCAGTGCGAGTCGACGAAGTAGGCAATCGCAGTGTGGTCGACCACTCGTTGGGTTGGATGGGTCCACCTGCCCGGGTCTAGAGGGCGCAGTTGGGACAGAATCGAGATTCCGTCCCAGCCTCCTCCCAGACGCGCATTTGCTCGGCGATTTCCTGCCTCCTTGACCAGGCGGGAAAACCCGTATAAGAAGTACACTATGACAAGAAAACGGCTGGGGTTCGCTTCTCTTGGCGTATTGATCGTTCTCTGCGCCGCTTGTGGCAGCACGGAGAAGGGCCAAGGGGGCACGGACAGTGGCGTACAGGGTGGCGGAAATGGCGGTTCTACTTCACCTGGGCCTACCCTAACCGTAACCTATGTCAGCAACGGGAGTACCGGTGGTGCCGCCCCGTTCGACTCGCATGCCTATCAGCCCGGGGCTACGGCCGCGGTGCTTGGGAATACGGGCAACTTGGTGAGGCCCGGGTATTCCTTCACTGGTTGGAATACGCTGGCTGACGGCTCGGGAATAGCCTACCTGCCAGCGCAGACACTGGCATTGGGTACGACCAGCGTCGTCTTGTACGCCCAATGGACGGCGATCGTTGTCGTGGGCTATGCCTTCGTTGCCAATCAATACGCGAACAGCGTCTCTCAATACATGATCGCCGAGGGCGGGAGCCTCCTTCCCATGACCCCGCCTACGGTGACGGCGGGGGATACGCCCGAATCCATCACGGCAGATCCCTCGGGCAGATACGTCTACGTGGCCAACGTCAGGCCCACCCCGGCGGGCATGATCTCTCAGTATGTGATCAGCGCAACTGGGGCGCTCACCCCCATGGCTGTGCCCTCGGCCTCGGCTGGGACCTATCCGGTGTCCATCGTGGTCGATCCCTCGGGCAAGTACGCTTACGTGGGAAACAATCAGACCGGTGACGTCTCCGAGTTCGCGCTAGGTGTGGATGGGGCGCTCGCCCCGATAGGCACGGTCAAGTCAGGGGCGGGCTACCCCAATGCACCCGCCTCCGTTGTGGTCGATCCCTCTGGCAAGTACGTCTACGTGGCCAACGCCGACGGCAAGAGCGTCTCCCAGTACACCATCGGTGCGGACGGGACTCTCTCACCCATGACCCCAGCCTCGGCAGCGACCAGCGGCACCAACGGCAACGCCTATCACATGACGGTCCACCCCTCGGGCGCGTATCTCTATGTTACGGGATATTTCGACAACGTCGTGTTCCAGTACGCCATCGGCGCCAACGGGGCGCTCTCACCCCTGTCCCCCGCCTCGGTTGCGACGGACATCTACCCCGGCGGCATCGCGGTCGATCCGTCGGGCAAATTCGCCTATGTGGTCAACGCCAACGTGGCGGCGGCCATCTCGCTGTACACCGTCGGCGCTGACGGGGTTCTCACACCCATGACCCCCGCTACAATGGCGGCAACCACGTACTTCGCCAATGTCACCATCGACTTCTCGGGCAAGTACCTCTACGCGACCAGTGGCTACCCAGGCAGCTCGGTCTCTCAGTACACCATCGGCGCGAACGGCACGCTCACTCCCATGGCCCAGCCCACCGTCGGATCGGGCAGCGGGCCCAATTTCATCATCACTGTGAAGAAGTAGTTGGCGCCCACGGCAGCCATCAACCGTCACGGCCCAATACTGGGAAGAGCCGGAGAAGGGCGGCCTGGCTGGGCTTATCGAGCTCGATCCCACAGCCGATAGCTTCGTGCAAAGGGTGATAGCCCCGCCAACGGACCACGCCGACCAGCGTTTCTTCGCCGTAGGTCGTGCGTACCGTGACGCTCGCGCGATCGGCCATGCCGACATCGTCAGGCAACGCGGTCCGCGAGACCAGAAACAACCCACGAGCGGACACGTCGCAGATTTCCCCAGCCATGGGCTCGTGGTTTCGGTTGCACCATAGAACGGCGGCACGAACGCGATACCGCGGGAACAGCCTTCGTTCGGGTTTGGCGCCTACCGGATCCATGTTGAGCTGAGCATATTCGAACCGTCGGTCCTTGTTCGAGACAAACCGACAGCGCGCAGGACGGAGATCGGGGATCCGATGGAGTACCCTCGGAGCGGGATTTGGCGCTTCAGCCGGACCGACGGCCGAAGCATAATCTCTGGCTTTCGGACGGCGTCCGCATCAAACTGACCGGGAGCGGCCGCGGGTCGCCGAGCAGCACCGATGGCCACAGTCAACCGAGATCACGCGAAGCTCATCTGCGACGTCGGGGAGCTGTCCGCCATCATCACCGACGCGTCCGATCTCGACGCCATGTTGCAGAAGATCGTCGACACCTTCGCTGGACACATGGAGGCCGATGTCTGCTCGATCTACCTCTACGACGAGGCCGCCAAGGAGCTGGTGCTGCGGGCCACGCACGGCCTCCTGTCGAGCTCCATCGGCAACGTGCGCCTGCGGTCGGGAGAAGGTCTGACCGGCCTGGCCTTCTCCGAGCGTCGTCCGATCCGCGAGGACGATGCGCCCGCGCACCCCAACTATCGCTTCTTCCCCGGCATCGGCGAGGAGAGCTTTCGCTCGTTCGTCGCGGTGCCTATCCTGCGTGGCCGCCGGCCGGTCGGCGCCATGACCTTGCAAAGCAAGCAGCCCAGTCACTTTTCGGCCGAGGATGTCCAGGTCTTCCGCGCCATCACCATGCAGCTAGCCACGACCATCGAAATGGCCCGGCTACTGCTCACCCTGGAGGCCGCTCCGGCCTCGCTTGCGCCGGCGCCCGCCCTGTCCGACTTGCGCCTCGTGCATGGCCAGGTCGGCGCCGAGGGCTACGCCGCGGGCGAGGCCGTGCTCATCCGGCAGCCGTCGCTGGCCGAGATCCGCGCGCTGATCGGCACTACCGCGCTGGCGCTGCCCGATTTCCGCCGGGCCGTCGCCACCACCGAGCAGCAGCTCGAGCACCTGGAGAAGCTGGCGGGGGAGCGGCTGTCCGACGTGAGCGCCGTGATCTTCTCGGCGCAGCTCTTGATGTTGCGCGATCAAAGCTGGCTGGGCGCGATGGAGGAACAGATCGCCGCCGGAACAGGGCCCGCCGAGGCCGTGTACCGCGTGATCCTCAACTACGTCGAGCTCTTCGACCGCATGGACAACGCGTACATGCGCGAAAAGCGCTACGACGTGATGGACGTGGGCCGCCGGCTACTCGCCAACCTGTCGAGCCATCGCCACGTGGAGTCACCCCTCGAGGGACGCGTCGCCATCGCCGCCGAGCTTCTGCCCTCCGAAGTCCTCAAGCTGGGGCTGGAGAAGGTTGGCGGCATCGTGCTCCTGTCGGGCGGCGTGACCTCGCACGTGGCGGTGCTGGCCCGTTCGCTCGATCTGCCGCTCATCTTCGTCGACGATCCGCGCCTCCTGGAGATCCCCGATGGCACCCGCATGGTGCTCGACGCTCGCCAGGGCAACCTGTACGTGGCGCCCGACCAGGAAGTCGAGCAGCGCTTCCGCGAGCAGGAGGAAGACCGCCGTTCGGCCCCGCACCTGGCCGAGAGCATGCGCGAGGAAACCCACACCGCCGACGGCACGCGCGTCCACCTGCTAGCCAACATCAATCTGCTGGCTGACGTCGAGGTCGCGCGCTCGTACAAGGCCGAGGGTATCGGCCTCTATCGCACCGAATTCCCCTTCTTGATTCGCAACGACCTCCCTAGCGAGGAAGAACAGCTGCGCATCTACCGCCGCTTGGTCGAGGGCATGCCCGGCCGCGAAATTACCTTTCGCACCCTCGACGTGGGCGGCGACAAGGTCCTGTCGTACTTCGACTACGCCGCCGAGGCCAACCCCTTCCTCGGTCTGCGCTCGATTCGCTTCTCGCTCCGTCACCGCGATGTCTTTTTGCAACAATTGCGCGCCATCCTGCGTGCCGCCCACGACATCGAGGTGCGCATCATGTTCCCCATGATCTCCTCGCCGGACGAGCTGGCCGTCGCGGCCGATGCGGTCGACGAGTGCCAGGCCTCCCTGCGGCGCGAGGGCCTGCCCGTCTGCGAGCGCGTGCGGCTAGGCATGATGCTGGAAGTCCCTTCGGTGCTGGAGCTCATGGACGAGCTCGCCCAGCGCGCCGAGTTCTTCTCCATCGGCACCAACGACTTCGTCCAGTACATGCTGGCCGTGGATCGCACCAACGTCAACGTCGCCGACCTCTACATTCCACACCATCCCGCCGTTCTGCGCGGCCTCCATCGCGCCATCGCGGGAGCCCTGCGCCACGACCGCGACGTCTCGGTGTGCGGCGACATGGCGCACGACCCGCGCTTCGTGCGCTTCCTGCTGGGCATCGGCGTGCGCAAGTTCAGCATGAGCGCGCGCTACTTGCCGCGCGTCCAGGAGGCCATCTTCGCCACCCGCCTCGACGAGGCGCAGGCCTTCGCCAAGCGCCTGCTCGCCGAGAGCTCGGTCTCCGGCACCACCCGGGTTCTCGAGGGCGGGTAGGGATCCGCGCCGCAGCACATGGAACAGCAGTGCGAGTCGATGAAATGGGATCCCCGACCGAGGGTAGTTCG
>PNBO01000350.1 GCA_003136095.1 Myxococcales bacterium
GGCGGGTTTCGAGAAGCTTCTCATGGCTGAGAAGGGCTTCCGGGTCGCGCGAGAAAGATTTGGGTAAGGACGGGCCGCGCAGCGGGGAGAGGTCGCGGCGCAGCCGCGGGTGAGGGGCTACGCGGCCGAGCTCGCCTTGCGGATGGGAACGCGGTTGATGAGGTTCTTGAGCTCTTGCCCAGGGGCGAAGACCACGGTGCATTGGGCCGGGATGGCGATGGGCTGGCCGGTGGCCGGGTTGCGCACCGTGCGCGAGTTGCGCCGCCGCTTGGTGAAGGTGCCGAACCCCGGATAGCTCAAGCGCGGCGGGTTCGAGAGGCTGGGCCGGGCGCGGATGAAGTAGTCGCCCACCTCGGTGAACACGGCATCGATGATGCGGGCGTAGGCCTTCTTGGTCAGAGTGCGGGGAAGATCCTTGCGGGTAGCAACTCTGGCAATAAGCTCGGCCTTCGTCATCGTTTTCCCCTTGTCAGCGAAACCGCGGCCAAGAGTAGGTCGCCTCTCGCCGAACTGTCAACGGGCAAGACGCCCCGCCCGTGGATGGGTGCGCCATGCCGGCTGCCCGCTGGCCTTGCCGGGCTTGCCCAACCCGCCCGGTGCTATTCCACCCGTTCGGACCAACTGGTGCGGGAGTAGCGCTCGAGGGCGGAGTTGTTGAGGATCTGCTGCATGCTGGTGATGTTCTCGCCGAGGTTGAGCGACGCCGGCGCGCCGTTGTTCGCCCCCATGATGCCGTCGACGAACAGCCCCAGGCCAACGAAGGCGACTCCGGTCAGCACGGTGTTGGTATAGGCGACACCCGCGATCTGGTACCACGTGCCGTCAGCGCCGAACTCGTGCACGGTGATGTAGCTCGTGCCGTAGTTGAAGTGATCCGCGGAAGTCGGGCAGCTGTTCACACTGGACGACCAGTCGTACCAGCTCGTGATGACCTGGAAGCCAAGCCCGTCCGACCGTAGGATGACCGTGGGCGTGCCCACCGGGCGCGCGGTGACCGGCAACTCGAGGCCGGTGCCGCAGGCCTGCGCCGCCGTCTTGGTGACGTCCGTGGACTGCAGACAGATGCGGTTGGCGGGATCGGATGCATCGGTCGCCAGGACGATCTGGCCCGACGCGTATGCCGTGTTGTAGTTCAGGACGGGGCTGGGCGGGGTATCGTTGCCGTTCCACTTGCTGACCACCAGTTGCGATCCCGGATAGCTGCTGGAATACGCCCGCGTATCGGGATCCAAGTCCGAATTGGTGACCTGCACCAGATAGATGTAGCCCTTCGAGGAGGTATCCACCTTGGGCGCCTTGTCGAGTTGCACCACCGCGGGCGAGAAATGCAGTGGCTGCTTGCAGGTGCGCGTGTAGAGCACCGGGATCGGCGAGCCCATCCCCGGCACGTACTGGAAGGTATTGCCCCAGGTATCGACGACATAGGCGGCCACCAGGTTCTGGGAAGTCGCACCGGAAGACCAGTTGCGCGCCAGTCCGATGTCGGCCAGCACCGCCCGCTGCTGCGTGCAGGTTTCGCTCCCAGCGGCGATGACGTGCGGCGACCCCTGGATGTTGCCCGTCACCGCATCCACGTCCAGAACCGCCAGCCCCTGGTTGGTGTAGCCCGAGGCACCCCGGTTTTGGGTCGGATAGCCCGAGGCGAAGAGCACGCGGTTGTTGGCCGTCCCCGAGTTGTAGCCATTCAGATAGAAGGCCGGCACCGACGTGGTTTCGCCGAGGTTCTTGTCCCAATTCGTCTTGTCGCTCGACACGGCAGCGCTCCAGAGCAGGCTGCCCTTGCCTGAGCCCCAGCCTATGGGGCCGGGAGTCAGGCCATCGAACGCCGTCTCGGTGACCACGTTGGTGATATCGAGCGCGAAGGGCATGTTGCCGCCCGGGCCCTCGGGCATCACCAGAACGGTGTGCCAATCGCCATTCGCGCCGGAGCAACTCGAACCGAAGCACATGTCCTTGACCTTGGGCGAGCCGGCCAGGCCGAAGATGTGCTGGGCCTTGTCCGCCAAGAGGTTCTGGTGGGCCTTGGTGGTGGGGTCGATCTTCTGGTCGGCCGCGAGGTTCTGGCCGCCCTGCGCGTAGAGTTTGGCGATCACGGCCAGCATGTCGTTCGGGATGAAAGCGAATGCCTCCTCGCCGGCATAGTAGGTGGAGCCACCGAGGGTAATAGAGACAGGAGGCGGGGGGGTGGGCGGAGCCGGAGGCGGGGGTACGGGGGGCGCAAAGAACGCGTGCAGCATGCCGTCGTCCCCNNGATTGCCCAGCTCGGGCTTGCCCAGCAGCCACTGCATGATCCGCCCCGCCTCGGCCGCCGATGCGCCAAGGCCAGCAGTGTAGAGCGCCGCTGCGTTGTTGATGGCACCCGATGAGGTGTTGATGTCGACCTTGACCAGGTTGCCAAACTTGTCCGAGAAGTAGATCCTGCGATTCATCCAGTTCGCCGGGTGGCCGCCGGCGGCCACGCCGATGGCATCCCAAGCGAGCTGAGCGCCCGAGCTGGAGGTATAGAAGGCGCGCACGTTGCCCTTCCAGGTTGGGTAGTCGACGCCGGTGTCGTAGAGCACGTTGCTCATGGTCAGGAGATTGGTGGTCGGATCCTGCGTGGTTGCGCCCGCGACCGGGGCCGTCGTCGTGAACACGAAGGGATAGGCGGCCGCGGCGATCTTGTCCGAGATGGCCTTGTAGACCTCTTCTTCGCTGGTGCCGAAGCTGGCCGTGGCTCTGCCGTAGTTGTTGAAGTTGGGATTCTGGCTGCCGGCGATGGCCAAGTTCCACAAGAAGGCGTAGGTGTACGGGTAGCGGGTGCTCCAGATGGCCGGCGCGTTGACCACCACGTGGGTCTCGACCCCAGCCTGGGCCAAGGCGTATGCCTTGTTGATGGCCCCGCAGTTGCAGCCATTCGCGGCCGTGGGCGTGGCGGACGCGCAAGCGTCCGAGGCGCAGTTTATGGCGCCGCCAAGGTCGCCCGCCCCGTTCGACTGACCGTCCACGACCAGCACGATGTTGTTGCTCCAGCATGGGGCCTGGTTGCCGTTGTTGGTGCTGTCGTTGCCCTTGACCGTCGACATGTAGGAATTGGCGTCGTCCAGGGCGCACCCGAGCGGCGCCAGCCTGCCGGTGGCCGGCACCCCGCCGAAGGACGCCCTGTCCAGTCGAGCCGCGATGCTCAACGCCTTGTCGGTGGC
>PNBO01000374.1 GCA_003136095.1 Myxococcales bacterium
GAAAGATGGGGGCAGTCAAGATCCATGGCAAACACAGCTACCTGGGCACTCTAGCCTCGGGCGCAGCTGCGTCAAGCGCGGCGGCGAGCGGTCCTGGACACGATCGACAGCGAAGGGGCTTGCCAACACCCCTTCGGCGCATGAGGTGGAACCGCTCGTGCTGACCGGCGCCCCAACGATCTCAACAAACGCGGCCCCGAAAGGGCATGGTCCGGTTGAAATCCCAGGCCGATGTCGCTTCCGACGATTGCGGTCAGGGCTATCGGCCCACGGCACTCTTGCGTGCTCGTCTACAGCGTCCACATTGCCCGTGGATAGCCACGACAGTAGATTCGGCCCGTGGTTACCTCTCGACGTTCAAGAAGACCTCCCCGCTCTGACCGCCACTCGGGTGACGTGCGAGCTATCGGCGTGGGACAACTCTCGCATCGTCGGCGTCTGTGGGTACTTGCCGCGGCGGTCGCCTTGGTCGGGCTCCTCGTCTACCTGCGGGTTCTTGCCAACGGCTTCACCAACTGGGACGACCCGGGCTACGTCGTCGAGAACTCCCATCTCGGGCCGCTCAACGTGCGTTTCCTTGCCTGGGCCATCACAACCTTTCAGCAGGGCAACTGGCACCCACTGACCTGGCTATCCCTCGGCATCGACCATGCGTTCTTCGGGATCGATCCCCTTGGCTACCACCTCTCCAATGTACTACTCCACGGCGTGACCGTCCTGACGGTGGTCCTGCTCGTGGGCGCGCTATTCGATCGAGCGCTCGGCGCTTGCGACAGTCGAGGTCTGGTGGCGGCCGCGGTGGCGGGTCTGGTATTCGCAGTCCACCCGCTTCACGTCGAATCCGTGGCATGGGTGAGTGAACGGAAGGACGTGCTGTGCGGATTCTTCTACGTCCTCGCGGTGCTTTGCTACCTCCGGTTCGCCCAGCACCACAGTAGGGCAAAGTATTTGGCAAGCCTTGGCGCGTTCGCGCTGGCCCTTCTCGCAAAGCCGATGGCAGTGAGTCTCCCGCTGGCGTTGCTCATTCTGGACGCCTATCCGCTGGCCCGCTTGACCGGGCCCGGCTGGACGCGGGTCGTGGTTGAGAAGGTTCCATTCGTGGTCCTCGGCATCGCGTCCTCGGTGGTGACCATCGTGGCGCAGTCGCGCGCGGGCGCGGTTTTGACGATGCAGTACGTCGGGTTTGGGAGCAGGTTGTGGGGTGCGCAGCGCGCACTCGGCTTCTACCTGGCCAAGACAGTTCTGCCGTTCGATCTCGTGCCCGTCTACCCACTGGAGCACGGTGTTTCGCCCTGGCGGTGGGACTTTCTCCTGTCGCTCACGCTGGTGCTCGGCGCGACCGCGACTGCCGTGGTCCTGCGCCGCCGCGTGCCTCTGGTCGGTGCATTGTGTGCGTCCTACCTCGTCATGCTCTTGCCTGTGCTCGGCCTCGTTCAGGTGGGGGAACAGGCCGCAGCCGATCGGTACATGTACCTGCCCTTGCTGGCCCCGGCGATCGGGCTCGCCGCCGTGGCCGTCCGTGTCTGGCAGGGTGGGCGGCACGCCCGGACGGCTCTGGCGGTGACCGTTCTCGTCGCGGTGGCCGGCCTGTCGGTTCTGACCGTCCGCCAGATCGGCGTCTGGCGCGACACGCCCACGCTCTGGGCGTGGGTTGTTGAGAAGCAGCCGGGCGTCCCCCTCGCGCACTACAATCTTGGAGAGTACCTGCGCAAGAAGGGGGATCTGGATGGCGCGGCCCGATGCTGGCGGCGCGCCGTCGAGATCGAGCCCTCTTTCTCGTGGCCGCTCAATGGGCTCGGAAACCTGGCCGAGCTGCGCGGGGCACTCGATGAGGCGCGCTCCTATTTTGAGCGCGCGACCCGCGCGAACATGTACGACGCCGCATCCCAGTACAACTTCGCGACCTTTCTCGAAGACCAGGGCCAGGCCGCCGAGGCTCGCGTCCACTACGAAATATTCCTGCGAGTTGCGCCCCCCAAGTTCGCCCACTTGTTTCCCGAAGTGCAGGCCAAGCTTTCAGTCCTGGCGCGGCCGTAGAGGGGAAACAATTCCTAGCCCCGCCCCGCCTCCCCCGGCAGCAGCCGCAACGTCCGCAGGCCCCAGAGGAACAACAGTCCCATCAGCGCCACGACGCCCAAGGCTTGCAGCAGCTCGTGCAGGCTCACGGCGTAGGTAGCAATGCCTTCCTCGATCGGCGATTGCGTGATCGTCCAGCCCGGGAAGAGGTCGGGCGGATAGGCCAGCCCCGGAATGACAATGAGGTACCTTTCGCAAAGCACGCCGGCCACCACCATCACGGCGGCGACCGCCACCCAGCGGATGGACGCGCCGGCCTTGCGATGAAAGAGGATGAGCACGGGCAGGACGGAACCGACCAGCAGCAAGCCGCCCCAGAAGAGCAGACTGTGCGCGCCGCCGAAGAGGAAGAAGCGCTCCGCCGCGCGCGATTCGTGCGCGTAGAGGCGATGCGCGTTCTCGATGAGCACGAAGTAGCCAGCAATGAGGACCAGGACCGCGAGAAGCCGGCCAATCCACAACACCGGCGCCTGGTCCAAGGGGCGTCCGGTCAGCCGGAAGAGGGCCAGGAGGACGAGAATCATCAGCGCCGTGCCGGACGACAGCGCCGCCGCGACGAAGCTGGGAGGCAGCAAGGGTGAGTTGTAGAGCGCCCTGGGCACGAAGCCAAAGATGGCGCCCGTTCCGCTGTGCACCAGGATGGCCCACAGAACGGCGACCAAGGCCAGGATCTTGGTCCACTTGTCGTTGCCCACCATCATGACGACGAGATAGGCGGCGCAGATCAAGATGTAGCTCGCGTAGAGGAACGGATTGATGGACAACATCGACAGGAAATTGAAATGGGAAAAAGGCTCGACCACGACGCGATCGATTCTGCCCTGATCCGTGAGAATGGAGAGGAGGGCTCCAATCATCAGCAGCAGGGCCATGTAGGTCGCGACGCGCGCGAAGGGCTTGTACTCCAGCTTGCCGAAGACGCCATACAGGCTGGAGATGACCAGCGATCCCGCCGAGAGGCCAATGTAGAAGATGGCCATCACGATGGGCAGCCCCCAGGGGATCCGACTCGACATTCCCGAGAGATAGAGCCCCTGGTCGTGCATCAGCCAGGTGGAATAGACGCCCGCGGCGACCAGCCCTGCCAGCCCGCAGGTCAGCAGGTAGAAGGGCTTGGACTTGCCGGCGATTCGTTCGAACTTGAGCTCCATCGCGCTGCCTCGCCTTTGCCTGCCTAGAGCCCGATGTAGAAGACCTTGGGCTCCGTCCCCAAGTCCTCGCGTAGGCGCTTGACGGAATGGTTACGAATGAGCGCGGCGATCTCGCTTGCGGGATCGTTCAGATTCCCCACGCACAGGGCTTTCGCCTGGACGTCCTCGCAGGCCGCCACGCAGGCCGGCTGCTTGCCTTGATCGAGAAGATGAGCGCAGAGATCGCACGACTCGGCCACCCCGTGCTGACGCCTGGGGAACGCGGGGTTTGGTCGTTGCTCGTTCTCGCGGAAGTTGAAATGCCGGGCGTTGTAGGGGCAGGCGATCACGCAATATCGGCATCCCATGCAGCGATGGGGATCGACGATGACGATGCCGTCCTCGCGCTTGTAGGTGGCCTTGATGGGACAGACGAGGGCGCAGGGCGGCTCGTCACAGTGATTGCACAGCAAGGGCACGGCCTTGGGGGCAGCGCCGGCGACGAGCGTGCTTTCGATGGTGACCTTCCTGATCCGGTAGATGTCTCGCAACCGGTCGCCGGTCGAGCCGACGTTGTTCTCGCGCTTGCACGCATCGACGCAGGCCGTGCAGTTGGGCGGGCATTTCGTCAGATCGATGACCATGCCCCAGCGGCACTTCGCCGCTGGCGCCAGGGCATTCCCCGCGCTGGCCCGCAACGACGTCAACAGCGGCAGCCCGTAGGCGCCGGCGGCTCCCGCTCCCACCAGGGCGCCGGTTTTCAGGAATTTCCTTCGCTCCATCGTCTTCCCCATCAGTACACGTGACAGCCGAAACAGTCGAGTCGCACGCTGGCGCGATCGTGGCAACGGTCGCAGAAGAGCTCGCGGTGGGCGTGGCAACCACGGCACGACCCCAGCCCCTGGGCGCGCGCGCCGGCGAGCTCTTCCCGCTGTCCGTCGCGCAGCACGTGGTCGCGCAGGCTCTTGAGATGCTGCATGTGCTCGTAGCGAACCACGCCGGCAGGCAGGATGCAGGTCGTGTTGGGGCGCGCGGGTTCCAGCCACGAGGGCCGCGGCATCGGCCGCGCGGCGAAGCTGATCACGGCATAGAGCAAGGGCGCGGCCATGAGCACAAGCGCGACGACGATGATGCTGCGACGATGGCGTTTCATCGCTGACCTCGCCCGATGCGCTCGGCGTGAACCAGGGCCAGCGTCCGATACACCACGTGCGCCAGCTTGGAATACGGCAGCACCCACAGAAACGCGAACACAGATACCAGGTGCACGGCGTATACGGCGTAGCGCAGGGGCTCGACGCGAAGGAAGTGAAGCAGCTCGGAGGCGAATCCGGTAAGCACGATGGTCAGCAGGAAACCCAGCAGGGCGCCATCCGCATAGCGGGTGGCTCCGGCCGTGGCCGGGCGCTCCCCGCGTTCAACCAGCATCAGCGTGGCGCCGAGCACCACCGACAGCCCGGCGAGATTGGCCAGCAGCTTCCACGGGTTCCACAAGCCGAGTGGGTACACCAGACCTTCGAGCAAGGGATTCCAGCGCGCGGTCACGACCCACAGGCTGGTGAGCCAGAGGGCGAGCATGCCGTAGACGACGAGCAGGTGCGAGGTACGCCGCGCGTGGCTTCCCGCGCACAACCCAAAGTCCTCGTGCCAGACGATGCGCCGGAAAGCCGCGCGCCAGCTTGCGCCGAGGCCACGCACTCCACCCCCTCTCCCCGCGTCGGGGGGCGAGGGCTGGGGCGAGGGGGCCGAGGCGTTCAGATCACGCCAGAATCGCCGCGCGCCGCGGACCAAGACCACCACGTCGAACGCGAGCAACAAACCAAAGACGGTCCCCAGCAGCCAGTGGGGCAGCCAGGTCCAGAACGGAAACACCGTGCGGGGTCCCGCCATCGCCAGCTCCACGGCAGCCACCCCCGACGCTTGCCAGGCCACCGCCGCGGCTGCGAGCATCACGGCCGCCCCGAGGGCAATCCACACCAGGCTGCGCGGTTGATTCACCCAGCGCCCGAAGGCGCGCGGTGTGGCGTAGTGGATCACGCACTCGCGGCGCAAGGCTGCCATCACGTCGCCGGGGCGCGCGCCGCGCGGACAGCGCAAGGTGCAGTCGCCACACTGGTGGCACAGCCACGGATCGACATCGCCCATCAGGCGGTCGCGCAAACCCCATTGCGCCCACAACATCTCCTTGCGCGGCCCGGGGTTGCTCGCGTCGGTCAGCTCGCACACGGCCGAGCAGGTCGCGCATTGCATGCACTTGCGCAGATCCTCACCGCCGCTGGCGAGCACGGCCGCCAGCAGCTCGCGGTCGGGCGCCAGCCGCTGCGTGGTAGTGGTCGCTGCTGCCTCACCCGACATGCCGCTCACGATTCCTTGAACGGATTGGGCCCGAGGTCTTCGATTCGCTTGACGAAGCCGTCGATCAGCGCGGGCAGCGTCAGGTAGTCGGAGAGCGCCACATGCTCGACGCGCACGCGCTCGTCCTCGAGGGCGAGCTGCTTGAGCTTCTGCTTCACGTTCTCGCTACGCGTGGCCAGAAGATCGCTGCCACGGGTATAGTGGCACTGGGTCTGCTCGCCGGGCTTGCACCCGAGCAGCAGAATCCCGTCGAACCCACGCGCCAGGGCATCCGACAGCCACACGACGTTGATGGCCCCCAGGCAACGCACCGAGATCGCACGAACGTAACTGCTGTAGCGCAGGCGATGGAAGCCGGCGAGCTCGAGCGCGGGATAGGCGTCGTTCTCGCAGAGAAGTATCAGAATGCGCGGCTTCTCTTCGAATTCGTCCGGTACCTCGATGGCCTTGATCATGCGCACCACCATGTCCACGGAGTAGTCCGCGTACGAAATGATGCGCTCGGGACAGGCGCCCAGGCAGATGCCGCAGCGGCGGCAACGGCCCGGGTTCGGCTTGGGCGTGCACTTCTCGTCCTCGTCGAGGGTGCCGAACGGGCACTCCTCGGTGCAACGCTTGCACTGGGTGCAGCGTTGCAGGTTGAAGGTCGGTGGCGAGATGTCGCCCCAGCGCGGGTGCATGGCCTCGCCCAGCGCGCAGTGCTCGATGGCCTGGATGGCTTTGAGCGCCGCGCCCTCGCCGTCGATGCGGCANNTCCGGAAAGCCGTATTCGAGTGACGGCAGATCCGGGCCTTGCCGGTAGTCGAGCCCGAGAATGTCGGTACCTTCGTGCGCTTCGAGCCGCGCGATGGTCGCTTGCACGACCTCGAGGTTGCCGTCGCCCTTGGCCAGCGCCTTGCGCGCGTCCCGCAGCTCGCGAATGGCCGGCCCGTCGGCGGCGACCGGCACCATGCCGGTGGCNNGCCAGACGTACGAGAAGATTGCGCCCTGCCGGCTCCACCGCGGCCACCTCACCCTTGGTGATGAAGATGCCGGCATCTTCTTGGGCGCGCCGGTAGAAATCTTCGTGCAGGCCAAGGGTGCGAATCTCTTTGGCCAGCACGTAGGTTTCACAGGCCGGGTCGAGCTCCCGCGCCCACAGCGCATGCTTGAGGGTCACGCGGCAGCACACGTTCGAACAGTAGGCGAGATGGTTGGCGTCGCGCGATCCCGCGCACTGGATGAACGCGATCCGCCGCGCGGGCAGGCCATTGCTGGGGCGTTTGACCGTGCCCGCGGCGAGCATGCGTTCGAAGTCCACATTGGTGATGACGTCGGGAGAGCGGCCGTAGCCCAGATGGGACAGCTTGGCGGCTTCGTAGGGCTTCCACCCCGTGGCTTGCACGATGGCGCCGACGCGGGTCGAGAGCGCTTGTTCGCCAGCTTTCAGCTCGACCTCGAACTGGCCGGGCTGCCCGGACACCCGCACGAGTTGGGCGTTACGGTGAACCTGGATGCGCGGATGTTCTTCGATCTCGGCCAGGAGTGCATCGAGCCCGCTCGGCTGCAGGTCGCGATAGGGGGTCCGGCTGGGCAACGTTCGCTTCCACGAGCGCAGCCAACCGCCGAGCTCTGGCTGTTTCTCGACCAGCACCACTTGGTAGCCAGCCCGGGCCGCGCCCAGCGCCGCCGCGATCCCGCTTGGCCCACCCCCGACCACCAGCACCGTCCGCTCCGCGGGCAAGGGCTGCGGCGCGGGAAGCTCGACCCGAGCGGCGCGCGCGACGCCCATGCGCAGCATGTCCTCGGCGAGCATCTGCGTGTCTTCGTCGTTGGGCGCGTGGCTTCCCACCACCAGCTCGCGCAGGCTGACGCGCTCGGTGTGGCAGCGCTCGCGCAGGAAGGCGCGGGCGTGAAAGCGCGCCGAGCAGGCCGCGATGACCAGTGCATTCGCGCCCAGCGCCAGCGTTTCATCGATCGCCTTGCCGCTGGCGTCGTCGCACAGGAACGGCACCG